>NZ_JAURWA010000113.1 GCF_030655195.1 Patulibacter sp. | reverse complement strand
GTGGGCGCGGTCCCGGTGGTCCCGGCGGCCGGGGCCACGGTCGCGGTCCGGGTGGCCGCGGTCCCGGCGGTCCGTTCGGCCGCCCCGGCGACCCCGAGCTCCCCGGCTTCCTGCCGGCCGGGGCGCGGGTCGGGCGCGGGGACATCCGCGCCGGCATCCTCGTGCTCCTGCTCGAGGGCCCGATGCACGGCTACCAGCTCATCCACGAGCTGCGCGAGCGCAGCGGCGGGGTCTGGCGGCCGAGCCCCGGGTCGGTCTACCCGACGCTGAAGCGCCTGTCGGGGGAGGGGCTCGTCGAGAGCACCGGGGCCGAGGGCCGCGGGCACCGCAAGGCCTTCGCCCTGACCGACGACGGGACCGAGGAGGCCACGCGCCTGTCGGCCGAGTCGACGCCGTGGGAGGCGCTCGTCGACGCCGACGACCGCGGGGCCCTCGAGCTCCGCGACCTCGTCGTCAGCGTCGTCGACGCGGCCCGCCAGGTCGTCCGCGTCGCGGAGCCCGAACAGGCCGCCGAGGCCCGACAGGTCCTGATCGACGCCCGCCGCCGGCTCTACGGCATCCTCGCCGCCGAGCCGACCGACACCGACGTCGACGCGGACACCCACGTCGACGCCGACACCGACGCCGAGGGCGCCCCGACCGCCACCGCCGGTCACGACGCCTCCCAGGAGGCCCCGACGACCACCCCCGACGACGCCTCCGAGGCCGACGGGGTCTGAGCCTCCGGGCGGGTGGGCCACCGGGCGGGCGCCGCGTGCGCCCGCCCGGTCGGTCACGCTGTGGGCATGCACCTCGACGCCGCCGTCCGCGCGGACCCCGTCCTGCGCCGGGTGGCGATCGTGGTCGGCGTGATCTTCCTGATCGCGTGCCTGCCGAAGTTCCTCGCCTACGGGTGGGAGCGCGACGCGTTCGTGCGCTTCGACCTGCCCGCGCCCGGGTTCCTCGTGATCGTGGCCGGGGTCGTCGAGCTCGTCGGCGGGGCGCTCCTGGTCGCCGGGAGGCTGGTCCTGCCGTCGTGCGTCGTGCTGACCGTGACGATGCTCGTCGCGTTCGTCGCCGGCGGGATCCTGGCGGGCGACGAGATCCCGAGCCTCACGCTCGCGCCCGCCCTCGTCGTGGCGATGGCGTGGCTCGTGGTCGCCGCGGCACGGCGTGGTCGGCCGCGGGTGCCCGGCTACCGCGCGTCGTAGTCGCGCTGGGCGACCGTCACGTCGCCCATCGATGCCTCGAGCAGCTCGATCAGGTCGACCACCCGCTCGGCGATCGTCGTGCCCAGCGGCGTCAGCCGGTACTCGACCCGTGGAGGGATCGTGCCCTGCACGTCCCGGACGACGAGGCCGTCGCGCTCGAGCGCCTGCAGCGTCTGGGCGAGCATCTTCTCGCTGACGCCGTCGACCCGGCGTCGCAGCGCGTTGAACCGCGCCGGACCCTGGTGCAGCGCTCCGAGCGCGAGCGCGCCCCAGCGGCCGGTGACGTCCTGCAGGAGCAGGCGGGAGGTGCAGCCCCGCGCGAAGACGTCGGGCTCCAGGCGCGGGTCGACGTCCATCGTCGCCGGCTCGTCCGCGACGGCGGCCGCCGCCGGCCCGTCGTCGGCCGCCGCGATCGCCGCGACCGCGGCGCCCTGGGTCGTGGAGTCCTCCGGGATCGCCATGAACACATCGTACCGCAGTGTGCCAGAAGCACTCCGTACGCAACATTCGGTATGCACTTTCGAAAAGATTGTGCAATCGTAGACGGGGCGCGGTCGACCGGCCGCCGGACCAGCACGACCAACGGAGCTCCCATGCCCACCATCGCCGTCACCGCAGCCACCGGGCAGCTCGGCCGCCTCGTCGTCGACGCGCTGCTCGAGCGCGGCGTCGACCCGGCGTCGATCGTCGCCGCCGTCCGCACCCCCGACAACGCGCAGGACCTCGCGGCCCGCGGGGTGCAGGTCCGCGAGGCGGACTACACGAAGCCCGACACCCTGAAGGCGGCGTTTCAGGGCGTCGACCGCGTCCTGCTGATCTCCTCCAGCGAGGTCGGGCAGCGCGCCGCCCAGCACGCGAACGCGATCGCCGCCGCGGAGGACGCGGGGGTGGAGCTCCTGGCGTACACGAGCGTCCTGCAGGCGGACACGACGACGATGCTGCTGGCGGCCGAGCACCAGGAGACCGAGCGGCGGCTCGCGCAGGCGACGGTCCCCGTCGCCCTGTTGCGCAACGGGTGGTACACCGAGAACTACACGGGCCAGCTCGAGGTCACCCTGGAGCACGGGGTGGTCGGCTCGGCGGGCGAGGGCCGCGTCGCGCCCGCGCCGCGTCGGGACTTCGCCGAGGCGGCGGCCGCGGTCCTCACGGGGGAGGGCCACGCCGGTCGCACCTACGAGCTCGCGGGCGACGAGGCGCTCACCCTCACCGAGATCGCGGCACTGATCGGCGAGGCGACCGGCAAGGACGTCGGCTACACCGACCTGCCGGTCGAGGCCTACACCGAGGTGCTGTCGAAGGCCGGCCTGCCCGCGCCGGTCGACGGGGTCATCGCCGACTCCAGCGCGGCCATCGGTCGCGGCGAGCTGACGACCGACAGCGGCGACCTCGCGCGTCTGATCGGCCGCCCGACCACGCCGGTCGCCGACGCGATCCGCGCCGACGTCGGGGCCGCTGCGGCCTGAGCGGTCGGGCGTCGGCGGGGCGGCCGCGGGCCGGCCGGTCGGTGGCGGGCGCTGCGGGCCGGCCGGTGCCGGCCGCGGCCCGACCTCAGGCCAGCAGGTCCTTGAACGCGGTGAGCGCCGCGTCGCGGGCCTCGCGCGCGGCGGGGCTCAGCGGCGCCATCGCCAGCCAGCCGTGGATCAGCGACGGGTTCTCCAGGTGCCGCACGGTGACGCCGGCGGCCTCGAGCGCCCGGGCGTAGGCGTCGCCGTCGTCGCGCAGCGGGTCGAATCCGGCGGTCGTGACGACGGCGGGCGCCAGGCCCTGCAGGTCGCCGGTGGCCGGCGACGCGCGGACGTCCGCCAGGCCTGCGGCGATGTCCTGCTCGCCGGCGTAGGCCTGCTCGAACCACGTCATGTCGGCCTTGGTGAGGAAGTACCCCTCGCCGTTCTCGGTCAGCGACGGGAAGTCCGTGGCCGGGTCGGTCACGGGGTAGATCAGCAGCTGGCCGGCCAGCGGCAGGCCGGCGTCGCGCCGGGCCTGGGCGACCACGGCCGAGAGGTTGCCGCCGGCGGAGTCCCCGCCGACCGCGAGGCGGTCCTCGCGTCCGCCGAGCTCGGCGAGGTGCTCGCCCGCCCAGTTCGTCGCGGCGATCGCGTCCTCGACCGCGGCCGGGAACGGGTGCTCGGGCGCGAGGCGGTAGTCGACGCTCACGACGACGGCATCGAGGCCCGCGACGATCGCGCGCACCTGGCCGTCGTAGCTGGCCGCATCGCCGAGCGCGAAGCCGCCGCCGTGCAGGAAGACGAGGGTCGCGTGCGGGCCCTCCGACGCGGGCCGGTAGACGAGCGCCGGGATCGGGCCGGCGTCGGACGGGATCTCGGTCGACGTGGGGTCCGCGACGCCGGTCGGCGCCTCGGCCATGGCGAGGCCGCCGAGCATCTGGCCCATCAGCGTGCGGGCGGCGACGATGTCACCGGCGGCCATCAGGCCCCCGGCGGCGCCGTTGGCCTCCATCTGCTGGAGGAGGGCGGCGATCGGGGGGTCGAGCGGCATCCGGCGATCCTAGCGCCGGGACCGCCCCGGGTCGGAGGACGACGGGGTCGGCGGATCGTGGCCGTCGGCGGAGGGCGGGACGGGGGAGCGGGGCGTGCCGGGGGCGGAGGACGCGTCGTCCCGCACCGCCGCGGTCCGCCGGCGCTCGCTGCGGACGACGGCCCACGCCAGCCCGAGCCCCAGCGCCCCCGTCGCGACGTTCAGGCCGATGGCGAAGAGGGCGTTCGGTCCCGTGAGGTCGTCGGCGTTGGCGCCGAGGAGGGCGTAGGAGAACGCCCGTGGGCCCGAGGCCAGCAGCGTCGCCAGGGCGATGTCGCGGGTGCGGACCCCGGCCAGGCCGAACGCGTGGGACAGCGGGCCGTCGGGCACCACCGGCATCAGGCGCTGCACGACGACGGCGGCGAACCCGTGGCGGCGTGCGAACGACGTCAGCGCGGTGAGCCGCTCGCCCGAGACGGCGTCGAGCGCGTCGCCCCCCGTGCGGGCCGAGAAGGTGCGCGCCAGGACGGCGGTGAGGACGGCGGACGGGAGGGAGATGAGCGCCCCGGCGACGGCGCCGAAGAGGAGGCCGGCCGCCGCGGCGAGGGCTGCGCCGGGCACGAGGACGGCCCCGAGGATCCCGGCGACGACGACGTAGGCGAGCGGCGCCGCGACCCCGGCGTCGTCGATCCAGTCCTCGATCCGCGTCCGGTCGACGACCCCCAGGACGTTGAAGACCACGAACAGGACGAGGAGCCCCGTGGCGAGCGTCCCGAGGCGCAGGAGGGCGGCGCGGCGGGCGTCCATCGCCGCACATGATGCCGGGGTCGGGCCCTGCCGGGACCCGCGGGCGCCCGCCGCGGACGGCGCTTCGGCGGCCGAGCGGCCGACGACGCGGCGGGGGATGGGCGCGGCCCGGTTCGAACGGGCGACCTCCCGGGTGTAAACCGGATGCTCTGACCAGCTGAGCTACGCGCCCGGAGACCGGACGAGGGTACCGCGCTACGCTGGATCGGTCATGTCGGACACGTCGAAGATCGCCAAGAACCTGCAGGCCTTCCAGATGGCCGTCAACTCGCACGACCGGGAGAACCCGACGCACGACGCGTACGGGATCGGTCTCTCCGCGTTCGACATGGACCGCCTGGGCCTCGACGAGGGCGAGCGGATCCTCCCGGGGATCACGATCCACTGCGACGCCGGCGTCTCCGGCAACTTCCGCGTGCTCTGCAACGGTGAGCACGACGAGGACCTCGAGGAGGCCGCGGAGGAGTCCGAGGTCGTCGAGGCCGTCAGCGTC
Source organism: Patulibacter sp. (assembly GCF_030655195.1). GTDB lineage: Bacteria > Actinomycetota > Thermoleophilia > Solirubrobacterales > Solirubrobacteraceae > Patulibacter. The sequence goes on along the minus strand of NZ_JAURWA010000113.1, from coordinate 14,875 downwards.
CGCTCCGGCGGGCAGCGCGACGACGACGGGCTCGGCTCGATCCCGCCGCCCTCCGAGTGGTGAGCGGGACCGCGGCCGCGGCCTGATCGACCCGGGCGCCGGGGGTCGGCGGGGTGGCCACGTCCCGATCGGGACGTGGCCCCCGATCGACCGCCCGGGTGGTGGCGAGCGTGATCGGCCGTCCGCGCGCTCCGCCGCCGGGCGTCGCCGGGGTGCCGATGGAGCAGGATGTGGACCGCCCCCCCCGGCCCGGAGTGCCGCGGGAACGACGTCGTCCCGACACGAGGTGCTCCGATCCAGGTCTCGCCGGACGCACCGGGCCGAGACCGGGTTTCGTGTCGCCTGGCGCCTGCGATCCGGGTCTGGCCCCCGCGCCCTCGCTCAGACCCGGATCCGTGCCCGCGCGCTGCGGGCGCGGGTCGCTCGGCGCGGAGGCGAACTCGGCGAGACCCGAGGGCCGGCCGGTCGACCGGTGCAGCCGCCGACGCGCGGTCCGCGGGCCGCCTGAGCGCCCGCGGACCGGCGAGGTCGGCCTAGGAGTTCTGCGACTCCGCGGCGGGATCCACCGGATCGCCGTCCTGCGGCGCCTCGGCCGTCCGAGCCTGCGGGTCCTCGGCCCCCTCGGCCTGCGGCGCGTCGGCGTCCTCGGCCTGCGCGTCCTCGGCCTGTGCGTCCTCGGCCGGGGCCGCCTCCGTGGCGGGGGCGTCCGTCGTCCCGTCGTCCCCCGCCGGGGCATCGGCCGGCGACGCCTCGACCGGCGCGGCCTGGGCGGGCGCCGTGTCGGCCGTGGCCACCTCGGGCGCCTCGTCCTCGGGCGGGGCGCCCTCGGCCGCGGCCAGGGCGGCACGCAGTTTGGCGCCGAGCTCGCCGCCGATGCCGGACTCGCCGACGGAGAAGACGCCACCGGGGATCGGGGGCTCGCGGCGCTCACGACGACCACCGCGATCGCCGAAGCCACCGGGGCCGCCACGGCCGGGGCCACCGGGACCGCCCGGTCCACCGCGACCGGGGCCGCCGGGCCCGCCGGCCGGACGACGCGGGGTGGTGGCGGAGACGACGTCCTGCGGGCGGGCGAGCGAGAGCAGGGCCCAGGCGGCCTTCTGGTCCTCGCCGCCCTTGACGGTCACGTCGACGCGCCGGGCGCGCTCGGCGTAGACCTGCTGCGCCGGGCGGTCGCCCTGCAGCGCGGTGTTCACGCGGGCGATGCCGAGCAGCTCGATGGCGGCCTTGACCTGCTCGCGCTGGTCCTGGGTGCCGCTGACCGCGCGGCGGGCGATCGAGACGATGTCGCGGGCCCGGACGGCGGCGAGGACGATCCAGGCGGCCTGGTCGTCGGTCTCGGGCGTCGCGCCATAGGCGCGGCGGCCGAACTCGCGGCCCGACGACCCCTCGCCGGCGAGGATGTCGGCGACGTCGAAGCGACCGGCCGTGTCGACGGCCCAGGTGATCGCGGCCGGGTCGGGCTCCATCGCGCGGAGGAGCTCGAGGCGCTGACGGAGGAAGACCTCGTCCCACGCGAACCGCCGACGGCCACCGGGGCCGCCCGGTCCGCCGCCGCTGCCGCCACCGCGGCCGGAGCGCTTGCCGCGCGAGCGACGGCGCTTCTTCTTCGGCTCGCCGTCGGCGTTCGCACCGTCGCCGGACTGCGCCGCGTCGCCCTCGGCGTTACCGCCCTCGGCGGCGGACCCGCCCTGGCCTGCGTCTTCCGCGGGCGCACCCTCGGCGGGGGTGCCGTCGGTCTGCGTGTCGCCCTCGACGGAGGACGCGTCGCCCGGTGCGGCGTCGCCCGACGGGGCCGACTCGGCGGAGCCGTCCGGCGCGGTGCCGGCGGGGGCGACCGCGTCGTCGATGCTCGTGGTGGCCGGCGTGACGGGCTCGACGACGGCGTCGGGGGCCGGAGCGGCCGGTGCCTCGTCGGTGACCGGCTCACCGGGGCCGGTGGCGGCGGGCGTCATCGCCGCGATCGGCCCGGACGCCTCGGCATCGCCGGCGGCGCCGTCGGCGACGGACCCCGCCTCCGCGGGAGGCGCGGGGGCCTCCGCGTCCGGGGCGGGAGCCTCGGCATCGGGGGCCTGCGGGGCCGCGGCGTCCTGCGAGGGGCCCGTGGGCGCCTCCGGATCGACCTGCGGCTCGACGTCTTCGGGAGCAACCACGGGGTCCCAACGCTACCGCGCCACACAGGGGCTTGCGGTCGCCCGTGTGCGCATGGCCACCCAGGCGCTCCCACGGGCCCGCACCGGCGGCGGTCCCGGCGCGCCCCGTGTCCCGGGCGGCCCGCGGCGCCCCGTGCCGTCAGGCGGTCGGGGAGGACGCCCGCCGTCGGTGGTCCGCCCGCCGCCGGAACACCGGCCGCGCCCGCGGCGGGGCCGTTGCCGCGCAGGCTCTCCGGGCACCCCGCCGCCCGGCCCGCCCGACCGCCTGGGGTAGCCTCCGGGCCGTGCCCGTCGGCGTCGTCATCCCCGTCCACGGGTTCAGCCCGTACCTGACGCAGACCCTCGACGCGATCGTCGGCCAGGACGCGCCGCCGGTCGACGTGGTGGTGGTCGACGACGGCTCGCCCAGTCCCGTGTCGCTGCCAGAGGACCACCGCGAGGCGGTGCGGCTCGTGCGCCGCGAGGAGCAGGGCGGACCGGGCGCGGCCCGCAACAGCGGGATCGCGGTCCTGGCGGACGAGGTGGACCTCGTCGCGTTCTGCGATCACGACGACGTCTGGACCCCCGGGTACCTGGCCGCGCACGCCCGGGCGCTCGCGCACCACCCCAGCGCGTCGATCCTGACCGGCGACACGCTCATCGTCGGGCCCGACGACCGCGTCACGGGCGAGCAGTGGCAGGGCCTGCACCGCGGATCGCACCGGCCGGCCCTCGTCCTGCCGACGATCTACGAGCGCCACCCCCTGTGCACCTCCGCGACCGTCGTCCGTCGCGACGCCCTCGAGGAGGTCGGGTCCTTCGACGAGTCGCTGCCCCAGGCGGAGGACCTCGACCTCTGGCTGCGGCTGCTGGCCGCCGACCACCTGCTCGTCTCGGTCCTCGGGGCGACCGTGCGCTACCGGCGCCACCCGTCGGGCCTGACGCACGACCTCGTCGAGCTGTCCGAGTCGCTCCTGCGGGTCCATCGCACCCACGCCGACCACGTGCGCGAGCCGGTGGCCCGGCGCTCCGAGGCGGCCGACCTGCGGGGCCGCGCCGCCGGACTGGTCCGCCTCGGCCGCTTCGAGGAGGCCCGCGACGAGTACGCCGCCGCGGACGGGCTCCTGCCGCCGCTCCTGGGCGAGCGCCTGCGTGCCGGGGTCCTGGCCGTCCCGGGCCTGCGGGCCCGCGTCGGCCGCCGCGGGCCCTACGGCGTCTGACCGGCGGTGTCGCGTGGCGCCGGGGCGGTCCTGCCCGGCCCCGGCCGCGGTGGCCCGGGCCCCGCACCCGGGGCGTCGGCGCGTGCTCGGAACGACCCCGTCGACCCGGAGGACGCGCGGCGGGCGATTCGTGCATACTTCTCGTTCCCCGAGGGGGCGTAGCTCAGTTGGTTAGAGCGCTGCCCTGTCACGGCAGAGGTCGCGGGTTCGAGTCCCGTCGCTCCCGTTCCCGAAGGGTCCGAAGCCCCCGCATCGCGGGGGTTTCGTCGTTCCTGGGGCACCAGGTCCGCTGGCCGACCCCGGAACGCAGGACGCCCCCGCCGTGGTGGCGGGGGCGTCGGCCCCGCGGTGCGCCCCGGAGGGCGCGGTCAGCGCTCGCTCAGGAGCACTTGACGAAGGACGAGAACACGGCGTCGGGCGTCGTGTCCTGCGACGAGGTGACCGTGAAGGGCCACTTCTTGTCCTTCGGGCACGACGTCGTCGCGATCCAGTTCTTCGCGGTCGTCTTGATGTTCGCGCTGATCAGCGAGATCGGCGTGCCGGCGACGACCTGCAGCTCCTGCGGGACGGTCAGCGTCAGCTCGTAGCCGCCGTGCTTGCCGCCCTTCTTGATGACGCCGGGGACCGGGGTCGTCACGCGCGCCGGGTTCTTCAGCACGGTGTAGAGGTAGACGTTCTTCGCGCCGCCGTTGACGAGCTGGAACTTCGGCGTCGTCTTGACCGTGTCGGCCCAGGCGGAGCCGGTGCCGGAGCCGACGACGGCCTTGGCGCACTTGCCGGTCAGCTTGTCGCTGCCGTCGAGCTTCGCGCGGTTGAGCTCGGACTGCGAGCACTTGAACTTGTACTTGCCGCCCAGGTAGAGCGAGCCCTTCGGGAAGTCGATCTTGACCTTCTGAACGATCGGCTTGTTCTCGCCGTCGGGGCCACTGGTCTTCCAGTTGGCGTTGACGGTCAGCTTGACCGACTTCGGCTTCTTCACCGTGCCGGCCTTGGACGGGGAGACCTTCGGGCTGGCCGTGATCGTCGTCTCGGGTGTAGGCGTCTGCGCGTACGACGGGGCGACGATGGCGACGGACAGGGCCGCGACCGCGACCGTGGGGATGGCGAACTTACGCATTGAGGGTCTTGCTCTCCTCGGGGATGGACACGGCCGCGATGCGCCCCCGGACGGGGTGGACGCGCAATCGCTCGGGCCGAACTGCGCACCAACGTACAGAGTTCGACGCAGGCTGTGACCCCCCTCACGGAACCCTCACGAACGGAGGTCGGCGTGCGGATCGGCGTCGCGCGCCGCTCGGAGGTCGATCGCCCGCTGGCGACGCGGGTTCCCGGCCCCTGGCGACCGCGGGCCCTCCGAGGCCCCGGTGCACACCTGTAGACGGATATCGTAGGCGCACGTCTTCGACCCTGGTCGTCATGGGCCGGAACGGCCGTCCCGCCGGACGATGGCGATGGACACCGTTCCTACGTCCGGTCGCATTTCCGTCCAGGGGAGGCGATGCGCTGTGACCAAGGGCACTATGTTCTCGTCGCTGGCCGTTCGCGTGGGACGCCGGTCACCTCCGCCACGTCGCCCCCGACCTCATCGGGGCGCGTCGAGGACGAGGTGCCCGCCCACCGGCCCCGTTGAATCAGAAGTGCGACGCAGGCCCCGCTCAGCGGCCGGCGAACGACCAACGACCTCGTGCCGTCCCCCGCGGCGCGTGGCCCAAGGAGAACCTGCTGTCCCCGAACACGAAGCCCTCCCGCCGCCGTGCATGGCGCCTGGTGCCCGCGGCCGTCCTGGTCGTCGTCCTCGCGCTCCTGGTGGCGTGGATCGTCGCGCCGGAACCAAGCCACCGCTACCGCCTCGTGTTCCAGAACGCGAGCCAGGTCGTGGGCGGCGGCACGGTGCGGATCGGCGGCACCCAGGTCGGGACGATCAAGTCGATCGACCTGAACGACCGGGACCAGGCCGAGGTCGAGATCTCGGTCGCGAGCGACTTCGCGCCGCTGCGCCGCGGCGCCAGCGCCGTCGTGCGCGCCCAGGGCAGCGCCGGCATCGCGTCGCGCTACATCGACCTGAGCCCGGGTGCGGGCGACGAGCCCGCGCTGAAGGACGGCGCGACCATCGACGTCGAGCGCACGACCTCGCAGGTCGATCTCGACCAGATCTTCAAGACGATCGACCCGAAGACCCGCGCCGGCCTGCAGAAGACCATCGGCGGCTTCTCCCAGTGGTACGAGGGCCGCGAGGCCGAGGGCAACGCCTCCGCCAAGCAGCTCCCGAAGGCCGTCGTCGCGTTCCGCAAGTTCGCCGCCGACGTCAACGCGCAGTCCGCGCAGTTCGAGCGGCTCGTCACGACGAGCGCGAAGGCGATGGGCACCCTCTCGGGCGAGAGCGACCGCCTGACGAGCCTGATCGACGGCGCCGGTCGGACCGTCGAGGCCCTGGGCTCCGACACCCGCTCCCTGACGACGGCGCTGGAGACGACGCCCGAGGCGCTCCGTCAGGGCACCGGCGCGCTGCGCGAGCTGCGGCCGACGACCGTCGAGCTGCGCGGGCTGATCGACGCCTCCGACGCGCCGTCGCGGACGCTGCAGCCGTTCCTCCGCGAGCTGACGCCCGTCGCCAACGCCTCCGTCCCCGTCTTCCGTCAGCTGCGCCGGCTCGTCGACACGCCCGGCGCGGGCAACGACGTCCTCGACGGCCTGCGCGATCTGCCGCCGCTCGAGCGCTCGACCCGCGTGGCGTTCCCGTCGGGGATCAAGGCCCTGAAGACGTCCACGCCGATGCTCGGCTTCTCGCGGCCCTACGCGCCGGACCTGATGGCGTTCATCCGCAGCTTCGGCCAGTCGGCCGCGACCTACGACGCCGACGGCCACTACTTCAGCACCGCCCCGGTCTTCGACGCCTTCGACTTCCAGGACGACGCCGCCGGCGGCACGCTGACCACGAAGGCCCCGGCGCAGCGCGGCCGGAGCACCGCGCTCTCGACCGGCAACCTCAAGCGCTGCCCGGGCTCTGCCATGCGCCTGCTGCCCGACCGCTCGAACTCCTTCGTCGACACGGGCACGCTCGGCAACGCGGACTGCGTGCCGGCCCAGACCCCCGGAGCCGGACGATGATGCGTTCCCTGCGGTGGGTCCTGCTGGCCCTGGTGGTCGTCGTCGTGGTCGTGGCGGCCACGACGCTCGCCTCCGGCGGCGACGACGAGGACCAGCGTGCGGACGGCTACCTCGTCCGGGCGATCTTCGACAACGCGAGCTTCGTCATCTCCGGCGAGGACGTGAAGGTCGGCGGCGTGATCGTCGGCCGGATCAAGGAGGTCGAGCTCGACGACGCCGACAACAAGGCCGCCGTCGTCCTCGAGATCACCGACCCGGGGTTCCAGGACTTCCGTCAGGACGCGACCTGCAAGATCGGTCTGCAGTCCCTGATCGGCGAGCAGTTCATCGACTGCGACCCGACCCAGAAGCGCGGCCAGAACGTGGCCCTGGCCCCGCCGCTGACGGCGATCGCGAACGGTCCGCACCGCGGCCAGCACCTGCTGCCCGTCACCCGCACGAGCAGCCCGGTCGGCCCCGACCTGCTGGCCAACATCATGCGGATGCCGCAGAGCGAGCGGCTGCGGCTGATCATCGCCGAGCTCGGCACCGGGCTCTCCGGCAACGGCGCGGAGCTGCGCAACGTCATCGACCGCGCCAACCCGACGCTCCAGCAGGCCACCCGCCTGGTCGAGATCCTCGCCGCGCAGAACGGCACGATCGCCGACCTCGTCAAGCAGTCCGACGCGGCGCTCGCACCCCTGGCCGAGCGCCGCGGCGACCTCGCCGGGTTCATCGCCTCGTCCGGGCGCGTCGCGGCGGCGTCCGCCGAGCGCGGCGACGACCTGGAGCGCGACCTCGAGCGCCTGCCGGCCTTCCTGCGCGAGCTGAAGCCCGCCGTCGCGCGCATCGGCCGGCTGTCGGACCAGTTCGGTCCGTCGATCGCGAACCTCTCCGCCAAGGCCCCCGACGTCAACCGCGCCGTGACGGGCCTCGGCCCGTTCGCCGCGGCCGCCCGTCCCGCGATCAAGACCCTCGGCGACGCCGCCGACCAGGGCCGCGAGACGTTCCCGCAGCTCGACCGCCTGGCGCGTCAGGTCCGCTCCACGACCAAGCCGCTGCTCCCCGCGTCCAAGAACCTGGCCGCGCTGACCGGCTCGTTCGACCGCACCGGGGGCGTCGCCAACCTGCTCCACCTGCTCTACCTGTACACAGGGGCGCTGAACGGCAAGGACGGCACGTCGCACTACACGCGGACGAACCTCTACATCAGCAGCTGCATCGAGCGCAGCCCGACGGTGGTCGGGCAGTGCATCGCGCAGTTCGACCCGGACGCGACGGGTGCGCCCGATCCCGACGCGGCCGACAGCCGGTCCGTCGCCCCGTCCACGGCCCCGGCGAGCGCCGAGCTCAACTCGTTGCTCTCGAAGGAGTCCGGTCGATGATCGACGGAGGCCCCCGCCAGAAGCGCAGCGCGCTCGCGGCCAACCCGGTGCTGATCGGTGCCGCCACGGCGCTGATCGCCATCGTCGCGGTCGTCCTGGCCTACAACGCCAACAGCGGCCTGCCGTTCGTGAAGACGTACCTCGTCCGCGCCGAGGTCCCGGACTCGGCGGCGCTGATCGTCGGCAACGACGTGCGCAAGGGCGGCAGCCGTGTCGGCTTCGTCAGCGCGATCGAGCCCCGCAAGGGCACCGACGGCACGACGGGCGCGACGATCGTCATGAAGCTCGACCTGAGCGCCAAGCCGCTGCCGGAGGACACCCGCGTCGACATCCGGCCGCGTTCCGCGCTGGGCCTGAAGTACGTGCAGCTGACGGCGGGCCGCTCCCCGCGGACGCTCGCCGACGGCGCGACGATCCCGCTCCGCTACGCCGGCAACAAGCCGGTCGAGCTCGACGACCTCTTCAACACCTTCGACAAGCCGACCCGGACCGCGTCGGGCGAGAACCTGACGGAGTTCGGCAGCGCCCTCGCCGGCCGCGGCGAGGCGCTGAACGACACGGTCCGCGACCTGACGCCGCTCCTCGAGAAGGCGGAGCCCGCGCTGCGCAACCTCGTGGCCAAGGCCACCGGCTTCGACCGCATCTTCCCGGCGCTGCAGAACACCGCGGCCGAGGTCGCCCCCGTCGCCGCCGCCCAGGCGGACCTCGTGACGGCCCTGCGTCGCACGTTCGTGGCCCTCGATCGCGTCAAGCCGTCGATCCAGGACTCGATCTCCTTCGGTCCCCGCGCGCTGAACGCGGGCATCGAGGAGCTGCCCCGGCAGGCGGACTTCCTGAACGCGTCCACCGAGCTGTTCCGGCGCCTGCGGCCCGCGTTCTCCGCGCTGACCGCGGCCTCGCCCGGCCTCGCCGACGCGTTCGAGGCGGGGACGCCCGCGCTGCGTCGCTCCCCGGCCCTCAACCGCCGGCTGACCCGCACCCTGGCCAACCTGCAGCGCTTCGGGACCGACCGCCGGACGTTCCAGGGCATGGGCGACATCCGGGCGATCGCCGACGTCCTGCGGCCGACGCTCTCCTACGTCACGCCCGCCCAGACCGTCTGCAACTACGCGACGCTGCTGACCCGCAACCTGGCCAGCGCCGTGTCGGAATCCGATTCGATCGGGCCCGGACTGCGGACCGGGCTGCTGATCCTGCCGAACTTCCCCGACGGCGAGTCGGGGCCGGCGGCGAAGCCGGCCGCCGGTCCCGCGCAGGACCTGCGCGCGCCGAAGCCGATCTACCCGTCCGACAGCCTCCTGCACAGCAACCCGTACCCCAACACGGCCGCCCCCGGGCAGCCCCGCGAGTGCGAGGCCGGCAACGAGGTCTACGTGCCCGGACGCCAGATGATCGGCAACACCCCGCGCAACGAGGGTGTCGTCACCGAGGGCCAGAAGGTCGGTGCCAAGTGAGCAAGGGCACGACGCAGCCGCCCAACCGGCGCACCCGCATCAGCCCCGTCAAGTTCGGCGCGCTGTTCCTGCTCGTCGTCGCGATCGGCGTGTACTTCGGCTTCGCCAAGAGCGTGCCGTTCCGCAGCCACTACGAGGTCTCCGCCGTCGTGCGGACCTCGAACCTGCTCGCGAAGGGCTCACCCGTCCGCATCGCCGGCGTCAAGGTCGGCAAGGTCGTCGACACCGGGCGCTACGGCAAGAGCGAGTACGCCGTGATCCGCATGCAGGTCGACGAGGACGGCCGCAAGGTCCTGCGGCGCGACGCCTCGATCCGCATCCGTCCCCGCCTGTTCCTCGAGGGCAACTTCTACGTCGAGCTGCAGCCGGGCACGCCGGACGCGCCGTCGATGCCCGACGGCGGCACCATCCCCGTCACCCGCACCTCGGTCCCGGTCCAGCTCGACCAGGTCCTGACGACGCTGCAGGCCGACCAGCGCAAGGCGCTGCAGGCGACCGTCGGCGGTCTCGGCGACGGCTTCGGCTCGACGCCGACCGCCAAGGAGGACGCCTCGCAGGACGAGGCCGTCCGCGGCAAGACGGGTGGCCAGGCGCTCAACGAGGCGCTCAAGACGTCCCCGCAGTCCCTCCGGGACGGCGCGAAGGTCACCACCGACCTGCGCGGCCGCGTCAACGGCGACCTGACCAAGGCGATCGCCGGCATCGGTGACGTCACGGCCGCGCTCGCGCAGGACCAGCGCGCGCTCTCCGGCGCCGTCCGCAACTTCGACACGACCGTCTCGACGCTGGCCGACAACAGCGGCTCGCTGCAGTCCACGGTCCGCGAGCTGGGCCGGACGTCCTCGACCGCGCGCATCGCCTTCGGCAGCCTGCGCCGCGCGCTGCCGCCGACCCGGACCACCGCCCGCGACCTGACGGCCGCCATGCGCGAGCTGCCCGGCGTGATCACGGCCGGTCGGCCGTGGCTCCGCCAGGCGGCCCCGCTGCTGAGCGAGAAGGAGCTCCGTGGCCTGCTCGGCGACGTGCGCCCGACGCTCCAGGACATCGCCCGGCTGACGCGCGAGTCGCGCACCTGGGTGCCTGAGCTCTCCTCCTTCACGGCCTGCATGAACCGCGTGTTCCTGCCGACCCTGAACGTCAAGGTCGACGACGGGCCGCTGTCGGCGAACGTCGAGAACTACAAGGAGTTCTGGTACGGCGTCGTCGGCATGGCCGGCGAGGGCCAGACGTTCGACGGCAACGGCTCGAAGCTGCGCCTGCAGACCATCGGCGGCAACACGAAGGTCAAGACCGGCTACACGACCTTCGGCCGCGATCAGCCGCAGTTCGCGAACGCGACGGAGCGGCCCACCGGGACGAGCCCGGCGTTCAGCCCGAAGGTCCCCGCGTTCCGGACCGACGTGCGGTGCGCGACCAACCCGGTCCCGCCGGTCAACGGCCCGGCGTCCCAGGGTCCGGCCGACGGCTCGCGCCCGAGCGCCCCCGCCCCGGCCGCGCCGAACCTCGATCCGATCCCCGGGAAGGTCCGCTGATGCGTGGTCTGCGCAGTCACGCCGGCGAGGCCGCGTTCCTCGTCGGTCTGATGATCGTCGCCCTCGTGGTCGGCGGCTTCATCTTCTCCAACCAGAACGTGACGCCCCCGAGCTGGACGCCGATCGTCGGCGAGGACTACTACCGCCTCGACGCCCGGTTCGAGAACGCCAACGGCGTCATGCCCGGCCAGGGTCAGGCCGTGACGATCGCCGGCGTCAACGTCGGCAAGGTCGAGAGCGTCCGCCTGGACCGCGGTCAGGCCGTCGTCCGGCTGCGGCTCGAGGAGCGCTACGCCCCGCGGGTGCGACCCGACGCCACGGTCCTGCTGCGGCCCAAGACGCCGCTGAAGGACATGGTCGTCCAGCTCGAGCCCGGCACCCGCGAGGCCGGTGCCCCGCTGAAGAACGGGTCGACGATCAACGTCGACCGCACCGCCCCGGACGTCAACTTCGACGAGATCATCGCCAAGCTCGACGTCGACACGCGGGCCCAGCTGGCCGCGCTGCTCGGCGACGCCGGGACGGCCATCGGCGGTCCCGGCGGCCGCGCGCTGGCGCGAGCGCTGCGTCGGTTCGAGCCGCTCTCCCGCCAGGGGGCCCGCGCCACGCGCCTGCTGGCCCAGCGCGGCTCGATGACCCGCCGTCTGGTCACGAACATCGGCCGGATCACCGGCGAGCTCGGCTCCACCGACGCCCAGCTCGCCGCGTTCATCCGGGCCAACGAGGCCGTCTTCGCGCGCTTCGCCGCGCAGAACCGCAACCTCGGCGAGACCGTCCGCCTGCTGCCCGCGACCCTGCGGGCGAGCACCGCCGCGCTCGAGAAGGCCGGCCGGCTGTCGACCACCCTGGCCGGCGGCCTGCCGCGCCTGCGGCCCGCGACCCGGTCGCTCGCTCCCTCGCTGCGCCAGCTCCGGCCGCTGTTCGCGGAGACCCGCCCGGTGCTCGAGAAGCAGCTCCGTCCGTTCGCCCGGGACGCCCAGCCCGTCGCACGTCGCCTGGCGCCCGGCGTCCGCGACCTGCGGACCGCCGTGCCGCCGCTGCGCACGACGACGAAGGTGCTGAACAACCTCGTCGACGCCGCGGCCTACGACCCCGCCGGCACCGGCGTGGGCCAGCAGAGCTACCTGTACTACCTGCCCTGGGCGGCCCACAACACGAACTCCGCCCTGTCGACGCAGGACGCAGTCGGGCCGATCCGGCGCACGATGCTGCTGTTCAACTGCGGCTCGCAGCTGCTGCTGGACAACTACACCAACCCGGCCGGGCGGTCGGACAGCCCCTACCTGAAGACGGTCATCGACCTGCTCAACCCGCCGCTGAAGGCCGACAACTGCCCGAACGGGACGGAGACCAAGTGATCAAGACCCGTCCCACGGTCGCGCGACTGCTGATCATGATCGTCTTCGCGCTGTCGAGCTTCGGCGCGCTGCTGTACCTGTGGATGGCCTTCGGCGGCCCGATCCCGCTGCGTCCCGTCGGCTACCGCTTCAACGTCGACGTCCCGCAGTCCGCGCAGCTCACCCGCCAGGCCGACGTCCGCATCTCCGGCGTCTCCGTCGGCAAGGTCGTGGCGCTGAAGTCCCTGCGCGAGCAGGACTCCACGCGCGTGACCATCGAGCTGCAGGCGAAGTACGCGCCGATCCCCAAGGCCGCCCGCGCGATGCTGCGCTCGAAGACGCTGCTGGGCGAGACCTACGTCGAGATCGCCCCCAACCGCGCCGCCGGCACCGGGCCCCTGGCGGACAACGGCACCCTGGCGAAGGGCTCCGTCGAGTCGACCGTCGAGCTCGACGACGTCCTGAAGACGTTCGACCCGAAGACCCGGGCCGCGTTCCGCACCTGGCAGCAGGCCCAGGCCGGGGCGACCCGGGGCCGCGCGGAGGACTTCTCCGACACCCTCGGCGAGCTGCCGCAGTTCACCGACGAGCTCGAGCAGCTCTCCGCCGTCCTGGACTCGCAGGGCTCGGCCGTCCGCCAGTCCGTCTCGTCGACCGCGGACGTCTTCGCGGCGATCAGCCGCAACCAGGGCGACCTGCGCCGGCTGGTCAGCGCCGGCAGCCGCACGTTCACCGCGATCGGCTCCCGCGACCGCGCGCTGGCGGCGATCTTCCAGGAGCTGCCCGGGTTCGAGCGGGAGTTCGCCGCGACGATGCCCGAGGTCACCCGCCTGGCCGACCGCGGGCTGCCCGTGGTCAAGCGCCTGCAGCCCGTCGCGACCCAGCTGACGCCGTCGTTCGAGGCCCTGAACCGGCTGAGCCCCGACCTGCGCGCGCTCATGCTGCGCCTGGGCCCGGTCGTCACGGCGTCCGAGAAGGGGCTCCCGGCCGCGGACCGCATCCTCGCCGGCCTGCCGCCCGTCCTCGACGCGCTGACGCCCTTCACGCAGAACCTCAACCCGATCCTGCGCCAGGTGGGGATCGGGCGCCGGGACCTGACCGCGTTCCTCGGCAACGTCACCGCCGCGACGAACGCGACGGACGCCGCCGGCCCGCGGTACCTCCGCGCCGGCGCGACGCTGACGCCGCAGTCGCTGGCTTACCAGTCCCGCGTCCTGGGGCAGACCCGTCGCAACGCGTACGTCGCCCCGGGTGGCGCCGGCAAGCTCGCCGGCGGCCTGGACGTCCTCGATCCGACGGGCTGCACCAACGGTGACCCGGCCCAGCCCACCGGTCTGGCCCCGCTGCCCGCGGAGCGCCTGCTGTCGAACGTCTTCCGGGTGCCCGGTAGCGCGGTCGCGCGCCCCGGCTGCTCTACTCAGGGAGCCTTCCCCGGCTTCTCCACGTTGTTCCCGCGGGTCGGTGCCGACGCACCCGCCCCGACCGTCTCCGAGGACCCCCGATGACCGCTGCCCGCCAGGATCGCCCCGAGGGACGGACCCCCGCGTCCGTCGAGTCCGGGCGGCCCAGTGGTGCGGACCGGACGCCTGAGGGCGGGCGTCCCGAGGGCGCGTCCCGCGTGCGCCGCCGGACCGGTGCCGCGGCCGTGGTCGCCGCCGGCCTGCTCGTCGCCCCGGGGGCCCACGCCGCCACGACGACGACGGGTCCGACGCCCGCCGCCCGGGCGAGCACGACCGGGCCGGCCCCGGCGGCCGATCCCGCGGCGACGCCCGACGCCGTCGACCCGGTCGCCCAGCCCCCGGCCTCGACGACCGCCGACCCCGCCGTCCCGCCGGCGTCGACGACGACCACCCCCGCCGCGCCGTCCGACGACGCCGACGGCGTGCGCGACGACGACTCGCTCGGCGACGACAGCGGCGGCGCCGGGCGCGCAGAGACCGCGAAGGCCCAGCGCGCCCGCGAGCGTCGCGAGGCCCGGCAGGCGCTGGCGAAGAAGCACGCGGCCGCCGCCCGCCGCCGCGCCGCGGCGCGGAAGAAGGCCGCCAAGGAAGCCCGCGAGAAGGCGAAGGCCGAGCGCGAGGCCGACGGCGACACCGCCGAGGACCCGACCGACGCCGCGGACGCCGCGGACGGTGCGGGTGGCACGGCCGGCGACGCCGCGGACCCGTCGCTGCTGGGTGGCGACGCCGAGCTGCTGCGTGCCCCGACGGCGATCCCGGACCTGTTCATCGCGCGGTTCCGGATCCCGCCGTTCCTGCTGCCGATCTACCAGGCGGCGGGCGTCGAGTACGGCATCCGCTGGGAGGTCCTGGCGGCGATCAACGAGATCGAGACGGACTACGGCCGCAACCTGAACGTCTCGACCGCGGGCGCGCAGGGCTGGATGCAGTTCATGCCCGCGACCTGGAAGACGTACGGCACCGACGCCGACGGCGACGGCCAGGCCGACCCGATGGACCCGGTCGACGCGATCTTCTCCGCCGCCCGGTACCTGAAGGCCGCCGGCGCCGAGGACAGCATCCGCAAGGCGATCTTCGCCTACAACCACGCCGACTGGTACGTCGACTCCGTGATGCTGCGGGCCCGGCTGATCAGCGGGCTCCCCGAGCCGCTGGTCTCGTCGCTGACGGGCCTCGCCCAGGGCGTCCTGCCCGTCGAGGGCGCCGTCGCCGACCCCGACGCGCCGGGCGCGTCGCCCGTCGCCGCGGGCACCCCGGCGCCCGCCGCC
>NZ_JAURWA010000109.1 GCF_030655195.1 Patulibacter sp. | reverse complement strand
CGGCCCCGCGGGGCCCGGGGCACCGGTCGCCCCGGGGACGCCGGGGACGCCGGGGACGCCCTGCGGTCCTGCCGGTCCGACGGGTCCGGCCGGACCCGTCGGGCCGGTCGGCTCGGTCGGCCCCGTCGGGACCGCGTCCTTCAGCGTCACGACCGGCGGGTCGTGGTCCGAGACGTGCAGGCCCAGGGCCGGCTGCTCGGCGTAGTCGTTGTCGAGGTGGGCGTAGCGGACGTCCGTGACCTGCGGGAGCAGGTCGGGGGTCACCAGCGCGTGGTCGAGCGTCTGCAGGCGGCCCTGGAACGCGAAGGAGTAGCGCTCCTGCTCCGGTGCCCGGCTCCAGAGGTTCGTCAGCGTGCCGCCCTGCTGCATGACGCTCAGCGGCGACTCGTCCTCGAACGCGTTGAGGTCGCCGACGGCCAGGACCGACCCGCCGACGGCCTTCAGGCGCTCGGCCTCGGTGCGGACGATCCTCGCCTGCTGCTCGCGGCAGGTGTCCGCGGAGGACTTCGAGGCGAAGTGGTTGGAGATCACCGTGAGCGGCAGGCCGCCGGGGAGCGTGACGTCCAGCGCCAGCGGCGGGCGGTCGGAGACCTGGCCGGCCGTGTCGCCGCAGCGCGTGCCGGCGTCGGCGGGCGTGCCTAGTCCGAGCTGTCGCGGGACGCCGCGGACGGTCACCCCGTCCTTGACGAGGAAGCCGACGTCGATGCCGCGCGAGTCGAAGCCCTCCTTCGCGTAGGCGGTGTAGCCGCCGATCTTCGAGGCCAGGTCCTGCAGGACCGACTGGCTGTCCTTGGTCGGGACACCGGTCTTCCTCTGGCTGTCGCCGACCTCCTGCACCGCGACGACGTCCGGGGACTTCAGCCGGCTCCCGATCGCCGCGGCCAGGCCGGTCAGCTTCTCGTCGTACTGCGCCTGGGTGACGGTGCCCAGGTCGAGGTCCGCGCCGGGCGGGAAGAGATTCTCGACGTTGAAGCCGGAGATCCGGGCCTGGCCGGCGGGCTTGGCGGGCAGGTCGTAGACCGCGGGCACCTCGGGGTCGCGGGTGACCGTCGGCAGCGCACCCACCTGCGGGGTGATCGTGTAGTTGTAGAACGAGAAGCCCAGCGGACCCGTGGTGTTCTCGACCTTCGAGAACAGGTCCGCCTTGACGAGCGTCGAGCTGTCGGGCCGGTCGTAGGGGTTGGCCGGGTCGCCGGCGCCCGCGTCGTCGATCAGCGCGAGGTTCGAGACCGCCGGGTCCTGGCGGAAGATCCGGCCCTTGTCGAGGCCGGGGGTGACGAACAGCTCGCCGAACTTCGTCGTGCCGCCGCTGTTGGCGATGCCGACGGGCAGGCTGACGCGCATGCCCTCGAGCGTCTCGTAGTAGCCGCGCGTCCCGTCCGTGAGGGGGCTGGGGTTGGTCTGCGCCTTCGCCTTCGCGGTGTCGATGACGACGGGTGCGGGCAGCGGCGCGTCGCCCAGGACGACCGGCTCGGTGTCCCGCTTCTCGGCGATCATCGTCAGGCCGAACTTCTCCTTGGCCTGCCCGACGACGCGGACCTTCTTGCCGATCAGGTCCGCCCGCCTGCCGGCGGGCCCGTCGACGAAGCCGACGAAGATGCCCTCCGACGTCGTCGGGTCCGCGTCCTCGGCGCCCGGGACGGTCTGGACGTAGATCCCGGCGTCCTCGGGGAACGTGCCGGTGAAGCTCGCGCCGTCCTCGTCGTCGACGCCGGTGACGACGCCCTCGATGGTGACGTCCTGCCCGGCCTTCGGGGTCGTCGGGCCGCTGCCCTGGACCTGGCCGATCGGGGTGACGCCCCCGCCGGAGCCGGGGTCCGGGTCGACCGGGTCGGGGTCGACGACGGTGCAGGTGACCTTCGGCGCGGTCGAGTTGCGCGGGTTCGGTGCCGCGACGTCCAGGTCGGCGGCGTTCTGGTTCGTGTCGGTGCAGCCGTCGGCCTTGCGGATGGCGGCCGTGCTGTTGGAGAGGTTCGCGGTGGGCGCGCCCTCGGCGGGGGTCGTGGCCGACCCGTAGGCGACGCGGTCGCGCAGCGCCGAGCCCTTCAGCAGGTCGACGCGGCCCGCGGTGCCGCCCATCAGCAGGTCGCCCGTGGCGTCCGGCGTGGGCAGGCCGGGGAGGCCCGTGTTCGCACCGGTGCCCTCCTTGATCAGGAAGCGCCCGCCCGCGGGGATCGTCCCCGTCAGCGGCGTCGTGCCGGTGCCGGTGCCGGTGGTCGAGCGGTAGATGACGCTCCAGCCGCCCGCACCGAGGTCGACCGCGGTGCTCCCGCGGTTGACGAGCTCGATGAAGTCGCTGTTGTACGGGGCGCCGGTGTTGCCGCCACCGCCGTAGACCTGCGAGATCACGAGGTCGGGGGAGCCGGCGGCGGAGGCGTCGCGCGGAAAGACGGCGACGCCGAACGCGGTGAGCATCAGGACCGTCGCGGCGGCGTGGGTCGACAGGGAACGTGGGTCCGACGGGACCCGGGGACGGCGAGGCACGGAGGGGGACTCCTCAGGCGGGGCGAGGGCCGCGGGGGCGGCCGCTCCGCGACGCTACGTCGCCGCGGGCTCCCTGCCGTCACGCCGGAGTGAACGCGGCGTGTCCGAGCTGTGACGCCCCCGGCGGCCCCGGTCGTGACCGCCCGGTCGCGACGCGGCCCGGGTCCCGACGGCCCCGGTCGCGCCCGCCCCGGACCGGACGCGGCGATCCGGTCGCGTCCCGGGCCGGGGCCTCCTCAGGCCGCGCCGAAGAGGTCCTCGGACGCGGCGCGCACGAGGACCGCGGCGCCCGGACCGTCGTCGGGGGTGACGAGCTCGCCCAGGCCGCCGACGACGACCGCGGGCTGCCCGGAGGCCTTGCGCCGGGCGAGGTCCGCGGCGGACGCCACGTGGTCGGCGACGGCGATGACGGTGGCCTGCAGCTCGCGTCCGTGACGGTCCACGGCACCACGCTCGTCGGCGACGGCGACCAGGCCGGCGCAGCCGATCGCCACCTCCGCCTGGCCGTGGCGCCAGGCCCGCCCGAAGGAGTCGGCCACGACGACCGCCGGGCGCCCCGGCAGCGCGGCCCGCAGCGCCCGCGCGGAGGCGTCGGGATCGACCGGCAGCGTCACCGCCCAGCCCTCGGCGACGTTCGAGCGGTCCACGCCGGCGTTCGCGCAGACGAAGCCGTGGTGGGTCCGGCAGATCAGGACGCCGCGACGGGCCCGGACGATCTCGGCGGTGTCGTCGAGGACGACCTGCACGAGCGCGGGCTCCTTGTCGAGCACGACGGCCAGGTCCGCGGCCCGGGGGGAGACCTCGACCGCGGCGAGCTCGACCAGGCGGCCCTCGGCCTTCGAGACCACCTTGTGCGAGACCACCACGCAGTCGTCGGCCAGGAACGGTCGCCCGCCGTTGGCGGCCAGCACGAGGGCCGCGAGGTCGTCGCCCGGACGGACCTCGGGCAGCGCGTCCAGGGCGCGCACGGACAGCGACGGGCTCGGCACGGCGGCGCTCCGGGTCAGAGGATGCGCGGCAGCAGACCGCGGGTGTGCGACGCACCGCCGCGGACCTCGTCCAGCCGCGTCTGCAGCGCCGCGAGGTCGTCGCCGGTGTCGACGTCGAGCATGATCGTCAGCGGCTCGGACTCGAAGACCGCGGCCCCCGCGGCCTCGCCGGCGGCGGCGTGGCGTGCGCGGCTCCCCTCGCCGAACGACGCGGACATCACGTCGGGCGGCGTCAGGACCAGGGCGTTGGTGCCGTCGCCGTGGCGGTCCGGGACGATCGTGACCTCGCGGCCCTCGGGGGCCGCGCTGAGCAGCCCGTCGATCTCGGCCGGATCGATCGCCGGGGTGTCCGCGGGCAGCAGGATGATCCGCTCCGCGCCCTTCGACAGCGCCATCCCGACGCCGAGGGCGGCGGCCTCGCTGTGGCCCAGGTCGCGCTGGTCCATCAGGACCTCGGCGTTGTAGTTCACCGCGATCTGCTCCGCGATGGGCTCGCCGGTGACGACGATGACGGCGTCGACGAGCTCGGCGCGACGCAGCGCGATCAGCACGTCGGTGACCATCGCCTGCATCAGGGCGACGCGGGAGCGGGCCGGCAGCCGGTCGGCCAGCCGCGTCTTGGCGGCGTTGAAGCGCTTGACCGGGACGATCGCGATGGTCTTCATGCCGCGGACCGATCGGTCGAGGAGAGGGCGGCGCAGAGGTCCAGCGCCTCGGCGGCCACGGACGCGCGGGTCGCGGCGTCGCCCATCAGGACGTTCGCGGTGCGGACCGCGAGGCCGGGGATCTCGACCGTCTCGTCCGTCAGCAGGCCGTCGAGCAGGCCGTCGTAGATCCGGGCGACGCCGCGGGCGTCCATCGCCACGCCCGCCCAGCGCAGGAACGACTCGGTCGGCCCCTTGAGGACCTGCCCGTCGACGAGGGGGGCGACGGCGACGATCGGCGCGGCGGTGTCGCGCAGCGCCTCGCGGACGCCGGGGACGGCGAGGATCGGGCTGATGGAGATCACGGGGTTGGAGGGGCCGACCACGACGGCGCGGGCGGTGCGGATGGCCTGCAGGACCTCGGGTGTGGCCACCGCGTCCTCCGCGCCGCGGAACGCGACGTCCTGGACGACGGGGGCGGGCGTCTCGCGCAGGCGGCGGATCATGAACTCCTGGAAGTCCCACCACCGGTCGTCGGTGCGGACCTGCGTGCGGACGGGGGAGTCCGACGGCGGCAGCACGAGGGCCGGCACGCCGTAGGCGGCGGCGTTCTCGGCGAGGACCTCGGTCAGGCGGGCACCCTCGGCCAGGCGGCGGGCGCGGCGGATGCAGAGCGCCAGGTCGCGGTCGCCGAGGTTGAACCAGACGTCCTCGCCGAGGGCGCGCAGGGCGTCCATGACGGCGAACGTGTCGTCCTCGAGGCCCCAGCCGCGCTCGTCGATCCGGTCGGCGAGCCAGAAGGTGCAGAGGTCGGGGTCGGGGCTGACCAGACCACCGTGGATCTCGGTGTCGTCGCCGGTGTTGGCGATCACGACGAGGTCGGCGCCGGCGTGGTCCAGGACGCCGCGGGCGAGCTTGGCCCCGCCCGTGCCTCCCGCGAGGACGACGACCGGGGCGTCCGGCAGCTGCGGGGCGCTCACGCGGCCACCGGCGCGGCGCCCGGCAGGGGCGCGGATGCGGTGCGGGACCGGGGTGCCGCGGCCGGCCCGGGGGCGGGCCGGCCTGGACCGCCGGAGTTCGTCACCGCAGAAGACACGACGGCGGAGTATAGGTCGGTGGCACGGCGGACCCGCCGTCCGTCGCCCACCGCTGGACGGACGCCCCACGGGGTGCGACGGTGCCCGGTGCATGCGCGTCCACGCCCACCGCGGGAACACGTTCACCGCCGGGACGGTGGTCCTCGCGGCAGCCGTCGTCGAGGCCGAGCTGCGCTCCGGCGTCCCCGCCGCGGTGCGCGTCGCGCTCGTCCTGGCGCTCACCGCGCTGGCGGCGTTCGGGGCGCTGACCTCGCCGCTGGTGGACGGGACGCCGCGGCCGTACCAGGAGCTCCTGCTGGCGATCACGGCGCTCGCGGGCACCGGAGCGGTCGCCCACGGCCTGGCGCTCGCCGGTGCGGGCCCCGGGGACCCCGTCGACGCGTGGTGGGTGGCCGGCGTCGCGGGGGCCGGGGCGGGCGCGGGTCTCGTCCTGGCGCGGGCGCGATCGGGCACGATCGTCCTGGGCCTCGGCGCCGCCCTGGCCGTCGTCGCGCTGGTCGCCGCCGTCGGCGCCGCCTGGGGCGGATCCGACCCGCGCGACGGGGTGCGGTGGGCGCTGCTGCTGACCGCCGTGGTCCTCGTGCTGGCGATCGTCCTGCGGATCGACGGGCGCTACCGGCAGGCCGTGGCGCTCGCCGACGTCCTCGCCGCCGTCGTGGTGCTGCTGGCCGCCACCTTCCTGCTCGACGACGTCCCGGGCGCGGCGGGGGCGCTGGGGCTGCCGACCGCCGAGGACGGCGCGGGCGCGGGCTGGCAGCTCCTGCTGCTGACCGCCGGCTTCGCGCTCGCGGGCCTCGGGGCCACGCTGCACGAGCGCGGCCCGGGGTGGCTCGGGGCCCTGGCGCTCGTCGCGAGCCTCGGGGTGCTGGCGCGGGACGGCGACGGCTTCGTCGGCTGGCCGCTGGTCCTCGGGGTGCTCGGCCTGGTCCTCGTGGTGGTCGCGCTGCGGCCGGTGGCGCGACGGACGTCGGAGGAGGACGACCGTCCCGAGGCACCGCCCGCCGCCGTGGTCCCGTTCGTCCGCCGCCGCCTGGCCGCGGTCGTCCGCGACCCGGACCCCGACGACGACCTGCTCTGAGCGCGGTGACGCACCGCAGGCGGGAGCACGCGCCGCGAGGGACGCGCGCGTCCCGGGGCCGGGCGCGGGCGGGGTCGACCGGCCCGTCCCCGCCCGCGCTCAGTCCTTGCGGTGCACGTCCCGCGCCGAGGCCTGGTCGCGGGGGCGGATGACGATCGTGTCCAGGTCGACGTGGGAGGGGCGGGTCGCGACGAAGACGACCACGTCGGCGACGTCGTCGGCGATCAGCGGCGTCATCCCGCGGTAGACGGCCGCGGCCTTCTCGTCGTCGCCCAGGCGGACCTTCGAGAAGTCGGTCTCCACCATCCCGGGCTGCAGCTCGGTGACCCGGACCGGCCGACCGAGCAGCTCGATCCGCATCGTCCGCATCGCGGCCGAGACGCCGTGCTTGGCCGCGATGTACCCGCCGCCGCCGGGGTAGATCTCGAACCCCGCGATCGAGCCGATCGTGACGACGAGGCCGTCCCCGGAGGCCTCGAGCGCGCCGATCAGCGCCTTCGTCACGCGGACGGTGCCGAGCACGTTGGTCTCGTACATCTGCCGCCACCCGTCGATGTCCGCCTCGAGCACCGGGTCGACGCCCAGGGCGCCGCCGGCGTTGTTGACCAGGACGCTCAGGACCGGCACCTCGGCGGCGAACGCGGCGACGGACGCGTCGTCCGTGACGTCGAGGGGGATCGCGCGGCCGCCGACGTCGGCGGCGATCGCCTCGATCCGGTCGACGCGGCGGGCCCCGAGGACGACGTCGTAGCCCTCGGCGGCCAGGCGACGGGCGGTGGCCTCGCCGATGCCGCCGCTGGCCCCGGTGACGACGGCGACGGGACGGGCGGCGGCTTCGGGCATGTCCCGCGTTCTAGCACTGCCCGGGCGCCTTCGGCGGCGACCGGTAGGTTGGCGCGCATGGAGACCGACGAGCTGCTCTGGGCCGGCGCCGACGCCCAGGCCACCGCGTTGCGGGAGGGGCGGGTCACCGCCCCCGACCTGCTCGAGGCGGTGCTCGCCCGGCTGGAGGCGACCGGACCGCACCTCAACGCCTTCCGCATCGTCTTCGCCGAGACGGCGCGCGCGGAGGCGCAGGCCGCGCAGGCGCGGCTGGACGCGGGGGAGACCACGCCGCTGCTGGGCGTGCCCGTCGCGGTCAAGGACGACCAGGACGTCGCCGGCGACGTCTCGCCCGCCGGGGGCCGGCCGCAGTTCGGCCCCGCCGCCGAGGACGGGCGGATGGTCCGGCGGCTGCGCGCGGCCGGGGCGGTCGTGGTCGGCCGGACGCACGTCCCCGAGCGGATGCAGTGGCCGTTCACGGAGACGCTGACCTACGGCGCGACGCGCAACCCGTGGGACCTCGACCGCACACCGGGCGGCTCGTCCGGCGGCACGGCGGCGGCGGTCGCCGCGGGCGTCGTCGGGGTCGCCTCGGGCTCCGACGGCGGCGGCTCGATCCGCATCCCGTCGTCGATGTGCGGGCTGTTCGGGCTGAAGACGACGCGCGGGACGATCGAGGAGGACACGGACGAGGAGCACTGGCACGGCCTGGCGGTCTCCGGGCCGCTCGGGCGCCGGGTCGCGGACGTCGCGGCGATGATGGACGTCGTGGCGGAGGACGGCTGGGCGTCGGGCGGCGCCGTGCCCGCCGACGCCGCGGGGACCTACCGCGAGGCCGCGGACGCCGACCCGCGGCCGCTGCGGATCGCCCTCTCGTGGCGCGCCCCCGTCGGGCCGGTACCGGTCGAGCGGCAGCGCCGGGAGGCGATCCTGCGCACCGCCGACCACCTCCGGGCGCTCGGGCACGAGGTCGTCGCCCGCGAGGTGCCGTACGGGCCGCGGGCGTTCCCGCAGTTCCTGGTCCGCTACCTCCGCGGCGTCGCCGACGACGTCGAGCCGCTGCCGCGAAAGGACTGGCTCGAGCCGCGCACCCGGAACGCCCGCCGGCTCGGCCGGCTGGTCCCCGACGCGGTGCTGCGCTGGGCGCGCGCGCAGGAGCAGGTGCTGCACGAGCGGTTCGCCCCGTACTTCAAGGAGTTCGACGTCGTCCTGCAGCCCGGGATGACCGACGTGCCGTGGACGGTCGGCACGTTCCAGAAGCGCGGCGCGCTGGCCACGATGCTCGGCGTCGCGCAGCGGATGCCGCACATGCCGGTCTGGAACGTCCTGGGCTACCCGGTCGCGGCGGTGCCGATCGGCCTGGACGCCGCCGGGCTGCCGATGGGCTGCCAGCTGATCGGCCCGCCGAACGCCGAGCGTCGTCTGCTGTCGCTCGCCGGCCAGCTCGAGCGCGCGCACCCGTGGGCGCAGGAGCGCCCGCCGGCGATCGGCTGACGCGTCGGCCACGCGTCGGCGACGCCCCGTTCGTGGCGATCCACGACGATGGGGACATGACCTCCGTGCCGGACACCGCCGTGCTCGACGACCTCCTGTCCGTCGCGGAGGAGGCCGCGCGTGCCGCGGCCGCCGAGCTGACCTCCCGCGCCGGCGACCTCGCCGCGCTGCGGATCGACACGAAGTCCACGGCCACCGACCCGGTGTCCGAGGCCGACGTCGCCGCCGAGGAGGCCATCCGCGCCGTGCTCGCCCGTCGGGTCCCGGACGACGGCATCGTCGGCGAGGAGGGCGACGACGTCGTCGGCACCACGGGCCGGCGGTGGATCGTCGACCCGCTCGACGGCACGGTCAACTACCTCTACGGCAACCCGCAGTGGTGCGTCAGCGTCGCCTGCGAGGGGCTCGTCGGCGTCGTCTACGACCCGGGCCGCGAGGAGCTGTGGGCCGGTGCGGCCGACGGGCGGGCGACGCTGAACGGCGAGCCGCTGCCGCGGGCCACGGCGCCCGAGGGCGGCCTGGGGCACGCGCTCGTGGCGACCGGCTTCGGCTACGACCCCGAGGTCCGGCGGATCCAGTCGGGCATCCTCGCCCGCGTGCTGCCGGGCGTCCGCGACGTCCGCCGTGCGGGCGCCGCCGCCCTCGACGTGGTGTGGGTCGCGGGCGGGCGGACCGACGCGTTCTACGAGTACGGCGTGAAGGCCTGGGACACCGCGGCCGGCGAGGTCGTCGTCTCCGCGCTGGGCTACGAGGTGCGGACGATCCTGGGCCACGGCCCGATGGGCGACGGCAAGCTCGTCGCCCCGGCGGAGCTCGTCGACGAGCTGCTCGCGCTCGTGGCCCCGGACGCCTGAGCCGCGCCCGCGCCCGGGAGGTCGTGCCGCATCGACCGGGCGCACGGGCTGGGCCCGACGACGACCACCACCGGCGGGTCCGGGCGGGACGACGAGACCCCCGCGGTGGCGGGGGTCTCGAGAGGTACCCGGGGAGGGATTCGAACCCTCACTCCGTTGCCGGAAGCGAATTTTGAGTCCGCCGCGTCTACCGTTCCGCCACCCGGGCAGGTGGTCCGCCCGGCATCGTAGGGCCTCGGGCGGGTGCCGGTCGTGTCCCGCTGCGGCGCCGTCGACGGGGGCGCGAGGCCCTCGGACGACGCCTGCGCGCGGGCGTCGGCTCAGGCGGTGACGGGGTCCGGGGAGCCGCCGCGGGAGGAGCCCGAGGCGTCTGGGACCGTCCGCTCGACCTCCTCCTGCCAGTTCTGGGAGAAGGCGGTGATCGTCACGACGATGACGACGATCTGGGCGGCGAAGATGAGGGTCGTCAGGAAGCCGAGGTCGGCCGACAGCGCCGCGTCGGCGTAGCCGGGGGCGTCCCGCTGGTACCAGGACGTGATCGAGACGCCGGAGAAGATCGCGATGAACGCCGCGATGCCGGCGGCCATGGGCAGCACGCCGCGGCTCCAGCGGAGCACCTGGACGATGAAGATGACGTTGATGGCGATGAACGCGATGTTCAGCGTCTTCGCCTCCTGCATCAGATCCCACCCGCGGACGGACACGATGCCGATGAGCACCGACGAGACGATGAGCACGACGATCACGACGAGGCGCATCACCTTGCTCGACGCCTTGTCGCGGTTTGGGTAGTCGAGCTCCACGTTTCGCGCCATGACGCCGAGCAGCCTACACTGCACGGCGGTGGACCGGGCGGGTTTCGGACCACCGGTCGGAACGCGCCGAGCGGGCGTGGTGGAATTGGTAGACACGCGGGCTTTAGGTGCCCGTGGCGCAAGCCGTGGGGGTTCGAGTCCCTTCGCCCGCATCGTCCGGCACCGAGGACCGGCGCCGCGCAGCTCAGCGGCGCAGCAGGGCCTCGAGCACGGCCCGCGCGACCGGGGCGGCCGTGGCGCCGCCCTGACCGTCACCGCGCCGGAGCACGCCGATCGCGATCGGTGCCTGCGAGCCCCCCGTGGTCGGCGCGAACGCCGACATCCAGGCGTCGGTGTCCGTCGAGTCCGACGGGTCGCAGATCGTCGGCACGTCGTCGGACGGCGACGACGGGGTGGAGGGCGAGGACGGGATCTGGTCCTCGGTCGTCGTCGGGTCCGACGGCGAGGTCTCCGTGCTCGTCCCACCGTCCGGGTCGTCGAGGTCGTCGGCGTCGTCGGGGTCCGTGCCCCCGGGCGTCGTGGACTGGGCGAGCGTGGCCGACGCGGGGCGCAGCCGCGCCCGCGCGCCGGGACGGTAGGACGCCCCGCCGAACCCGTCGTCGTCGGTCGTGTCGCCCGTGGCCCCGGTGCCGTCGTCGCTCCCGGCGGCCGAGCCGTCGCGGCATGCGGCGCCCTGGGTCGTGCGGACCTCGGCGGTACCGGTCTTGCCGGCGACGTCGACGCCCGGGATCGCGGCGGCGCGCCCGGTGCCCTCCGTGACCACCGCCTCCATCATCCGACGCAGGTCGTCGGCGACGGCGGCGTCCAGGACCGCACGCGTCTTCGCCTCGTCGTCGGTGCGGAGGAAGGTCGGGACGGGCTGTCGTCCCTCGGCGGCCACGGTCGCCGCGAGCAGCGCGACCTGCAGCGGGGTCGCGGTGACCTTCGCCTGGCCGATGCCCGAGAGCGCGAGGTCCCCGTCGTCGAGGTCGTCGGGGATCGTGCTCTTCGCGGCGCCGAGGACGGTCGGCGTCCGGTTGAACCCGAACGCCTCGGCCGTCTTCACGAACGGGCTCGAGCCGACGTCGACGGCCAGGGGCGCGAAGACCGAGTTGCAGGAGCGGGCGAACGCCTCGACGAGCGTGCCGCCGCAGGACTCCCCGTCGGCGTTCTGGATGCCGAGCGCCGAGGTCTCCGCGGGGTACTCCGTCTCCGGTGTCGTGGCGTTCTCCGCGAGCGCCGCGGCGGCGGTGACGATCTTCATCGTCGAGCCGGGCGCCCGGGCCGCCGACCACGCGTTGCCGGAGAACGCGAGGACCTCCCCGGTGCGGCTGTCGAGCGCGAAGAGGCCGCCGCCGGAGGGGGCCGAGGCCTGCGCCTGGACGGCGGCCTGCATCGCGGGAAGCGAGATCGACGAGGTCACCGCGCGGGCCTGCCTCGGTCGCTGGCGCCCGATGACCCGGGAGCCGGCCTTCAGCGTCAGTCCCGGACGTCCCATCAGCCGGTCGTTCAGGAGTCGCTCGAGCCCGTTCTTGCCGACCCTCGTGTCCGCCGGGACGCCGAGGTCGGCGTAGCGGCGGCGGTCGGCGGCGGGGATCGCGCCGAGCTCGCCCCGGATCGCACCGGCGACCTCGGCCGGCGCGGTCGACCCGCGGGAGGCGCCCTTGGCGATCGGGGTGGCGCCGTCGCGGAAGAGGATCGTGCCGCGGGGCGGCATCCGCGTCGCACGGGTCAGCCGCTCGCCGGTCTGCAGGCCGGGGAAGGCGAGGTTGCGCGACCAGGCGATGCGCGCGTCGTCGCCCGAGCCCAGGACCCGGAGGCGCAGCTCGGACTCGATCGTGCCGAAGAGCTTCGTCTCGATCGTCACGGGGACGACGAACTCGCGGCCGGAGCGCGTGGTGGCCCCGGTGGTGACCGACGTGCCGGTGGCCAGGCGGTACGCGTCGCGGTTCAGCCCGGCGAAGCGCTGGACGGGATAGACGCGCTGGGCGTCGGAGTCGATCTCGGCGAACATCGCCTCGTAGTCGCGCTGGGCGTAGGCGGCCAGGTAGCGGTCGACGACGTCCTGCTCGGCGGTGCGGGCGGAGTCCTCCGAGCGGCACGACGAGATCAGCAGCACGGCGAGGATCAGGACGACCGCGCCGATCGCGGCGACGACGACCTGCCGGGACGGGGTGAAGCCGGAGGTTGAACCGTCCTCGGAGGGCCCGGACCCGGGGCGGTGCGGCCCGCGTGGGCCGCCGCCACCGGTGGTCGGGCCGCGTGGGCCGTCGGGGTCGCGGGCGCCCTGCGGCGGGCGGGGCGTGCGGGGACGCGACGTGCCGGAGTCGTGGCCGGCCCGCGGGATCGCGGGGCGGAACGGCTTGAGGGGCCGCAGCTCCTCGCCGTCGTCCTCCTCCCAGGGGCTCACGCGCGGCCACCGGGCGCGGGGCGGGGGACGGCGGACCGCGGCTGGGAACGAGGGGGAATGGGCATGCGCGGCTGCAGGTGCGACCGGGACGCCTCCCGGTCGGGACCCCGCAAGCCTACCGTCGCCGTCGGAACGGCTTCCGGGGCCGCGCGTACGGCGGTACCGTGCTCGGCGTGTCCACCGCCCCGACGGTCCGTCCGCTCCGCCCCGACGACCACCGCGCGTGGGCCGTCCTCTGGGCCGACTACCTGCGCTTCTACCGCGAGGACCTCGCCGCGGACGTGACGGCCGAGACCTTCCGGCGGCTCTGCGCCGGGACGGGCGGGCTCTTCGCGCTCGTGGCCTGCGACGAGGACGACGCGCCCGTCGGTCTGGCGCACGCCGTGCTCCACCCGTCGACCTGGTCGACCGGCGGCTCCTGCTACCTCGAGGACCTCTTCGTGGACCCGTCGGCCCGGGGCGGCGACGTCGGCCGCGACCTGATCGAGGCGGTGGCCGCCGAGGCCGCCCGGCGCGGTGCGACGACGCTCTACTGGCAGACCCAGGCCTACAACGGGCGGGCCCGGTCGCTCTACGACGGGATGGGGCACCTCTCGTCGTCGGTGATCTACGAGCGCGACCTGCCGGGGTAGCCGGGCGCGGGCTCGTGGTGGGCGTCCGGTGCCGGGTAGCCCGCCCATCGCGCGCGCAGCGCGATCCCTCCGCCGAGCAGGACGGCCGCGGCCGCCGCGGCGAGCGAGACGATGGCGCCGGCCCCGAGGTTCGCGGCGAACACCCCGTCCCCCTGCGTGCGCACCAGCGTGCCGCCCTCGGCGTAGCGGACGATCACCACGACGGTCCAGACGAGCGCGGCGAAGCCGACGACGGTCACCGCCCGGCCGAGCAGGACGGGTGGGCGGCCCCCGACGAGCGCGAGCACCACGACGGCCGCGATCAGCACGGCGAGGGCCACGAGCAGGACGCCGAGCGCCGGTGCGACCTGGGCGCCGCCGCGGCCCGACAGCGACACGACGTTCAGCGGGGCGTCGGCCGCGCGGTAGCACGTCCATCCGCAGTGCCCGGCGCGCCCGGTGGCGGTCAGCCAGGTCAGCCATGGGGCCGCGGCGCACGCGGCCCCGATCGTTCCGGAGGCCGCGGCGAGCGTGGTACGCCGGCCGACGGGCATGGCAGCGACGCTACTACGGGACCGGGATGGGCCCCGGGCGGAGGGAGGTCAGCCGGTGGCCATCGCCACGACCAGGAGCGCGGTGGCCGCCGTCCCGGCCGCCGCGCGCACGTGGTTCAGCGGCGTCCACGCCCCGGCGTAGGCGCTCCACCGGGCCGCGGCGTCGGCGGCGCCCGGATCGGCCGTCGCGAGGGCGTCGTTGAGGGGCACGTGGCGGGCCACCGTCAGGCCGACGACGCCGACGAGGAACACGAGCGTCCCGGCCGTCGCCCACGGCGAGGACGGGGCGTCCCACGTCCGCAGCGCGTTGACCAGCACGACGACGCAGAGCAGCGCGCCGCCGAACAGGACGAGCATGAACGCCGGGGTCACGGCCTTCTCGTTGATCGCCTGCATCGCCGCGACCCGGGCACCCGGATCCAGGCGCTCCAGGGCGGGCATGACGAACGACGAGAACGCGAAGAACACGCCTGCGCTCAGCCCGCACGCCACGGTCGCCCCGAGCGTCAGGCCGGAGGTCGTAGCGCTCATCGAAGGACTCGGTCCGAGGTCATGGTCCGCAGTCAACCGCCCCGGCCGTCGACGATCCATAGCTCGATCTCGCTGATCCATGTCCCAGCGTCTACGCTCGGTCCATGGACGCGATCGCGGGGCTGCTCGACGGGCCGCGGGCGCGCGGGGCCTTCCTCCTGCGCTCGTCGATGGACCCGCCGTGGGCGCTCCGCGTCCAGGACGAGGCCCCGCTGACGCTGATGGCCGTGGTCCGCGGGAGCGCCTGCGTCCTGGCGGCGGGCCCGACCGGCGGACCGGGGTCGCGGGCGCCGCTGCGCCTGGCCGCCGGCGACGTCGCGATCCTGCTGGGTCCCGACCCCTACGTCGTCGCGGACGACCCGGGCACCGCCCCGCAGGCCGTCATCCACCCCGACCAGCGCTGCACCACGCCCGACGGGGTCGAGTTCGAGGCGATGCGTGAGCTCGGCGTGCGGTTCTGGGGCAACGCCCCGGACGGGGAGACGGTCCTCCTGACGGGCACCTACGGCCTGGAGGGCGAGGTCAGCGGCCGGCTGCTGCGGGCGCTGCCGCCCGTCGTCGTCCTGCGCGACGGCGAGTGGGACTGCCCGTTGATCCCGCTCCTGGCCGACGAGGTCGTCAAGGACGCACCGGGGCAGGAGGCCGTGCTCGACCGCCTGCTCGACGTGCTGCTGATCGCCGTCCTCCGCGCGTGGTTCGCGCGGCCCGACGCCGATCCGCCGGGGTGGTACGCCGCGGCGGCGGACCCGGTCGTCGGGCCCGCGCTGCGGCTGCTCCACCACGAGCCCGCTCGCCCCTGGACGGTCGCGGCACTGGCCGACGAGTCCGGCGTCTCGCGCGCGGCGCTGGCCCGGCGCTTCCACGCGCTGGTCGGCGAGCCGCCGATGGCGTTCCTCACCGGCTGGCGCCTGGCCCTGGCGGCCGACCTGCTGCTCGAGCCCGGAGCCACCGTCGGGTCGGTCGCCCACGAGGTCGGCTACGGCAGCGCCTTCGCGCTGAGCACCGCGTTCAAGCGCGTCCGCGGGGTCAGCCCCAGCGTCTGGCGGACGCGGGGGACGGTCGATCAGGCGGCCGCGGGATCCGGGTAGAGCGCCGAGAGCGGTGCCGACAGGCCCGCCCGCACCTGGCGGCTGGTGTCGTCGACGAGCACCTCGTCCTCGTCGGCGCGCAGCCCCGCGAGGAGGGCGTCGGACACCGCCGAGACGTGCACCTTGTCGCCCTCCAGCCCGGCCGTCAGGTCGGTGTCGACGTAGCCGACGTGCACGCCGACCACCCGGGTGCCCTGCTCGCGGAGCTGCAGGCGCAGGGCGTTGGTCAGCGACCACGCCGCGGACTTCGTGGCCGAGTAGTTCGACAGCTGGGGCATCGCGAACCAGGACAGCGCCGAGAGCATGTTCACGACCGCCCCGCCGCCGTTGCGGGCGAGGATCGGCGCGAACGCCTGCGCGACCCGCAGCGTGCCGTAGTAGTTGACGTCGAACTCCCACCGGGCCTGCTCGAGGTCGATGTCCAGGGGCAGCGCGGGGGCCCCGACGCCGGCGTTGTTGATGACGAGCTGGACGTCCCCGAGCTCGGCGGCCAGCGCGCGGACGCTCGCGTCGTCGGTGACGTCGAGCTGCACGGCGACGACGCCGGGGTCGGTCACCGACGCGGGGTCGCGGGCGCCGGCGTAGACCTTGGCGGCGCCGGCCTCGACGAGGGCGCGGGCGAACTGCTTCCCGATCCCGCGGTTGGCGCCGGTGACGAGTGCGGTGATGCCTTCGAGCTGCATGGTGCTGGTCCAGTCAGTTGCGTGAAACGACTCGCTCAGGACCATACACATCGCCCGACGCGACCCCGGGGCGGCGGCCGTGCCGTGTCCCAGGACCGCGATCCACGGCGTGCAGATCGGGGACGCGGTGTCACGCAGGCGCGACCCGTCCCGCTGAGCCCGCCCTCAGAACGCGACGCCGGCGCGGTCCTGGACCGAGCCGATCGGCACGACCCGCTGCCCGAGCGGCAGCAGGCTGACCGGGATCAGCTTGAAGTTCGCGATCCCGAAGGGGATGCCGATGATCGTCAGGCACAGGAAGGCGCCGGTGAGCAGGTGCCCGAGCGCCAGCCACCAGCCGGCCAGCAGCAGCCAGATGACGTTGCCGATGCCGGACATGACCCCCGCGTCGGCGGCCGGGACGACGGTGCGCCCGAACGGCCACAGGCAGAACCCGGCGATCCGCAGCGCGGCGATGCTGAACGGGATCGTGACGATCGGGACGACCATGATCAGCGCCGCGACCGCGTAGCCGAGGGCCATCCAGAAGCCCGCCAGGAAGAACCAGACCAGGTTGAGCAGCAGGCGCATCGGCCGAGCCTACGGCGGAGGGCTGAACGCGAGGTCAGGGGCCGAGAAGGTCCCGGGTCGGCGCGGCGGGCGGACCGCCCGGGCCGCGTCCTGCCCACCGCCGGTGCTCAGGTCCCGTGGTGCACGGCCTCGATGCCGTTCCCGTCCGGGTCCCGGACGAAGGCCCCGTAGTACCCGGGGCCGTAGGCCTCCCGGATCCCCGGGGCGCCGTCGTCCTGGTGTCCGGCGGCGAGCGCCGCGGCGTGGAACGCGTCGACGGTCCTGCGGTCCGGGGCGGGGAACGCGACGTGGACGTTCTCCGTGCGGGGACCTGCGTCGGCGACGAGCGAGAAGGTCCCGCCGCCCTCGCCGTCGCGGACGTAGGAGACCCGTTCGGGACGGTCCGTCCCACGGCGGATCGGGGTGTGCGGGGCGATGGCGTCGTAGAACGCGCGGGCCGCCGCGACGTCGGCGACGCGCAGCCACAGGTGGTCGACGTTCCCGTCGGTCCGCCGCCCGTCGCGGTGGACGGCCTCGACGCTGATGCCGTCGGGATCGCGGAGGAACGCCCCGTAGTAGCTCGGGGAGTAGTCGCGCGGCCCGGGCGCGCCGTCGTCCGGGAACCCGGCGTCGACGCCGGCGTGCCAGAACGCGTCGACGAGCTCCCGCGACGCGACCGAGAACCCGACGTGGAGCCCGCGCGTCGCCGGTCGTTCGCCGGTCGCGACGGCGATCGAGAAGTCGTCCCACTCGAGGAACCCGTCGTCCCCGGTGGGCGCCGCGATCCCTGCCGCCCCGAGGACGCGGCGGTAGAAGTGCTGCGACGCCGGGTGGTCGGTGACCCGGATCGTGACGTGGTCGAACACGCTCAGGTCCTCGCCGTCCTGCGCTGGTCCGGCACGGGATCAGGCCGTGCTCTTCGCGGACCGCTTGCGCTTCGAGGTTCCGGAGCCGCCGGACCCCGTGCCCCCCGAACCCTTCCCGCCCCGCGCCTTGGCCAGGCTCTCCTCGAGCGCCGCCATCAGGTCCTTCGGGGCCTTCTGCGCGACGGGCTCGGGCTCGGGCTCCGGGATCTGCACCTTCCCGCTCCTGCGCTTCTCGTCGATGAGCTTCAGCAGGCGGACGCGGTGGCAGTCGTCGTAGCGCGCCGGCCGGAACTCGTCGGTCAGCTCGCCGATCAGGGCGACGGCGTCGTCGACCTCGCGCCTGCTGGGCCTGCCCGTCGCCCCCTGGGGGATCGCGTCGATCTCGTCGGGGGAGCGCAGCTCGTCGGCGAAGCGCATCGTCGTGAGCGACAGCAGGCCGTCCTGCTCGCGCAGCGCGACGAGGTACTCCTTCGCCCGTAGGACGATCCGCCCGATCGCGACCTGGCCGGCGCTGCCCATCACGTCGACGAGCAGCCGGTAGGCGCGGACGGGGCCGGCGCCGTCGCCCGCGGGGAGCAGCCAGTACGGGTGGTCGAAGTACACCGGGTCGATGTCCTGCAGGTCGACGAAGAGGTCGATGTCGACGGTGC
Source organism: Patulibacter sp. (assembly GCF_030655195.1). GTDB lineage: Bacteria > Actinomycetota > Thermoleophilia > Solirubrobacterales > Solirubrobacteraceae > Patulibacter. The sequence continues at coordinate 21,149 of NZ_JAURWA010000109.1, read as the reverse complement.
GGGTCTTCTCGGGCTGTGCGGCCTCGAAGTCCTCGTCGGTCAGGACGACCATCTCTCCGTCGTCGGTCTCCCAGCCCTTCGCGATGTCCTCCCACGCGACCTCCTCGCCGTCGGTCGAGGCGACGCGCATGGTCTGCACCCGCTCGCCGGTGTCCTTGTGGACCTGGTGGAAGCGGACGTCCTGGTCGCGCACCGCCGAGACGAGCTGGACGGGGACGTTGACGAGACCGAAGCTCAGGGAGCCGGTCCAGAGGGAGCGCGCCATCAGGAACCCGCCTTCTTCGTGGTGGTCTTCTTCTTCGCGGCGGGCTTCTTCTTCGCGGCGGCCTTGCGCGACGTCCGCTTCGACGCCGACGACTCGGGCTTCGCCTTCGTCGCGGACGGCTTCTTCTTCGGTGCGGCCTTCTTCTTCGGTGCGGCCTCGCCCGACTCGGCCTTCTTGGCCGAGGATGCCTTCGCCGAGCTCGAGTCCTTCGTCGCCTTCTTGCGCTCGGCCACGGTCCTCCGCTTCGGCCTCCCGCCCGCCAGGCTCGCCTCGAGCGCGTCGGCCAGGTCACCGCCCTCCTCGGGCCGGCGCTCGGCCTTCCGGGGCTTCTGCCCCTTGCGCTTGCGCTCGATGAGGTCCATCACCGCCTCGCGGTAGGTGTCCTCGTGGTCCTCGGGCGTCCAGTCGTCCTGGAGCATCTCGACGAGCTTCCCGGCCATCTTCACCTCGCGGTCCCCGGGCTTCTTGTTCAGCGTCGGCACCTCGAGGTCGTCCTTCTCGACCAGCTCGTCGTCGAAGCGCATGGTCTGCAGGCCCAGGGCCCCGCCCAGGGGCCGGACGGCGACGAGGTTCTCGCGGGAGCGCAGGACGAAGCGCCCGATGCCGACCTTCCCGCTCTGCTCGAGGGCGGCGAGCAGCACGCGGTAGGCGTGGTCGCCGCCGTCGCGGACGCCGACGAGGTAGGGCTTGTCGTAGAAGACCGGATCGATCTCGTCGGCCTGGACGAAGTGCTCGATCGCGACCACCTTCGGGTGGGTGCCCTCGGCCGCGGCGATCTCCTCCTTCGTCAGCAGGACCTGCTCGCCGTCCTCGTCGTAGGCCTTCTCGATGTCCGCGTAGGCGATCTCGTCGCCGGACTCCGCCCCGATCCGCTTGTGCTCGATGCGGACGCCGTCGGTCGCGCGGACCTCGCGGAAGCGCAGGGTGTGCGGCGTGATGGCCGAGAACAGCTTCACCGGGATCGCCACCGATCCGAAGGTGATGGTGCCGTTCCAGAGCGAGCGGGCGGCGGTCATGGGTCCCGACGACTACCCCGTCGGGGCGACGGGCACCACGGCTGCACGACGCCGCCCACCCCGGACGGGACACCCCGGGACGCAGCGCCGGGCCGGCGCGTCGGATGCGCCGGCCCCCGGGGCGACGGCTAGGACCGCGGCTCGCGCTCCTCGAGGTCGACCCACGCGCCGTCGGTCCGGCGCGCCTGCGCCCGGGTCAGCTCGCCGACCCCGCCCGAGTCGATCTGCACGAGGACGTCCTCGCCGCCGGGGAGCGTCGTCCGGAGCTCCTTCTCCCCGTAGAACACGTTCGTGTCGTCGACCTGCGCGTCGTCGACGTACAGCCGGACGCGGTTGAGGGCGAGCAGCTTCTTGTCGAACTCGACCTCGACGTCGTGGCCGTCGACCGTCGCGCCGTAGCGCTTGGTCTTGTAGCCGTAGTACCGATCGGACATGCGTCGCCTCTCGTTCGGGTGAGCCCTGGTGCGGGTGCCCCGCGCGTACCCGCGGTCCCGGGCGACGACACCGCCGCGGTGCCGTCCGGCCCTAGAGGTTGAGCTCCGGGAGCCGCTGCTCCAGCGTGGTCAGCGGCGCGAACAGATCGCCCCGCTCCGCGACGCGGGCGAGCACCCGGTCCGCGAGGAACACGAGGGTCTCGGGGTCGTCGGAGCGCTCGCACGCCTCGACCTCGTCCCAGTCCACCGGGGTCGACACGGAGGGCCGTGGCCGGGCGCGCAGGGAGTAGACGCCGATCGTCGTCTTCGCCTGGTCGTTCTGGCTCCAGTCGATCAGGACCTTCCGGTCGCGCAGCTCCTTCGCCATCTTCGAGACGACGAGGTCGGGCAGGTGCTCCTCGAGGAAGCGGGCGAGCCAGCGCGCGAACGGCTTGGTCTCGCCGTAGGACGCGTCGTCGGCCAGCGGCGCGTAGAGCTGCAGGCCCTTCGAGCCCGAGGTCTTGCAGAACGCCTGCAGCTCGAACCGCGCGAGCACGTCGCGGACCGCCAGCGCCACGCGGCAGCAGTCGACGATCGATGCGCCCGGTCCGGGGTCGAGGTCGAAGACCAGCGCGCGCGGCCCCGTCACGCCGTACTCCGCCTCCGGCGCACCGAGCGACAGCGACGGGTGCAGCTCGATGGCGGCCAGGTTCGCGGCCCACAGCAGCGTCGGCAGGTCCTGCACGAGGACGAAGTCGACGGTGCCGTCCTTCCTCCCGTGCGGCACGGTCGTGGTGGCGACCCAGTCAGGACGGTGCTTGTCGGCGTGCTTCTGGAAGAACGCCTTCTCGTCGACGCCGTTGGGATAGCGCTTCAGCGTCATCGGACGATCGCGCCAATGGGGGAGGGCGATCGGGGCGATCGCCGCGTAGTAGCGCAGGACGTCGGCCTTCGTGAACCCACCCGGGTAGAGCGGCTTGTCGAGGTTGGACAGCTTGAGCGTGCGTCCCTCGACCTCGATCTCGACGCTCTTGCCGGACGCCGGGATGAGCCGGTCGGGCTCGACGTCCGGTCCGTCCGGCTCCGGGGCGTCGGGGACGACGGGCGGGTCGGGCTCCGCGACGACGGCCGCCTCCACGGGCGCGCCCGTCTCGGGTCGCCCGCCGAGCGCCGCGGACAGGACGTCGTCGGGGACGTGGTGGGGGTCGGCGGACGCGGGGGCGTCCGGTGTCGGCGCGCCCGTCGAGGGGGTGTCGCCCTTCGACGTCGATCGGCCGCCCGACGTCGTCGCCCGGCCCGGCCCGGCCGTCTCGTCCGCGTCCACCGCGGGCCCGGTGGTCGCCGGCGTCTCCCGCACCACGTCCTTCGCGTCCTTGTCGTCCCGCAGCCCCTGGAACGCGCCCTGCCGGACGGAGCCGTCGCTCGTCCACTCCGCGAAGCGCACCTCGACGACGAGCGACGGGGTGCAGAAGCGCGCCTCCCGCGGGGGCTGTCGGCCCTCGAAGGGCGAGGTCTTGCGCTCGAGGCGCTCGAGCTTCGCCGTCAGCGCCTTCAGGGTCTCCTGGTCGAACCCCGTGCCGACGCCGCCGGCGTAGCGCAGCGCCCCGTCCGCGTCGTGGACCCCGAGCTGCAGCGACCCGAGCACGCCCTTGCGGCCGCCCTTCCCGGGCAGCCACCCGCCGACGACGAACTCCTGACGCATCTCGTTCTTCACCTTCAGCCACGCGTCGGACCGTCGTCCCGGGCGGTAGGTCGCGTCCGTGCGCTTGGCGATGACGCCCTCGAGGCCCTGCTCGGCGGTCGCGGCCAACAGCCCCTCGCCCTGCCCGACGTACGCGCCGGGGGTCTGCCAGTGGTCGCCGTCCAGCCCGAGCTCCTCGAGCGCCGCCCGGCGCTCCGTCCACGGTCGGTCGACGAGGGAGTGGCCGTCGAGCCAGAGGAGGTCGAAGACCATGAGCGTCACCGGCCGCTCACGCGCCAGGCGCTTCACGTGCGCCCCCCGGGCGTGCATCCGCGACTGCAGGGCCTGGAAGCTGGGCCGGCCGTCGTCGTCGAACGCGACGACCTCGCCGTCGAGGATCGCCTCGTGCGAGGAGAGCTGCCGGTTCAGCGCCCGCAGCTCGGGATACGCGCCCGTGATGTCGTTGCCGGCCCTCGAGAAGAGGTGGAAGCGCCCGGGCTGCGACCGGATCATCGCCCGGACGCCGTCCCACTTGACCTCGAACGCCCAGTCCTCGGGCCGCCGCGGCAGCTCGCCCGGCTTGGCGAGCATCGGCTCGATCGCGTCGGGCATCTCCTCGGCGGACTCGTCGACCGGCGCATCCATCCGGTGGATCATCCAGTCCTTCGGGTCCTTGCCGGCGTGGAAGAGCGCGTACCTGCCCGTCAGTCGCCCGCCGGAGAAGACGACGATGATCTCGTCCGTCCGCCACTTCTCGACCTCGAACGTCCCGGCGTCCCAGATCGTCATCTCGCCGGCGCCGTAGTTGCCCTCGGGGATCGTCGCCTCGAAGTCGAGGTACTTCAGCGGGTGGTCCTCGGTGTGGACGGCCTTGCGGTTGTGCTCCGGATCGGTCGGGATGCCGTTGGGGATCGCGAAGCTGACGAGCGCGCCGTCGTGCTCGAGGCGCAGGTCCCAGTGCAGGCGGGTGGCGTGGTGCTCGTGGACGACGAACCGCGGGGCGTCGCCCGCCACGACGTCCTCGTCGCCCGACGGCTCCGGGGTGTCGGCGAAGGAGCGCTTGCGGCGGTAGTCCTGCAGCGGCTCGGCCATGGTCGCTCCGTTCTACCCGCAGGACCGGGGCCCTGCACGTCGGGGGCGCGTACGGGGGCGGTGACCGCGCGTGCCAGGATGGGCCGGGTGCCGTCCCGCCCGACCCGCGACGTCGTCCTGCTCGCCGCCGCGATCGCGCTGTTCTCGCTGAACCTGCGCCCCGCGCTCGTGGCGGTCGGGCCGCTCGCGCCGCAGCTGCGCGCCGACACGGGGCTCAGCGCCGCGTCGACGAGCCTCCTGACGACCCTGCCGCTCGTCTGCTTCGGGCTGTTCGCGACGCTCGCCCCGCGCTTGGGCCGGCGGATCGGGCTCGAGCGGGCGCTGCTGGTCGCCCTGCTCCTGCTCGTGGCGGGGACGGCCCTGCGACTGGCCGTCCCGACCGCGGCGCTGTTCGCCGGCTCCGCGGTGGCCGGTGCGGGCATCGCGATCGCCAACGTCCTGCTGCCCGGGGTGGTCAAGCGCGACTTCCCACACCGGACGGGGCCGATGATGGCGCTCTACTCCGTGGCGCTCAACGGCGGCGCGGCGCTCGCCGCGGGCGTCACGGTGCCCCTGGAGGACGCGCTGGGGCTGTCGTGGCGCACGGCCCTGGCGCTCTGGGGCGTCGCGGCGCTGGCGACCGCGCTCCTCTGGCTGCCGCAGGCCCGGGCGACGCCGCCGCGCTCGGCCGGCCCGTCCGCGCACGCCCGCGGCGTGTGGCGCTCGCCCGTGGCGTGGGCCGTCGCATTGTTCATGGGCCTGCAGTCGCTCGAGTTCTACGCGCTGGCCGCCTGGCTGCCGACGATCCTGCGCGACGACGGCATGTCGGCGTCCACGGCCGGCCTGATGGCGGCGCTGATGAGCGCGTCGGGCATCGCGGCGTCGCTCGTCGTCCCCGTCGTCGCGGCCCGGTCCCGGCGTCAGCGCGGCCTGACCGCCGTCGCGGCCGTCGGCTTCCTCGTCGGACTCGTGGGCCTCCTGATCGCCCCGGCGGGCGGTGCTCTGGCCTGGGTCCTCGTGCTCGGCCTCGCGCAGGGGACCGGCATCAGCCTGGCGCTGACCCTCTTCGTCCTGCGCTCGCGGACCGCCGAGGCGGCGGGCGAGCTGTCCGGCATGGCGCAGACCGTCGGCTACCTCATCGCCGCGGCGGGACCGCTCGGGGCGGGGGCGCTGCACGACGCGACGGGGACGTGGACGGCCCCGCTGCTCGCCCTGCTCGTGGCGCTCGGCGCCTTCGCGGTCGCCGGGTGGCGGGCCGGGGCGGACCGGACGATCGAGGCGCCCGTCCCCGGCGGTGGGCATCCGCCGGTGGGCCCGGCACCGCCCGCCGCGGCCTAGAAGAAGTCCGAGGCCACCACGACCTCGATCCACGCCGACACGACGATCACCGGGACGGCGACGACCGTGCAGGCCGCGACGGCGGCGAGCAGGTCCTTGTTGCGGTCCTTCGCCTCGAGCCACAGCACCGCGGCGAGCGGCAGGAAGACCGCGATCAGCTCAGGGACGGCGTGGGGGAGCAGCCGGACGAGGATGCCGGCCTCGCCGTACTGCCCCTGCGCGGCGACGCTCGCCAGCCCGTGCCCGAGGTTCAGCGCCTGCTGGAAGATCGAGAAGACCGTCAGCGCGACGACCATCAGCAGCGCGGGTCGCTGGGCGTGGCGGTGGATCCAGCCCTGCACGCCGGACAGCTCGCCGGCCTGGATCGGGATCGAGCGGCGGACGAGGTACGTGGCGAAGCAGACGAGCAGGTGAAGCAGCAGGACCGTGAAGTTGCGGCCCAGGACGAAGCCGAAGTCGACCCACCGGGCGCTGGGATCCGCGGCGATCAGCGCACCGCCCGAAGGGTCCGCGGGGGTGGTGATCGAGACGATGTAGGTCGCCAGCAGCAGGATCGCCGAGACGACGGCGCTGAGCCCGACCCAGGGCAGCAGCTGCGACGGCCGGTGCAGCCACGACGACAGCGCGGCGCGGGTGTCGGCGACGGCGGCGTCCCGCGCCGCGAGGCGCGCGGCGGTCACTTCGTCGGTCGCGGCCATGCCGGGATGGTATTGACCGCGGTCCGGTTGACGTGTGAGTTCATCGTCCACCGGGCGTCGGGTCTCGAGCGCCGCGTCGCTGGACGCGTCGGGTGGACGGGCCCCGGGCGGCACCGGCACGCTCGACGCCGGGTGGACGCCGGTGTCGTCCCGTCCGTGTCGTCCGTCCGTGTCGCCCGGGTCACGGGCAGAATCTCGGCGACCACCCACCCTGGAGCCCGATGAGCACCACCGCCCTGCAGATCACCGGCGTCGACTTCGTCACGTTGCCCGCGCTGGACTTCGACGAGTCGTTCCGCTTCTACGACGAGACCCTGGGCCTGGAGTTCCGCACCCGCTGGGGGTCGATGCCCGCGGCCGAGTTCCAGGCGGGCAACCTGACGATCGCGATCATGGAGCCCACGGCGTTCGGCCAGGAGTTCGCGCCGCACCGCGTCCCGCTCGCCCTCCAGGTCGCCGACGTCGAGGCGGCCCGGGCGCACCTGGAGTCCCTGGGCGTCCGCTTCGTGTCGGGCCTGATCGACAGCGGCGTCTGCCACCAGGCGATCTTCCTGGACCCGGCGGGCAACGCGCTGGACCTGCACCACCGCTACGCGCCGCCGGCGGGCGCCTGAGCGGGACCACGTGGGGGGCGGCGGATCCGGTGCCGGACGGTGGCACCCGATCGACCGGACCCCGTCGGTGGATCGCGGGCGAGGGACCCCGGGAACGAGAAACGCCCGGAGGACCGGGCGCTTCGCTGCAGGCGGGGGATGGAGGAATCGAACCTCCCGTTGCGGTTTTGGAGACCGCCGTGTTACCGATACACCAATCCCCCTCGCGGCCGGGGATGTTACCCAGCCGGGGTCGGGCGGCGTCGGCTCGGGGTGCGGCGGGCCCGCTCCCTCAGCGCGGCAGCGCGCAGCGGGTCACCTGGTCGCTGCCGCTGACCGCGATGACGAGCGTCGTCGCGTCGCCGAGCTGGGAGTCGTACGAGCCCTGGCGTGCCGCGTCGCACCAGATCTCGGCCTGACCGGCGTCCGCGGCGGTGGTGCGGGCGGTGCCGTCGGACCGCAGGGTGATCGACGGCTGGTCGCCCCCGGTGGTCGGCGGCGCCTGCTTCGTGACGGTCTCCGTGGGCGGGGCGACGCCGCCGCTGGGCTCCGTCGCCGTCGACGTGACGGTGGTGGCCGGCGGGACGACGACGGTCTGCTCCGGGCCGGTCGTGGTGGCGGTCTCGACGGCGGGGGTCGTCGCGGTGGCGGTGGCGGCGGGCGGGGCCGTCGTCGTGGCGTCGGCGTTCTCGTCGCCGTCGGATCCGCCGCACCCGGCGAGCGCGAGGACCCCGGCGGTCAGGAGGGCGAGGGAACGGGTGTTCGGGCGCATGTCCAGGTGATATCGCGAACGACGGACGGGCTGCACCGCGCCTTGCACGCGGTCGGCGTCGTTCCCCGCCGTCGCGCCGGGCCGAGGGCGACCGCCGCGAGGCTCTCGCGGACGGCGCGGACGGTGGCCGCGCAGTGGGCAGGGGCCCACCGCCGCCCGCCGCCTACGATCCAGGGGTGCCGGGGACACCCTCCATCCGGCCCGGAGGCCCGGGTCCGGTCCACGCGTGAGCGACGCCGCCCCGCAGGCCACCCGGCGCGGCTGGGTCGTCGCCGGGCTGATGGCGACGCTCGCGCTCTCGGCGCTCGAGGGGACGATCGTCGCGACCGCCGCGCCCCAGGTCGTCGGTGACCTCGGCGGGTTCGCGTCGTTCGGCTGGGTCTTCTCGGCCTACCTGCTGACGCAGACCGTGTCGATCCCGCTCTACGGCAAGCTCGCCGACCAGTACGGGCGCAAGCCGGTCCTGATGATCGGCATCACGATCTTCCTGGCCGGCTCGGCGCTGTGCGCGTCGGCGGGGAGCATGGCGGCGCTCATCCTCTTCCGCGCGGTGCAGGGCGCGGGCGCCGGGGCGATCCAGGCGACGGTCCAGACGATCGCCGGCGACCTCTACGCCGTCGAGGAGCGCGGCCGGATCCAGGCGCGGCTCTCGAGCGTCTGGGCGACCTCGGCGCTGGCCGGCCCCGTCCTCGGGGGCGTCCTCGCCGACGGGCTGTCGTGGCGGTGGATCTTCCTGCTGAACCTCCCGGTCGGCCTCGCCGCGATGGCGATCCTCTGGCGCCACCTGCACGAGGACGTGGAGCGCCGGCCGCACCGCATCGACGCGCTGGGCACCGCGCTGATCTTCCTGTCGGCCGGCAGCCTCGTCTTCGCGCTCCTGCGCGGCGGCGTGTCGTGGGGGTGGCTCTCCGCGCCGAGCCTGCTGATCCTCGCCGGGTCGGCCGCGGCCGCCGGCCTGGCGATCGTCGTCGAGCGCCGCGCAGCGGAGCCCGTGATGCCGCCGTGGGTGTGGCGCCGCCGCGTCTTCTCGGGGGCGAACCTCGGCATGGGCGGCCTGGGGCTCCTGTTCGCCGGTCCGTCGATCGTGCTGCCGCTCTACGGCCAGCTCGTCCTGGGGCTCAGCGTCGCCGTCGCCGGGCTGCTCCTGGCGAGCATCCTGATCGCCTGGCCGATCTCGTCGACCCTGTCGCCCCGCCTGTACCTGCGGTTCGGCTTCCGCCGGGCGGCGATGCTCGGCGCGACCCTCGCGCTGGTGGCGTGCGCGGCGTTCGTCGCGCTGCCCGGCGAGCCGCCGACCGCCGCGGTCCTGGCGATCGGCGCGGTCCTGGGCGCAGGCTGCGGCCTGCTGTCGGTGCCGCTCGTCGTCTCGGTGCAGTCCGCGGTGGGCTGGGAGGACCGCGGCGTGGCGACGAGCACCGCGATGTTCACCCGGGTCCTCGGCCAGAGCCTCGGCGCGGCGGTCTTCGGGGCGATCACGAACGCGACGCTCCATCACCGCCTGGGGGACGCCCCGGCGGACCTGCGCGCCACGCTGCCCGCCGACGTCGACGACATCAGCCGCTCGCTGCAGCACGGGGGAGACCTCGACGACCGCGCGGCCGCCTACCTCGGCACCGCGGTGTCCGCCGCCACGGAGCACGTCTTCGTCGGCCTGGCGGTCGTCGCCGGTCTGACCCTGCTGGTCCTGACGTTCGTCGTGCCGCGCGTCCCGCCGCCGGTGCCGGACGGGTCGCCGCAACCGGGGAGCGCCGGCGACTGAGGACGCCGTGCGGACCGATCACCGCAGGGGTGGGCACACCGCCCCGGGACGCGATGCGGTGGGGCGGCCGAAGACGCCGGGTCGGATCGCCCACCGCGGAGGTGGGCAGGTCGCCTCGGGTTCGGCGCCCGCGGTCCCCGTCAGCCCGCGGCGGCCCAGCGTTCGCCGGCGATGCCACCGCGCCCGTCCGCGCGCAGACCGCGGACGACCACGCCCGCGGCACCCAGGCCGAGCAGGCCCTCCCACCCGTCGTCCAAGGTCAGCGGCTCCCACGTCGCGGTGCCCCACCTCGCGGTCGCGAGCCGGTCGTGGGCGGCGACGCCGCGCTCCCAGCCGGCCACCACCGCGTCGTGGTCGCCGGCGCGCAGGGCCTCGGCGGCGGCGCGCAGGCGGTCGGCGGTGGCCTCCAGCGCGTCGGCCGTGCGGTCGGCGTTCGCGCGGAGGATCTCGGCCCAGAGGCCCGCGGGTGCGGCGGCCACGCGGGTGACGTCGCGCAGCGCACCGCCGGAGAGGACCGCGGCGACCGGCCCGCCCGTCGGCGCGTCGCCCGCGACCTCGGCCACCGCGCCGGCGACCACGTGCGGCGCGTGGCTCGTCGCGGCGAGCGCGCGGTCGTGCTCGTCGGGCGTGCAGACCAGCAGGCGGGCGTCGAGCGCATCGAGGACGGGGGAGACGCGCAGCAGCACGGCGGTGGTGTCGACCGCACCGTCGGGGTCGTCCGCCGGAGGGCAGACCGCCCACGTCGCGCCACGCAGCAGGTCCTCCCGCGCGGCCTCGTGCCCGCTGGACTCGGCGCCGGCGAGGGGATGGGCGGGAAGGAAGCGACCGGCGTCCTCGGGCGCCCGGGTGCGGAGCTCGTCGACCACCGGGGCCTTCACGGACGCGACGTCGACCACGGCGACGTCCGGGTCCGCCGCCAGCGCGGCGGCCACGACGGCGGCCGTGGCGTGGGGCGGGACGCAGACCAGCAGGACGTCGACGGCGCGCGCGGCGTCCTCGGGGGTCCGGTCGCACGGGACGCCGAGGGCGTCGCACCACGCGCGGGCGGCCTCGTCGCGGTCGCACCCGCGCACCACGAGCCCGGCGGCGCGCAGCCCGAGGAGGGCGGAGCCCCCGATCAGCCCCAGGCCGACGACGCCGACCCGCGGTGCCGCGCCGGACGGCCGACCGTCGGCCCGGCGTGCCGACGCCCCGGCGACCCCCGGCGTCGCACCGTCGCCCGGTGCTCCGCCGGACACCGGCCCTTCGGCCCCCGCCGCGCTCACCCCTGGTCCGTCCGCGCGAGCATCAGCGAGAGGCGACGCTCCTCGTCGGCCCCGCGGCCCGTGGTGCCCGGACGCTCGGGGCGCGTCGGGTCCTCGGGGTAGGAGCCGAGGAAGCGGACGGCCGCGGAGCGCTCCAGCACGCCGAGCGTCGCGTCGCGCAGCCGGGCGTCGTGCAGGTGCCCCTCGACCTCGACGAAGAAGACGTACTCGCCCAGCAGCTCCTTGGTCGGGCGCGACTTGATCGCCGTCATGTTCACGCCGCGGCCGGAGAACTCCTGCAGCAGCGAGACCAGACTGCCGGCGCGGTCGGAGTCGGGGTAGAGCACGAACGCGGAGCGGTCCCGACCCGACGGTGCGGGGCTGCGGTGGCCCAGGCGCAGGAACCGGGTCGACGCGCGCTCGTCGTCGCGGATGCCGCGCTCCGTGGCCACGAGGCCGAACTGCTCGCCGGCGTCGGGACCGGCCAGGGCCGCCCACCCGGGCCGCGCCTCCTCGGCGACCTCGCGGCAGGCCACCGCGTTCGAGCTGGCCGACCGGGTCTGCAGTCCGCCGGCGCGGATGAAGGTCTGGCACTGCGCCAGGCCGACGGGGTGGGAGACCACGCCGGCCAGCGGCGCGTCGTCGTCCGGCCGGCGCCAGAGGTCGAAGGCGACGGGGATGACGCGCTCCGCGACGATCACGACGTCCTCGTCCGTGGCGATCAGCAGGTCGAGGTTGGCCGCGACCGGTCCGTCGAGGCTGTTCTCGAACGCGATCACGGCCCCGTCGGCGGAGCCGCTCGTGATCGCGGCGATGACCTCCTCGGCGTGGTCCAGGGCGATCAGCCGCTCGCCGTCGGCGGCGAGGTCGAGCGCCGCGCGGTGGGTGAAGGTGCCCTCGGGCCCGAGGAACGCCAGGTCGGCCATCGGGCGAGCCTACCCGGCGTCCCCGCCGGTGCCCGGGCCGGGTCCGTCGCTCCTCCGCGATCCGCGGTCGGGGCCCGGTGGCTAGACTCCGGCACCGCGCGGGCGAGGTGTTGTGGTTGCACAGGAGCCTTCCAAGCTCTTAGGGCGGGTTCGATTCCCGTCGCCCGCTCCTCACGCACGAAGGCCCCGGTCGGTGACCGGGGCCTTCGTCGTCGTCGCAGTCCCTGCTGGGTATCCCGCGCCCGCCCTACTGCTGCGGACGCGGGGGTCTTGGCGGTTCCATCAGGCGGTGGTGCGGGTCGGAACGGTGCGGGCGGTGTGCGTCATCTGGTGGCTCCTCGGTGGTCTTCGTCCTGCGGTGTCATCCATAGAACCACCGGTTCCTTGGCACGACCGCGCCGTGACCTTCCGTGTGCCTAAGGGTTCACGGGTGCCTTCCTAAGCGACACGTCCCGTCTCATCTCGAGGCGCCGATGTCCCGGCCCGCCGGCGCCGACCGGACGGCCCCGCCGACGGCACCCCACCGACCGGCGCCGCCGTCCCCGGCCGGACGATCCGTGCCCCGCCCGGCCGACCTGTCCCGCCCCGTTTCGCTAGGCTCCCGCGTCCTCGGGGAGTGGCGCAGTCTGGTAGCGCACCCGGCTGGGGGCCGGGCGGTCGCAGGTTCAAATCCTGTCTCCCCGACTAGAGCATCACCGAGGATCGAGGGGCCCGCGAGAGCGGGCCTCTCGTGCGTCCGGGAGTGCGCGTCCCGCTCGTTCCCGCCGGCCGGAGGATCGCGTCCGACAGACTCCGGGGCATGTCCCGCATCTTCGTCACCGGCTCCGCCGACGGTCTCGGGCGGTCCGCCGCCGACGCGCTCCTGCAGGAGCGCCACGACGTGGTCGTGCACGTCCGCTCGCCCGGGCGCGCCGACGCGGTGGCCGACCTCGTGGACCGCGGGGCCTCGGTCGTCGTGGGCGACCTCGCCGATCCGGAGGCGACGCGGGACGTCGCCGACCAGGTCAACGGTCTGGGCCGCATGGACGCCGTGATCCACAACGCCGGCGTCCACACCGGGCCGGCCATCCTCCGGGTCAACGTCGTCGCGCCGTACGTCCTCACCGCGCTGATCGATCGGCCCGACCGCCTGGTGTACCTGAGCAGCAACGACCACTTCGGCGGCCGCGCGGCGGTGCTGCGGGACGTCGACTGGGGCGACCCGGCCGGCCGCTACGCCGACAGCAAGCTCCTCGTCACCGCCCTGTCGGCCGCACTGGCCCGCCGGTGGTCCGACACGACGGTCAGTGCCGTGGACCCCGGCTGGGTGCCGACGCGGATGGGCGGGGCGGGCGCCCCCGACGACCTCGTCGAGGGCCACCGCACCCAGACGTGGCTGGCGGTCGCGGACGACGCGGAGGCCCGGACCTCGGGCGGCTACTGGTTCCACCGCGAGCGCCAGGATCCGCACGAGGCCGTCACCGACGAGCGGTTCCAGGACGAGCTGGTCGAGAGCCTCGAGCGCCACACGGGCCTGGCGCTGGACTGACCGGGCCGGTCCCGCGGTCGGCCGATCGCCCGGCCCGGGTGCCGTCCCGGCCGGGGACGGAGATCCCGACCGCGCCGGCCGCTCCGGCGCCTAGGCCGCCACCGCCCCGTCGGCCCCGCGCACCGCCGGCAGCAGGACCTCCGTGCACCACTGCCGGAACGTCGTCGGGCTCGAGGTCTCCGGGGTCCGCGCGACCCCGGCGTCGAGGCCCTCGTCCTTCGCGCGCATCATCTCGACCATGCCCGTCGCGAAGGCCTCGCCGGCGCCGAAGCCCCGCATCGAGGCGGCCAGGTCGTCGAGCGACCGGCGCTCGTACCGGACGGGAGTGCCGAGGACGTCGGACACGGTCGCGGCGAGCTCCTCCTGCGACAGGTCCTCAGGGCCAAGGACCGGCACCTCGCCGACGCCGGTCCACGACCGGTCGAGCAGGAGCGTGGCGGCGGCCGCGGCGATGTCGCGCGTCGCGGCGGTCGGCGCCCTGCGGTCGGGGATCGCCGTGTCGGTGAAGACGCCGGCGTCGCGGATCGACGCGACCTGCCGGAGCAGGTTGTCCATGAACGACGGGTTGGCCAGCGCGCGGTAGGCGGCGCCCGACCCGGCGAGGACGTCGTCCATGCGCAGCGACGCGGTGACGAAGCCGGCGCTGTCGGCCACGGCGGTGCCGCGGCCGAGCGCGGACACGCCGACGACGTGGCCGACGCCGTGGGCGCGCAGGGCGTCCACCGCCGGGCGGGTGAAGCCGGCGAACGCGGACTCGAGGTCCGGGGTGGACGGGTCGGGCGGGACGCACCAGAAGACGGCGTCGGCGCCGGAGAACGCCCGGTCGAGGACGTCGGCGTCGCCGTGGGAGCCGACGACGACGTCGACCCGCTCCCGGACGTCGCCGGGCAGGCGGGCGGGGTCGCGGACGACGACGCGCAGCGCCTCGCCGTGGTCCGGGGCGCGGTCGAGGAGCAGCCGGAGCAGCTGCCCGCCGATGTCGCCGGTGGGGGTGGTGAGCACGATCATGGGATCCATCGTGCGCCTCGGAGGCCCGCAACTCCAATACCTCTGGAAGGGGCGTTGATACCCTGCGGGTATGGATCTGGACCTCCGCAAGCTCCGCTACTTCGTCGCGGTCGCGGAGGAGCGCCACTTCGGCCGGGCAGCCGAGCGGCTCTTCATCGCCCAGCCCGTGCTGAGCCGGCAGGTCCGGGCGCTGGAGCGGGAGCTCGGCTGCACGCTGCTGGAGCGGACGACCCGCAGCGTCGCCCTGACCCCCGCCGGCGAGCAGCTGCTGGCGGAGTCGCGCGACCTCCTCGGCGGCGTCGACGCGGCCGTGCGGCGGGTCCTGGAGAAGGACCGGGGCGTCGAGCGGCTCGTCGTCGCGTTCTCGCCCGGGCTGCACGTCGCCGACGCGGTGCGGTCGTTCGCCGCGTCGCACCCCGACGTCGAGATCGAGCTCCTGCGCCTGGAGTGGTTCGAGCAGGACGCGCCGCTCCGCGACGGCCGGGCCGACGTCGGCCTCCTGCGCCGGCCGTTCGACGACGCGGGGCTGCGGACGGAGCCGATCGGGAGCGAGGAGAAGGTCGCGTGCCTGCCGGCCTCGCACCCGCTGGCCCGTCGCACGTCGATCGCGGTGGCCGACCTGGAGGGCGAGACGATCTTCGACGGGCGCGTGCGACGGGCGTCGTCGCTCGAGGAGAAGTTCGAGCTGATCGCCAGCGGCGAGGGCATCGCACTGGTGCCCCTCAGCGTCGCGCGGTCCTACACGCGCCCCGACCTCGTGCTCGTCCCCGTGAGGGACCTCGCCCGGGTCGAGACCTGCCTGGCGGTCGCGAAGGGCCGTCGCGAGCGTCGGGTGGTCGACTTCCTGCGGCTGGCCACCGAGATCCTGCGCGAGCCGCCGGTGCGGCTGGCGGCGGTCGCCGGCTGAGGGCGGGGCCACGACGCGTGTGCGGTCCCGACATCGGACCGCGCGTTCCGCCCCGACACCAGGTGTACGGAGTGCTCAACGGATGTTGTCCGCGAGCCCCGCGGCGGGCCCTACGCTCGCGCCCGTCAATCCGATCCCCTGGAGCCTCATGCCCGATCGATCAGCCCGCCCATCGGCGCGCCCACGTCCCCGCACCCGCCTGCGCTCGGCGGTCCTCGCCGTCTCCGCCGCCGCGGTGTCCCTGGCCGCCGCCGGACCGGCGTCCGCCTACGACGCGAGCGTCACCCGCACGACCGGCGGCATCCCGCACATCAAGGCCGGCACGCTCGGCGACGGCGGCTTCGGCGTCGGCTACGCGGCCGCGCAGGACAACATCTGCACGCTCGCCGACGTCTACCTGACGACGAGCGGCGAGCGGTCGAAGTTCCTCGGCGCCGGCACGAACAACGCCAACGTGCAGTCCGA
This sequence comes from Patulibacter sp., assembly GCF_030655195.1. Taxonomy (GTDB): domain Bacteria; phylum Actinomycetota; class Thermoleophilia; order Solirubrobacterales; family Solirubrobacteraceae; genus Patulibacter. Next base: position 5,465 of record NZ_JAURWA010000109.1, on the reverse strand, counting down.
CTGGTTCTGGGCGTCGGTCATCGACGACCGCCAGATCGAGAAGCAGCTCGACCGCGCCTACCCCGACGGCCCGTCCAAGGACGCCCGGGCGCTCGCCCGGGGCTACGCCGCGGGCTACAACCGCTACCTCGCCGAGCAGGGCGGCACCGACGGTCTCGGCGACCCGCGCTGCAAGGGCGCGGCGTGGGTCCGCCCGATCTCCGAGATCGACGTCTGGCGCCTGGCCAACAACCTGGGCATGCGGGCCAGCTCCAACCAGTACATCGCGGCGCTCGCCGGAGCCGTCCCGCCGGCCACGCCGACCACGACCCGCAGCCGCGCCGCGTCGACCGACGCCCCGCCGCTGACGGCCGACGAGATCGCCGAGAACCTGCAGGGCACGATGTTCGACCCGAAGGCGGAGCCGACCCTCGGCTCCAACGCCATCGGCCTGGGCAAGGACGCCACGGAGGGCCGCGACGGCCTGGTGCTGGGCAACCCGCACTTCCCGTGGGCGGGCAACGAGCGCTTCTGGGAGTTCCACCTGCAGGTGCCCGGTGACGTCGACGTGGTCGGCGCCAGCCTGATGGGCTCGCCGGTGGTCAACATCGGCCACAACCGCCACGTCGCCTGGTCGCACACCGTGTCCACCGGCCGGCGCTTCACGCTGCAGCAGCTGAAGCTCGCCTCGGGCACCCCGACGAGCTACGTCGTCGACGGTCGCACGATCCCGATGCGCAAGCAGACCGTCGCGGTGCAGGTCAAGGGTGCGGACGGCAGCCTGACCACGCAGAGCCACGACTGGTGGTTCACCCGCTTCGGCCGCGTCACGACGTTCCCGCAGCTCGGCCTGACCGCCGGCGCGGCCTCGTGGAACACCACGACCGCCTACGCGTTCAACGACGCCAACGCGGACAACCTGCGGCTCTTCGACCAGTGGCTGGCGATGAACCGCGCCCGCTCGGCCGACGACATCATCACGGCGCAGAAGGAGATCCAGGGCATCCCCTGGGTCAACACGATCGGCGCCGACGACCGCGGCAACTCGTTCTACACCGACCTGTCGGTGACGCCGAACGTCACCAACGCGACGATCGGGTCCACCTGCGTGCCGGGCCAGCTCGGCGCCGCGGCCCGCCAGAACCGCCTCTACCTGCTCGACGGATCGCGCAGCGAGTGCACCCCGGGAACCGACGACGACGCGGTCCGCCCCGGCATCTTCGGCGGCAAGAACCTGCCGGTGCTGAAGAACACGACGTCGGTGCAGAACTCCAACGACTCGCACTGGCTGACCAACCCCGCGTCGAAGCTCGAGGGCTTCTCGCAGATCATCGGTCTCGAGCGCACCGAGCAGGGCCTGCGCACCCGGCTGGGCCTCGACATCATCGCCAAGGGCACGGCGGGCGGCGCGCGCTTCTCGCGTGCCTCGCTCGAGAGCGCCTGGACCGCCAACCGCAACCTCGGCGCCGAGCTGACGCTGCCGGTGCTGCGGCAGCTCTGCCGCGACAACGCCGCCACCCCGGTCGCCACGGGCGTCGCCGGCCAGCCGGCGGTCGACATCTCGGAGGCCTGCCCGGTCCTCGACGCGTTCGACGCCACCGGAAATCGCGACTCGAAGGGCGGGTGGCTGTTCGCCCGCTGGTTCGCGATGGCCCCGAACACCAACTCGAGCATCTTCTGGACCGTGCCGTTCGACGTGAACAACCCGGCGACGACGCCCAACACGCTGAACCCGAACGCGCCCGCCACCCAGACGACGCCGTCGACGCTCCAGGCCCTGGCCCGTGCGGTCGCCGAGCTGCGCACCCGGGGCGTCGCCCTGAACGCGACGTGGGGCGACGTCCAGCACGCCACCCGCGGTACGGAGCGCATCCCGATCTCGGGCTGCAACACCGGCTGCTACCCCGTGACCTCGGTCTCGACGGCCGCCGCGACGTACGGTGAGGTCCAGAGTGGATCGAGCTTCGTGATGTTCGCCGAGGTCGACCCGGTCGAGGGCCCGAAGGCCCGGGCGCTCCTCAGCTACTCGCAGTCCGAGGACCCGACGTCCCCGTACTTCGCGGACCAGACGCGGCGCTTCTCGAACCTGCAGTTCATCGACGTGCCCTACCGCGCGGAGGACGTCACGGCGCAGCAGCTCGCGGCGCCGAAGACAGTCGCGGACGACACCCCGCCCGACGGTCAGGGTCCCGCGGGCCAGGACGGTGCCACGGGCCCGGCCGGTCCCGCAGGCCCGGTCGGTCCGGCGGGTCCGTCGGGCGTCCCCGGCGTCCCGGGTCCGACGGGCCCCGCCGGCCCGACCGGCGAGCAGGGCCCTTCGGGTCCGAACGGTCCGCGAGGCGCCAAGGGACCGACCGGGTCGCGTGGCCCCGCGGGCTTCAGCTCCCGCGTCCGCTCCGTCGCCCGGACGGCCTCGGGCAGGCGCATCGTCCGCATCCGCGTGACGAGCGGTCGCAAGGTCGCCCGCGGCCGCAAGGTCACCATCCGCGTCGGCGGTCGCCGGTACACGGCGAGGACCAACGCGTCGGGCGTCGCCCGGTTCGTGGTCGGCCCGCGCGGCAGCATCCGGATCTCGACGGTCCGGTAGGACGACCGTCCGACCGGACCCGGGGTCGCCGCACGGCGGCCCCGGTGCCGGGCTCGGTCAGCCCCGCGCCGCCGCGACCCGCGCCCGCACGGTGCGGGGCCGGTGGGTCGCGTCGCCGCCGAAGCGGGCGGTCACGGTCAGCGCCCGCGAGGCCGTCGCCCGGGGCAGCGACACGACGGCCACGCTCGTCCGCGAGCGGCGCACCGCGACGGTCCGGGTGATCGGCCGGGCGCCGCGGCGCGCGACCCGCAGGACGACGCGGCCGGCCGCGCGGTCGGCGAGCCGGACGGTCACGCGCACGGCGCGCGCCCCGGACCGACGCACCCGCAGGGTCACCCGGGAGGCACGACGCGCCGCCGGTGTGCCGGAGGCGGGTGCCGCGGTCCCGCCCGCCGGGGCGGCGGGGCAGGACGCCGTGACGTAGCAGCGCAGCGGGGGCTCGGCCGTGACCTGCGGGGCCTGGAGGACCTGCTGGGCGACCACGGCGGCCAGGCGGGCGAACTCCGCGGGGAACGTCGCGGCGTCGACCCCGGGCGCCAGCGTCCGCGCGCAGACGGCGGCGCGGTCGATGCGGCCGGGGTCGGCCGGTCCGGGGTGCGTGATCGCGTCGACGACCAGCGCGTGGCCGACGGGGTCGGAGGTCCCCAGGGTCAGGTGGTCGGCGACGTGCAGCGGGCAGACGTCCTGCACCAGCACGTTGCTGCGCCGGCCCTCACCGGTGCGCAGGGCCGAGGAGCCCGTGGTCGCGTCCTGGTTGGGCACGACGACCTCGTCCAGGGCGGTGAAGACGCTGGTGTAGTCGACGCCCGCGACGGTCTCGGCGCGCGAGTTCAGCGCCGCGACGAACGCCGCCGTGTCGCGCTGCTGCCAGAACGCCGGTGCGCACTGCAGGGCGCAGAGCGCGGGGGCCAGGGTGGTGCCGTGGTTGCTCGGCGCGAGGCCGACGAGATCGTCGACCATCGGCCGCACGTCGGGCCAGAACCGCAGCGCCCAGCGGCCGATCATGCCGCCCTGGCTGTGGCCGACGACGTCGACCTTCCGGCCGCTGCGCCGGTGCATCGTGCGGATCGCGTCGACCACGTACTCGCCGGCGGTCTGGATGTCGCCCATCGCGTTGCCCGGCAGCTCCACCGTGCAGGTCGCACGCCCCATCGCGGGCAGCGAGCGCGCGTAGTTCCACCCGAAGTCGATCTCCGGCGTCAGCGTCGTGCCGGGGACCAGGAGGACCGGGTCCTCCGTGGCGCCCGCGACGCCGGGGCTGCAGACGAGGCTCCGGTCGAGGTCGGCGCGCGGGACGGCGAGGGTCGGTCCCGGGGCGTCGAGCGGCGCGTAGGTCGTGGCGGCCGGCGCCGCGGCCGGGGCGAGGAGCACCGCGGCGGCGACGGAGAGCAGGACTGCGACGCGGGCGCGGACGCCGGTCGTCTCGAAGGGGTGTGGCACGCGGCCTCCTGGTGCTGTGCGGGCGGGCCGTGATCGACCGCCCCGGGACCGCGGGCGACCGTACCACGGGGCGGACCGCCGACAGGACGGGTGGTCCGGACACGCGGTGCGGGCCCCGGCCAGGGCCTCAGAACACGATCGACATCGGCAGGCCCGTCGCGTCCTCCTCCGTGGTCCCGTCGGGGCGGGCGCCCAGGCGCTCGGCCGCGCCGCGGCGCACGCGGAGCGCGGACCAGAGGGCGGCGTAGGCGTCGAGCGCGTCGTCGAGGACCGCGTCGCGCGCGGGCGCATCGAAGGCCGCGAGCCGCTCGGCGACGTCGGCGAGGTCGGACGTCGCCCGGAGCGCCTCGAGCCGGCGCACGGCGCCCGCCACGCTGCGCTTCGCCGGCAGCTCGGCCCCGACGAGCGCGGCGAACGCGACCTCGGGGTGGCACTCGTGGACGCGGCCGCGGGCGCCCGCGTCACCGCGGAGGTACCCGTCGGCCTCGCGGATGCGGGGGAGGAGCGCGAAGGCCTGGGCGCTGACGCCGCGGCTGCCGGGGCGCTCGGCGATCATCCGGCGCGCGTCGGGGTAGTCCGCGGCGTCGAGCAGGAACCGCGCGGGCGGCTCGAAGACCGACGACCGTCGGGCCCCGAGCCGCTCCCGGGCGGCGAGGTCGCACGCGCGAAGCTCCTGGTCCTCCGGCAGGCCGATCGGGACGTCGACGCAGACCGGGGCGTCCGTCGTCCCGAGCCCGACGACGGCCGCCAGGGTGGGGACGAGGCGGAGCTCGGTCCGTCGCACGACGTCCCCGTCCCCGAGGGCCACGGCGACGAGCCAGCCGCCGCGCGCGCCGTCCGCGCCGACCGCGATCGCGGACCCCGCCGCGCCGGCGTCGTCGGAGGGCGCGCTGGAGCCGGCGGACACGTCGGCGACCGTAGCGGACGGCCCGCGCGGCGCCCCGTCGTGCGTCAGAGTGGCGCGATGAGCTCCCGTGCGTGGTGGGCCGGGGCCGCCCCGACGGCCCTGGTGCTCGCCCTCGTCCTGGTCCCGGCGGTCGCCTTCGCGGTGGTGGTCGAGGACGCCTCCGGCCCGCTCGGCTTCGTCGCCCTGCTGCTGCTGGGCGCCGCGCTGCTGCACGGCGTCCGCGGGCGGTCGCTGCCGGGGACGCCCGCCCAGAACCTCGGGCGGGTCGTCGTGGTCGCCGCGGCCGTCCTGGCGCTCCTCGTCGTGCTCGGCGTCGCCTTCATCACGTGGCTCCTCTCGGGCCTGTGCGGCAGCGAGTGCGACGGGCGACCCTGGCGGGAGGACGGGCTCCTCGTCGTCCTGGCGTTCGTCGCCGCGGCCGTCGCGGTCGTGGCCGGCGGCGCGTGGCTCTGGGCGCGGATCGGTCGTGCGCGGACCGCCGGGGCACGGACCGCGCGCCCGCTCACCGCCCTGCCGGCGGCGGCCGTCGGGCTCGTCGCCCTCGCCTCCGCG
>NZ_JAURWA010000105.1 GCF_030655195.1 Patulibacter sp. | reverse complement strand
CCGTCGACGTCCCGCAGCCCCGCATCGACCCCCGCACGCCCCTGGGTCGTGCCGTGCCGGTCGCCGCCGCCCTCGCCGCGCTCGCCGGACCGGCCCTGGGCGCCGCCGTCTGCCTGGCGCTCGTGGCCTCCGCCGTGGCCGCGCTCTGCTCGTCCGGAGCGCCCGGGGCGGCGAGCGTCGGCTCCCGGCGCCTGGCCGCCGGTCTGGTCCTCGTCGCCGTGGCCGTCGCGGGCGGCGCGGTGCTCGTGGGCCCCGTCGTGGGCGCGGTCGCCGGAGGCGCCGCGGTGCTCCTCGGGCCCCTGGTCGCCGGGGGCCTCGCGGTGGCCCTGGGAGGGTGTCCCGGTCTCGCGCGTGCACCCCGTAGCATCCGGTGACCCAGGTGGGCCCCCCAGTGCTGCGAGACATCGAGAGCAAGCTAGCCGGTCTGGTCGAGGGAACCTTCGGCCGGATGTTCCGAAGCGAGGTCACCCCCGCTGAGCTGGCCCGTGGGCTGGCCCGGGAGATGGAGGCCACGCGCCGCCAGGGCCTCGACCGCACGTGGGTCGCCCACCACTACGACGTGTACCTCTCCCCCGCCGACCACCGGCGGATCGCGGAGGGCTCGGCGATGCTCGGCGACGAGCTCGCCGCGAGCCTCGTGATCCACGCCCGCGAGCAGCGCTTCGCGCTCGCCCACGCCCCCGAGGTCGTCTTCCACCTGGGTCCCGAGCTGCCGACGAGCCGCTACGGCGTCAAGGCCACGCACGTCGAGGGGCCGTCCGACCGCGCCCAGGAGCCCGACCGCGACCGCGGCCGCGCCCAGGCCCGCGAGGGCCGCCGGCCCGTCGAGGACGCACCGCCCGTCCCGCGACGCCGGGAGCCCGTCGCCGAGGCGCCGCCCCGCGCGCGCCCGCGCGAGGGCTCGCGACCGACGGCGAGCGGCCTGGTCCTCGTGATGGACGGGCGTCGCGAGCCCCTGCCGCCCGCCGGCGGGACCGTCGGGCGCAGCCGCGAGTGCGACGTCGTCATCGCCAGCGCCGAGGTCTCCCGGCAGCACATGGAGCTCCGTCCGCGCGGCGGCGACTGGGTCGTCTTCGACCTCGGGTCGACCAACGGCGTGCGGCTCAACGGCCGGATGATCGGCGGCCCCGACGACGCCGCGGTCGTCCGCGGCGGCGACCGCCTCGACCTCGGCACGGTGTCCCTGAAGGTCGAGGACGCCGCGTGATCCAGCCACCGCTGGCCGACCTCGTCGAACCCGTCTCGGTCGCGCTGAAGTTCGCGATCGTCGGGGTGCTCTACCTCTTCCTCGCGTGGATCGCCCGCTCGAGCATCGTCGATCTCGGGCGCGGCACCGTCGGGGCCGTCGCCCCCGGCGTCGCGTCCGGCGAGGGCCTGTCCGGCGGCGGGGCCGGTGAGCCCCGGCTGCGCGTCGAGCGCGCGATCGGTCACCATCCCGGCGACGAGTACGACGTCGGGACCGGTGCGATCATCGGCCGCGGCAGTCAGGTCGAGATCCAGATCGAGGATCCGTACGCGTCCGGCAAGCACACGCGACTGGTGCGACAGGCAGGGGTGGTGATCGTGGAGGATCTTGATTCGACGAACGGGACGTTCCTCAACGAGGAGCCGCTCGTCGGCGCGCAGCCGCTGCAGCTGGGCGACCGCATCCGCATCGGCGACACCGAGTTCACCTACCTGGACGACTGAGTGCTCCGCGTCATCGAATACGCCCAGCGGACCGACACCGGCCGCCAGCGCCCCGCCAACGAAGACTCCTTCGTCGCGCGGTCGCCCCTGTTCGCGGTCGCGGACGGGATGGGCGGTGCCCAGGCCGGCGAGGTCGCCTCGCGGATGGCCGTGGAGGTGCTGCACGAGGGCCTGGGCGGTGCGGGGACCGACGGGACCGTCGCGGAGCGCCTGCGCGACCAGGTCGTCGAGGCGAACCACCGGATCCACGAGCGTGCACAGAGCGACAGCCGCAACGCCGGCATGGGCACCACGCTCACCGCCGCGTACGTCGACGAGCGCCGCCTGGTCGTCGTCCACGTCGGCGACAGCCGCCTGTACCGCGTGCGCGACGGGGTCCTCGAGCGCCTGACGCGCGACCACTCGCTGGTCGAGGAGCTCGTCCGCCAGGGCCGCCTGACGCCGGAGGAGGCCGCGGAGCACCCGCAGCGCTCGATCATCACCCGCGCGCTGGGCCCCGAGTCCGAGGTCGCGGTCGACTCCGAGGTCCTCCGTGTCGAGGACGGCGACCTCTTCATGGTCTGCTCCGACGGCCTGACGGCGATGCTGTCGGACCAGCGGATCTCCGACCTGCTGGCGGGCGACCCGCCGACCGGCGAGCGTGGCGAGCGCGTGCCGCTGCACAAGCGCGTCGACGCGCTGGTCGACGCCGCCAACGAGGCCGGCGGACGCGACAACATCACCGTCCTGCTCTTCCGGGTGGAGAACGACGAGGTCGGCCGGACGGGGACGTTCGGCGCCGTCGGCTCCCCCGTGGGCGAGCAGACCACGGAGACCCACCCGGGGCCCGACGCGGACGGTCAGTCCGAGCAGGCGACCGCGGTCATGCCCGCGGTGACGCCGGGCGACCTGGACCGCGAGGCCCACGGCGACGAGGACGGTTCGCGCAACCTGATCTCGGCGAGTGGCCCGCGACAGCCGCGGCCGGCGGGCAAGCGGAGGCGGCGGGGCCTGCGGGCCGGGCCGTTCATCGTGCTGTTCCTCGTCTTCTGCGTGCTCATCGGCGGCTACTTCGCCTCGCAGACCGTGTACTTCATCGGCACCAACCGCGGGCTGGTCACCGTCTACCGCGGCCTGCCGTACGAGCTGCCCTTCGGCGTCCGCCTGTACTCGTCGAACTACCCGTCGTCCGTGCCGGTCGACGAGGTCCCCTCCGCGCTGCGCCCCAAGCTGTTCGACCACCAGACGCGCTCGCTCGAGGACGCCAACAGCCTGGTCTCGGCCCTGGAGCGCGGCGAGGTCGTCACGCCGTGAGCGCCCGCAACCGCGAGGCTCTCGCGCTGTTGCCCTCCGCGCTGCTGGTGACCGCCGGCTTCGCGGCGATCTTCCTCAAGCGCGACGCCTTCCTCTCCGACGCCTCCCTGACCTACGGGGCCGTCTTCCTCGGCCTCTGCCTGGTCGGGCACCTCGTCGTCCGCTTCACCGCCCCGAACGCGGACCCGTACCTGTTCCCGCTCGTCGCGGTGCTGGCGTGCTTCGGGCTCGTCGAGCTGTACCGGATCGACGAGAGCTTCGCCCGGCTGCAGGCGCAGTGGTTCGTCGTCGGCCTCGGCCTGTTCGCGGTGACGATGGTCATGCTGCGCGACCTGCACCTGCTGGAGCGCTACCGGTACACGATCGCCTTCGGGTCGATCCTGCTGCTGATCCTGCCGCGGCTGCCCATCATCGGCGGCGCCTCCAACGGCGCGTACCTGTCGATCAACGTCGGGCCCCTGTCGTTCCAGGCGGCGGAGTTCGCCAAGATCGGCATCGTCATCTTCCTGGCCAGCTACCTCCGCGACACGCGTCAGGTGCTGATCCACGGCGGCCGCCGGTTCCTCGGCATGTCGTTCCCGCCGCTCCGGCACTTCGGACCGCTCCTGGCGATCTGGGGCGTCGCGATGATGCTCCTGATCTTCATCCGCGACCTCGGCTCGTCGGTCATGTTCTTCGGCGCGTTCCTGGCGCTGCTCTACGTGGCGACGGGCAAGAAGCGGTTCCCGGTCATCGGGCTCGGCGCGTTCGCGCTGGGCGCCTTCTTCGTCGGCGGTCGCGTCGGCCACGTGCAGGACCGCGTCGCGGCCTGGCGGGACCCGTTCGAGCCCGCGCTGTTCAACCAGGTCGGCGGGTCGGAGCAGCTGGCCCAGTCGCTCTTCGCCCAGGCCGACGGCGGGCTGTTCGGCCGCGGCTTCGGCCAGGCGGAGCTCGGCCTGGTCAACCAGGACGGCGCGATCGGCACCGCGCTGCTGCCGGCCGCGAAGAACGACCTGATCTACTCGCTGATCGCCAACGAGACCGGGCTGCTCGGCGCCGCGGCGATCCTGCTGGCGTACCTCCTGATCATCAACCGCGGCTTCCGCATCGCGACCCTGGCCCGCGACCCGTTCTCGAAGCTGCTGGCGACCGGCCTGACGTCGGTCTTCGCGCTCCAGGTGTTCGTGATCGTCGGCGGCGTGACGAAGGTCATCCCGCTGACCGGCGTGACGTTGCCGTTCATCTCCTACGGTGGCTCGTCGATCATGGCCAACTTCGTCCTCCTCGCCCTGCTGATGCGCCTGTCCGAGGACGCGAGGCGGCCCGCGTGAACAGCTCGATCCGCAACCTCTTCGTCCTCTTCGTCCTGCTGTTCGGCGTCCTCGTCGTCTTCACGTCGCGCTGGACCGTCTTCGAGGACGGCGACCTGCGCGCGGACTCGCTGAACCGCCGCGACGTCATCCGCGCGTCCCGGATCCCCCGCGGCCGGATCACCGCCGCGGACGGCACGACGCTGGCCCGCAGCCGCAAGATCCAGTCGCGCGACACCGGCGACGCCGTGTACCAGCGGGTCTACCCACAGGGCACCCCGTACGCCGCGACCGTCGGCTACAGCGACACGTCCCTCGGCCAGCAGGCCGGACTCGAGCGCTCGCAGAACGAGTACCTGTCCGGCAAGGCCACGAAGGCCGCCACGGCGGTCGACCGGTTCATCAGCGGCGACCAGCGCGGCGACGACGTGCGCACGACCCTGCAGCCGTCGGTCATGCGGGCCGCGATCCAGGGCCTCGACGGCAAGGCCGGCTCCGTCGTCGCGCTCGAGCCGAAGACCGGCAAGGTCCTCGCGATGGTCACGGTGCCCAGCTACGACCCCGACCGGCTGATCGCCGACGGCGAGTCGTACCGGAAGGAGCTCAAGGACCGCGACGCGTGGGAGCTCAACCGCGCCACGCAGGCCGACTACGTGCCGGGCTCGACCTTCAAGGTCGTCACGACCGCCGCGGCGCTGGACAGCGGCAGGTACACGCCCGACACGATCGTCGACGGGTCCAACAACCAGACCTTCTCGAGCGTGCCGCTGGGCAACTTCGGCGGCGAGGACCCCGGTCCCGTCACCGTCCGGCAGGCGCTCGTGCAGTCCGTCAACGGGGCGTTCGGCAACATCGCCGTCGACCTCGGCGGCCGGCGGCTGCAGACGGCGATGGAGAAGTTCGGCTTCGGCGAGGAGCCGCCGCTGGACTACCCCGAGAGCCAGATGCGGCCCTCGGGCATCTTCCGGAACGGCAGGCTGATCCCCGCCAACAGCCGCTTCGTCGACCTCGCACGCACCGGCATCGGGCAGGACAAGCTCGGCGCCACGCCGCTGCAGATGGCGATGGTCGTCTCCGCGGTGGCCAACGGCGGGCGGCTGATGAAGCCGCACCTCGTCGACCGCGTCGTCGACCCCGACGGGCGCGTGCAGGTCGACGTCGAGCCCGAGCTCTACAAGCAGTCGATGAAGGCGTCGACCGCCGCGTCGCTGCGCAGCATGATGGCCAACGTCGTCGACGAGGGCACCGGCGCGGCCGCGAACCTCGGCACGGGCGTCCAGGTCGGCGGCAAGACCGGCACCGCGGAGCTCGGCAACGTCACCGCCGGCATCAACAACCTCTGGTTCATCGGCTTCGCGCCGGTCCAGGACCCGAAGGTGGCCGTGGCCGTGATCGTGGAGAAGTCCCCGGGACAGGGCGGGCAGGTCGCCGCCCCGATCGCCAGGAACGTCATCCAGGCCGCCCTCGACGCTGGAGCAGGCCGATGAGTGCCGTGCGATCGGGCTCCTGGACGACGGAGACTCCGGGCCCGCGCGCCTCCCGCCGCCCTGGACGCCGGAGCAGGACGATGACGCTGGACCCCACCACCCCGGTCGGAGCAGGACGATGAACAGGGTCGGACAGACCATCGACGGGCGCTACCTCGTGGAGCGCCGGCTCGGCACGGGCGGGATGGCCGAGGTCTACGGCTGCGAGGACCTGCAGCTCGGGCGTCACGTCGCCCTGAAGGTCCTGCACGAGCAGCTGGCCGAGGACCCCGACGTCGTCGCGCGGTTCCGTCGCGAGAGCCAGTCCGCGGCGGGGCTGCAGCACCCCCACATCGTCCAGGTCTTCGACCGCGGCGACTGGGACGGCATCCCGTACATGGCGATGGAGCTCGTCGACGGGGTGACGCTCAAGGACGTCATCCGCGACCAGGCGCCGCTGGACCCCGTCAAGACGATCGACCAGATCTCGCAGGTCCTCGACGCGCTGCGCTACGCCCACAAGCGCGGCCTCGTCCACCGCGACATCAAGCCGCAGAACGTCCTCGTCGGCCCCGACGGCGACCTGAAGGTCGCCGACTTCGGCATCGCCCGCGCCGTCGACGACCTGCAGATGACGCAGACCGGCATGATCGTCGGCACCGCGCACTACCTCTCGCCCGAGCAGGCCTCCGGGCAGCCGATCACGACCTCGGCCGACCTCTACTCCGTCGGCGTCGTCCTCTTCGAGATGCTCACGGGCCGGATGCCGTTCGACGGCGACCAGCCCGTCGCGATCGCGCTGAAGCACGTCAACGAGGACCCGCCGGCGCTCTCGATCGTCAACCCCGAGGTGCCCGGCGACCTCGAGTACGTCGTCCTGCGGTCGATGTCGAAGCAGCCGGAGGACCGGTTCGAGGACGCCGAGGAGTTCATCGCGGCGCTGCAGGGCGTCCGGCACCGCATCGTCTCCGGCGCGCCGGTGCCCGCACAGCCGCAGCTCGCGGCCGCCGCGGCGATCGCCCAGCAGCCGACCGGCGGCTGGCTGCAGCCGGCCGCCGGGATGGCCGTGCCCGCCGGGGTCTCCCCGGAGGACGCCCGCGAGAACGCCGAGGCCCGCCGTCGCCGGCGGTGGACCATCGCGATCGTCGGCGGCCTCGCCGCCCTCGTGGTCCTCGCGCTCGTCGGCTACCTCGCCTTCGGCCGCATGGAGACGGTCCCCGACGTCCGCAACGACACGTACGAGGCGGCCCGCCAGAAGCTCGAGGGCCAGGGCTTCGACGTCACCCGCGACCAGGACCGCGCCAGCTCGACCGTCGACCGCGGCGAGGTGATCGAGCAGTCGCCCGGCGACGGGCGCAAGGTCCGGCGGGGCACCGAGGTGCGGCTGGTGGTCTCGAGCGGGCCGCGCAGCGCCACGGTGCCGTCCGTCGAGGGCCTGTCGCTGTCGGACGCCAGACAGAAGCTGCGCGAGGCCGGGTTCACGGAGTTCCAGGACTCGCGGATCGCGAGCGAGACGATCGCCGTGGACCGGGTGATCGGCACCGCGCCGGCGGCGAACACCACGGCGCGGACGGGCGACCGGATCGTGATCCAGGTCTCGCAGGGCCCGACGACCGGCACCACCACCACGACCACCGCGCCGGAGCAGGTGACGGTCCCCAACCTCGACGGCATGACGCGGTCCCGGGCCGAGGCCGCACTGAAGGCGGTCGGGTTGACCGCGACGTTCACCGAGCAGGAGAGCGACGAGGACGAGGGCACCGTCATCGCCCAGCAGCCCGGGTCGCGCTCCGAGGTCGACAAGGGGTCCAACGTGGCGGTGACGCTCGCGACCCCGAACGCGGACTCCGGCGGCGGCGGGGGCGAGACCTCGACCGACGTCACGGTGCCCAACCTCGAGGGCCGGACGCAGGCCGCGGCGACCGCGGCGTTGCGCCGGCTCGGACTGCGGCCGCAGGTCCGGACCCAGACCACCACCACCCAGTCGGAGAACGGCGACGTGATCGACCAGCAGCCCAACGGGGGCCGGGTCGCCCGCGGCTCGACCGTGACGGTGACCATCGGGGTCTTCGAGGCCGCGCCCGACCCCGACCCCGACAACGAGGGCAGCACCCCCGGCGACGGCACCACCGGCGCGGCCGGTGCGGGGTCGACGAGCACCGCGTCGAGGGACCAGGGCGTCCGGGCGGGGGCGGGAACGTGAGCCGCGTGGCCGTCCTCGGCGGCGGGCGCTCGTCCGAGCACGACGTCTCGCTGCGCTCCGCCGCCGCGGTCGCCGCCGGCCTGCGGGCCGCGGGGCACGAGGTCGTCGAGGTCGACCTCGCGCGCGACGGCGGATGGGCCACCCGCGACGGCGCGCCCGTCGCGCTGACCCCCGGTGGCGGGCTGCTCGACTGCGACGTCGTCTTCCCCGTCCTGCACGGGCCGTTCGGCGAGGACGGCACCGTCCAGGGCCTCCTCGACCTGCTGGACGTCCCGTACGTCGGCTCGCCGGTCCTCGGCTCGGCCGTCTGCATGGACAAGCTCGTCTTCAAGGACCTGATGGTCGCCGCGGGCGTGCCCCAGGTCGCCTACGAGCCCGTCCACGCGCGGGACTGGGCCGCCGACCGCGACGCGGTCCTCGCCCGGGTCCAGGCGCTCGGCCTGCCGGTCTGGGTCAAGCCCTCGCGGCTGGGCTCGTCCGTCGGCATCGCGCCGGCCCGCACGCCCGAGGAGATCGCCCCGGCGATCGAGGACGCGCTGCGCCACGACGCGCGCGTGATCGTCGAGGCGTCCGCCACGGGCGTCGAGGCCGAGACCGCGGTCCTGGGCTCCGGGGACGCGCCGACGGTCTCCGAGATCGGGCAGATCGTCCTCACGAGCACCGATCCGGACGCCTGGTACGACTACGAGGCGAAGTACACGCCGGGCGGGATGGAGCTGCGGATCCCCGCACCGATCAGCCCCACCGCGAGGGCGCGGGTGCAGGAGCTCGCCGCGCGGGCGTTCACGCTCGCCTGCTGCGACGGCCTGGCGCGCGCGGATTTCTTCGTCGACGGCGAGGAGGTGCTGCTGAACGAGCTGAACACGCTCCCCGGCTTCACCGCGACCTCGGCCTACGGCAAGCTCTGGGAGTCGTCGGGCGTGGCCTACCCCGACCTCGTCTCCCGCCTGGTCGCGCTGGCGCTCGAGCGCCACGAGCGCGAGCGCACGCAGGAGTTCTAGGGACCCCGGGCAGGGCGCGGCTCGCCTGGGGCCCGGTCGCCCGGCCCTCACGGCCGGTGCCCCGACGTCGCGTACCGGCGGTGCAGGGCCGGTGGGCCGTCGGCCGGAGGTGGCGGGCCAGACGATCTCCGAGCGGGGGCGCGCCAGCAGCGAGGGTGCGTCCACCGACGTCCATCGCGACTTGACTGTGCGCCCGGGCACAGAGTACGTTCGGTGCACAAGCGTGCGCTGTGCGCGCCCGTGGTGTCCCCTACGCAGTCCCAGGAGCAGCAGATGAGGTCCTTCAGAGGAGCCTGTCCATCGGCGTTGGCGTTGGCGGTCGTGGCCGTCGCCGTCGCACCATCGGCGGCGTCGGCCGACGGGTGCACGAACCCCGTCGTCCGATCAGGAGCCGAGGCGCGGTTGCCGGACTGCCGGGCGTGGGAGCAGGTCTCCCCGACGGCCAAGGACGGGGTCGACGTCGTGAACTCCGGCACGGTCGCCGCCGTCGACGGCGGCGACCGCGTGTACTTCAACGCCGCCGGGGCCTTCGCCGGCGCGGAGTCGGTGCTCTACGACACCGCGTTCCTCTCGTCCCGAGGCGCGGACTGGACGACCCGCGGGACCGACCCGCCGCTGACCCCGACCGGCCTGCTCGTCAAGGCGACGCTGGGGCTCTCGGAGGACGGGACGAAGGCCGTGGTCGCCACGTCGCTGGCCCTGGCGCCCGGCGCCATCGCCGGCGGTAGCAACGTCTACGTCCGCGACCTGCGTCCCGGCGGCGCGTACCGCCTCGTGGCCGCGGCTCCCGGCACCAGGCTGTACGAGGACCTGACGGGCTTCGGCGGCCAGGGCAACTACCTCGGCGGCTCCGACGACCTGTCGTCGGTCGCGTTCATGAGCACGGCGCCGCTGACGGGCGACGCACCGGACGACGGCACGCGGTCGCTCTACCTCTGGCGCGACGGAACGCTGGAGCTCGCGAGCCGGCTCCCCGACGGATCGACGTCCGACCTGCCCTACGACGGGAACACGCCGTCCCGCGCGGATCGCCGGGTGTCCGCCGACGGATCGCGGGTCCTCTTCCGCTCGTCCTTCTCGGCCCCGCTCTACCAGCACGTCGCGGGTGCCGGGACGACGCTGATCTCGCGGTCGCACCGCACCGGGGACGCCCCCGGCACCTCATCCATCGTCAGCACGCTCCGCGCCTCGGACGACGGGCGCACGGTGACCTTCGTGGCCAACGGACCGTTGACCGACGAGTCGGTCACCGGCCCGGGCGGCGCGGTCCCGGGAGCGATCTACCGGTGGACCGCCGACGGCGACCGCCTGGAGGACCTCACCGCGCCGTTCACCGCGGACGGGTCGCCCTTGGCGCTCACCCTCCAGGGCGTCTCGAAGGACGGCCGCTACGTGTGGTTCACGGCGGTCCGCCCGCTGACCGCGGACGCCGGCACGGGCGCGGGCGACCGCCTGTACGTGCTCGACACCTCCACCGACACGCTCCGCTTCGTCACCGCGTTCCCCGGAGAGGGCGGGTCGGCCACCGCGTACCGGTTCAGCCCGAGCGGCAGCCGCGTCGCCTTCCAGGCCTACAACGCCATCGCGGGGGCAGTCAGCCCCGATCCGGCGTGCCGGGAGGCGGCGATCGCCCCCGGCCTGTGCGGCAACGTGTTCACCTACGACGTGGCCACCCCCGACGTGCCCGTGCGCTGCGTGTCCTGCGGCCCGGCCGGAACCCCGCTGCGCGCAGCCGCCGCCTCCTTCGGCCGACCGGCGACCGCCTTCGACGGACGCGACAACCGGGCGGTCCTCGACGACGGGCGCGTCTACTTCGACACCCCGAACCGCCTGGACCCGGACGACACCAACGACGTCGGCGACGTCTACGAGTGGGCGCCCGGACGCGGAGCGTCACTCATCAGCTCGGGCTCGAGCGGAGAGCCGGCGAGCTTCGGCGACGTCTCGGAGAACGGCCGGGACGTGTTCCTCGTGACCGCCGACCGGCTCGTCGCGCAGGACGTCGACGCGCTCGCCGACCTGTACACGGCCCGCGTCGGTGGCGGGATCCCCTCGCAACGCACCTCGCCCGCGAGCACGGCCGGTGCCTGCACCGGCGAGGCGTGCCGGTCGGCCCCGGGCGACGCGCCCGCGAGGCCGGAGCCCGGCAGCGCGACGTTCGAGGAGCCGGTGAAGGGCGCCTCACCGCGCCTGTCCGTCACCCGGCCGAGCGCGAGCGCCCTGCGGACCGCCGGGCGGCGCGGCCGGCTCGTCCTGCGGGTCACCGTCACCGCCCCCGGGGCGCTCCGCGCGACCCTTCGGGGACGGTTCCCCGACCGGAAGACGCGGACGGCCGCGAAGGCCTCGGTCACGGCGAAGCGGGCGGGCACGGTGCAGCTCACGCTGCGGCTGTCCGCGTCCGCGCGCAAGGTGCTGCGCCGGAAGGGCCGCCTCGCCCTGAAGCTGACCGTCGCCTATCCCGCCGCCGCGACCGAGTACCAGCGGACGTTCACCCTGACCACCGGTCGCAAGGCCACCAGCACGAAGGGCGGTGCCCGATGAGGCGCTCCGTGGTGGCCTGTGCGGCCACGATCCTCGCCGCCGCCGGCGGCTCCCTGGCGCTCGCCGCTCCGTCGCAGGCCTTCGAGCTCCGGGGCGCCGGCATCGGCCTGACCAGCCCGGGCAGCGTCTCGAACCCCACGCCCGACGCCCCCGAGCTGCGGGCGGGTGCCCACCCGGACGTGACGGTCGACCTGCAGTTCCCGGTCACCGAGGACGCCAACGGCACCCAGACCCCGACCGAGAGCGTCAAGGACATCGACGTCGACCTGCCGCGCGGGCTGATCTTCAACCCCACCGCGGTGCCCCGGTGCACCGGACAGCAGCTGTCGCTCGACTACTCCGCCAAGTGTCCCCTCGCCAGCCAGATCGGGACCGCGTACGTCGGGCTCTCGGGCTTCGAGCAGGCCTTCCCGATCTACAACATGGTCCCGCCCCCGGGCGTCCCGGCGCAATTCGGGTTCAACGTGGTCAAGACGACGATCCGCATCGACGGTGCCGTCCGGAGCAGCGGGGACTACGGGCTCTCGGCCCGGGTCCGCGGCATCTCCCAGGCGCTGCCGCTGACGAGCACGCGGATCGTCCTGTGGGGCGTGCCCGCCGACGCGGTGCACGACGCGGACCGCAACTCGCTGACGGAGGACAACGAGCCCGTGACGGGACCGGCGAACATCCCGGTGAAGCCCTTGACCTCGAACCCGGGACGCTGCACCGGCGCCCCGTTGGCGTTCAGCGCACGGGCGAGCTCGTGGCCCAGTCCCGCGTTCTCCTCGCCCGTGGTCGCATCGAACCAGCGCATCGGCGGCGCACCGCTGACGATGACGGACTGCGGCGGTCTGCCGTTCGAGCCGACCGTCCGCGTCCAGCCGACGACGGCCGCCCCGGACAGCCCCACCGGGCTCGACGTGACGGTGTCCGTGCCGCAGTCCGACAGCCCGCAGGTGCGCTCGAGCGCGCACCTGAAGGACCTGTCGATCCTGCTGCCCGAGGGGATGAACGTGAACCCGTCCGCCGCGGACGGGCTGACGGCGTGCAGCCCGTCGCAGATCGCTCTCACGAGCGACGCGGCCGCCTCGTGCCCCGACGCCTCGGCGCTGGGCTCCGTCGGCATCGACACCCCGCTGCTGGAGGAGCCCCTGCGGGGACGCGCCTACCTGGCGTCGCAGAACGACAACCCGTTCGGGACGACGCTGGCCATGTATCTCGTCGCCGAGGGCTTGGGCGTGCGGATCAAGCTCGCCGGCCGGATCGACGCGGACCCCGCGTCCGGGCGACTGCGGGTGACGTTCTCCGACACGCCCGAGCTGCCGTTCAGCACGCTGCGCGTGTCGCTCGACGGCGGAGAGCGAGCGCCGCTGACGACCCCGGCCGTCTGCGGGCCGCAGAACGTGCAGGCGGATGCGACCCCCTGGTCCGGTGCGCCGACGAAGGCGCTGACGAACGGGTTCGCGATCACCTGCACGCCGGGTCTCGGCGCCTTCGCGCCGTCGTTCCTGGCGGGCACCGCGTCGCCGACCGCCGGGCGGTTCTCGCCGCTGAGCATCTCGGTCACGCGGCCGGACGGCCAGGCCCACCTCCAGGGGCTGACCTTCCAGCTGCCCCCCGGACTCCTCGCCAAGATCAGCGGGGTGCCGCTGTGCGGTGAGGCGCAGGCGGCCGCCGGGACGTGCGAGGCCCGGACGCGGGTCGGCGCGGCGACCGTCACGGCCGGCGCGGGCTCGCGGCCGTTCCCGCTGAAGGGCGAGGTCTTCCTGACCGGGCCGTACAAGGGCGCGCCCTACGGGCTCTCGACCCGCGTCCGGGCCATCGCCGGGCCGCTCGACCTCGGCACGGTCGTCGTGCGCCAGGCGCTCCACATCGACTCGGAGGACACGCACGTGACGGCCGTCAGCGACCCGCTGCCGACCATCCTGTCCGGCATCCCGATCCGGCTGCGAGCGCTGGACGTCGTGCTCGACCGGCCGGGCTTCACCGTCAACCCGACGAGCTGCGGGGCGCAGCGGATCGGCGGCACGCTGGGGTCGGTCGGAGGGGCGACCGCAGCGGTCTCCACGCGGTTCCGCGTCGGCGGCTGCCAGGCGCTCCCGCTGTCGCCGAAGCTGTCGCTGCGGATGGTCGGCAAGGGGCGGACGTTGCGCAAGGGCGGACACGCCGGGATCCGTGCCCGGATGACGCTGCCGCCGTCGCAGTCGGGCCTCCGGCGCGTCGAGGTGCAGCTCCCGCTGACCCTCGCGCTCGACGCCGACAACGCCCGAGGCCTCTGCGAGTCGGCGGCCGGTTCGGCGCGCGAGCCGAAGTGCCCGGCCTCGTCGAAGGTCGGCACGGCGCGGGTGAAGTCGCCCCTCCTGCCCCTGTCGCTGACGGGCCCGGTCTACCTCGTCAAGGGGGTGCGGACGACGGCCGGCGGCAAGCAGGTCCGGACGCTGCCCAAGCTCGTCCTGCCGCTGAAGGGCAACGGGGTGCAGATCACCCTGCGGGCGAACTCGCTGGTGCGGAAGAACCAGCTCGTGGCCCAGTTCGACCGGATCCCGGATGCGCCGGTCAGCCGGTTCGACCTGACCCTCAACGGCGGGAAGCGCGGCATCCTCGCGGTGACGCGTGACGCCTGCCGCTTCGACCGGCGGGCCGCCCTGCGGTTCTCCGGGCACAGCGGACGCGCGCGCACCGGCGTGGCGCGCATGACGATGGACTGCCGGGGCCAGAAGAGGTAGTCGGGCGGCGCGGGTCCGGAGGCGTCAGGGCACCCCTCGCGGGTGGCCTGAGCCCTGCCGGACCCGTGATGCGCCCGGACTCGCGACGCTCAGGTCGGGGCCCGCACACCCCTGCGGGTGGCCTGAGCCGTGCCGAACCCGTGATGCGCCCGGACCCGCGACGCTCAGGTCGGGGCCCGCACACCATCCACCGGTCAGCGGGTGGCGGCCCGCTGCAGGTTCATCGCGCTGATCGAGACCTTCGCGCGGCCCGTCGTCACCGGCGGCAGCTTCGTGATCCACAGCAGGTAGTAGCGGTAGCGGGTCCCGCCGGTGCTGAGCGGGATCACGTCGTCGCCCTCGGTGGCGGTGCCGAGCGTGCCGACCTCGACCCAGCCCGGGTCCTCGCGGGTCGTCGGGGGACCGCTCCCGTCGGCCGCGGCCAGGACGGTCGCGCCCCAGCCGGCGGTGGACGTCGTCAGGTCGAGCTTCGTCGCGGCGACGGTCTTCTCGCCGGCCCCGACGTCGAGGTAGATGCCGACGCCCTGCTTCGCGCCGAACGTGCCGCCGGAGTAGCCCTCGGTGTCCCACGAGGTGTTCGGGTCCCCGTCGAGGACGCGGAAGGTCTCCTCCGGGTGCTCCCGCGTGTCGCCGGGCGCCGGGTCGTAGTCGCTGGCCGCGTCCTGGGCGAGCTTGATGGACTGCTCCCCCTGCGCCACCGGGGTCCGCGGCGCCTGGCCGGTGCCGCGCCGCGTGTTGTCGCCCGTGGCGAGGAAGCCCACGACGACGAGCGCCGCGACGACCGCCAGCAGCGCGACGCCGACCACGGTGCGCCGGCCGAGGCGCAGGTTGGCCCGGCGCTGCTGCGCCTGCGGGAGCGAGCGGAAGACCGCGGTGGCCTCGCCCGTCGTCTCGCCGCGCCGGCCGGCCTCGATCGTCAGGACGTCCTCGAGGTCGGCGACGAGCTCGTCGGTGCTCGTGTACCGGACGTCGAGCGACTTGGCGGTCGCGCGGTCGACGACGGCGGCCAGGGCGGTGCCGATCGAGGGGCGCAGGCGCTGGACGTCGGGCAGCTCCTCGCGCACGTGCTTCATCGCGACGGCGACCTGGTTCTCGCCGTGGAACGGGATGTCCCCGATGAGCATCTCGTAGAGCACGATGCCCAGCGAGTAGACGTCGCTCTGCCCGTCGACGTCGTGGCCCATCGCCTGCTCGGGCGAGACGTAGTCGGTGGTGCCCAGGACGCGCCCGTCGGCGGTCAGCCCGTGCTCCTCGAGGGTCCGGGCGATGCCGAAGTCGGTGACCTTGGCGACACCCTCCTCGTTGATCAGGACGTTCTGCGGCTTGACGTCCCGGTGGACGATGTTGCGCTCGTGGGCGGCACCGAGGGCGCGGGCGATCTCGACCGCGTAGGCGACCGCCTCGGTCACGGGCAGGCGGCCGACGCGCTGGACGCGCTCCTTCAGCGTCTCGCCCTTCACGTGCTCGAAGACGATGAACGGCGTGTCCTCGTCCTCGCCGGCGTCGATGACCTGGACGATGTTCGGGTGGTTCAGGCGGGCGACGGCCCGGGCCTCGCGGCCGAAGCGCTCCAGCTGCTCCGAGTGCTCCGCCAGGTTGCGGTGCATGAGCTTGATCGCGACCGTGCGTTCGAGCACGGTGTCGAAGGCGCGGTAGACCGTCGACATCCCTCCAGAGCCGATCTGGGCCTCGAGGCGGTAGCGGTCCGCGAGCAGTGTGCCGACGTCGATGGTCACCCGTAGTGCCCCATTGTGCGGGTCCGGCGCCCGATCGTGCCGGGTCGTCGGCCGCGCGAGCCCGATCGGCGGCGCGCCGCACGGGGGACGACGGACCCGCGGCGACGGGTCGGGGCGTCCGGGAGCGGGTCCACGACGGG
This sequence comes from Patulibacter sp., assembly GCF_030655195.1. GTDB lineage: Bacteria > Actinomycetota > Thermoleophilia > Solirubrobacterales > Solirubrobacteraceae > Patulibacter. Next base: position 7,269 of record NZ_JAURWA010000105.1, on the reverse strand, counting down.
GATCTTGCCGGTTCGGGCGGCGCGGCGCACCCCTCGGGCGGGACCTGCCGCGACGCACGGGGCGTTGCAGGGCGCGGGGGCGACAGCGAGGCGCGGCGCAGGGGCGCAGCGGGGTGCGGTGTGGTCCACGATCCAGGTCTCGCTGGGCCGGTGGGCGCGAGACCCGGATCGGTGGCGCCTGGAGGAACCGTTCCACCTCTCGGGCCGGTTGGTCGGGCGAGACCCGGATCGGGTACCGCGGACGGGCGGGGGAGGCCCCGGGGAGCGCCGTCCCCCTCGCGTCGCCGACCACCCCGATCCGTCCCCCGTCGCCCCGGCCGTGCGCGACACTCGGTCCATGTCCCGCCCCGTCCCCGCCGCCCTGCTGGTGCTCGCCCTGGCGACCGCACCGGTCCTCGCGGGCTGCGGTGGCGACGACCCGGCGACGACCGAGGGCGCCGCGACCACGCAGCCCGCCACCACGGCACCGCCCTCCACGCCCCCCGCGACCACGACGAGCCCCGTGCCCACCACCCCCGCCCCCGATCAGGACGACCCGGGGGCTCCGGCGCCGGACGACACCGCGACGCTCGAGGCGCCCGGTGCGGACCCGGAGCCGTCCGCCCCGACGATCGCCGAGGTCCAGCGACCGGCGCAGCCGCTGCGCTGCCCCGGCAAGGGGGCGAAGGGGTCCCCCGGCGAGGAGGGCGACTTCGACGCGCGCGAGCTCCTCGGACTCACCACCGCGAAGGCCGAGGCACTGGCCCAGCGCAACGACTGCGCGATGCGGGTCGTGGTCCGCGACGGGCAGGACCTGGTCCGCACGATGGACTACTCGAGCGGCCGCGTGAACGTCACGGAGACGCAGGGCAGGATCGTCGCGCTGAACGGGATCGGCTGAGGCGGCCCGGGACCGTCGCACCGGACGGGATCGCGAGGCCGCCCGGCGTCGCCCGCCCCGGCTCAGCCCTGCAGGACCACGCCGCCCGGCGCGGTGCAGCGGCCGGGCTGATCCGACACGGTGCCGATGCGGCGGGTGCCGTGGTGGTGCTTCTCGAGGATCGCGACGGCGGTGTCGACGACGTCCTCGGGCACGATCGCGACGAAGCCGCAGCCGTGGTTGAAGACCTCCCACATCTCGGCGTCGGAGACGTTCCCCAGGCGCTGGATCAGGCCGAAGATCGGGGGGACCGGGAGCGGCTCGGTGACGTCGAAGCCCAGGCGGTCGGGACCGAGCCGCACGAGGTTCAGCAGGCCGCCGCCAGTGATGTGGCTCAGGCCACGGATCTCGACGCCGCTCTGGAGCAGCTCGACGACCCCGCGGACGTAGATGACCGTCGGCTCGAGCAGCGCGTCGGCGATCGAGGCGCCGCCGAGCTCCTCCGGGCGGTCGTCCAGGGACAGGCCGCCGTCCTGCTGGAGCGCCTTGCGGGCCAGCGTGTAGCCGTTGGAGTGGATGCCGCTGGAGGGCAGCCCGATCATCGCGTCGCCCGGCTGGATCCGCTCGCCCGTGACGAGCTCGTCGAGCGCGACGGTGCCGATCGCCGTGCCGCAGAGGTCGAAGCCGTTGGGGTCGGGGTGGCCCTTCAGCAGCTCGGGCAGGACGGCCAGCTCGCCGCCGGGGATCTCGATGCCCGCGTCCTCGGCGCCGGCCTTCAGGCCCCGGGCGATCGCGGCGAGGCGCTCGCCGTCGGGCTCCTGGACGGCCAGGTAGTCGAGCATCGCGATCGGCTCGGCGCCGACGCAGATCAGGTCGTTGACGTTCATCGCGATGCAGTCGATGCCGACCGTGTCGAGGCGGCCGGTCTCCTCCGCGACGATCAGCTTGGAGCCGACGCCGTCGGTGGCCATCGCGATGCCGAGGTTCGGCGCGACGCGCAGCACGCTGGCGTAGTGGCCCGACGGCAGCACGGAGATCGACGGCTTGCCCGTCCTGATCGTCTTCAGCACCGCGACGAGGGCGCCGACGCCCGCGTCGGACTGGTCCGTGTCGACTCCGGAGGCAGCGTAGGCGTCGCTCATCGCGGGGGATCTTCGCACTGATGCGACTCCCGCCCCCCGCCGAGCACCGGCGGGAGGCGGGCCGAAGGCCGGCCCGAGGTGGGCGCGGCGCCGCCGGCCCGTGCGCGGGAGCGACCGCGGTCGGCCCGATCGTGAGCGCGAGCGGGTCGCCGGACGCGCGACGGGGCAGCCGTCCGACCGCCGGTAGGATCCGCCCGCATGACCGCCCTCAGCGCCCCCGAGCGCGCCCTGTCGCTGATGGACCCGCCGGTCGGGGCGCCGCGCGTCACGGACGGGTACCTCGACCTGCTCGGGCCCGCGGGGGAGGACGGCCGGGTCTCGCTCGCCCAGCGCGCGATGCGCTCCACCGTGGTCCCGAAGATCTACGAGCGCGCGTGGCGGCCGTTCCTGTTCACCCTCTGGACGCTGCGCACCACGGGTGCGGAGGAGCGGCTGGTCCACGACCGGCTGCACCCGGTCGAGGGCGACGTCGTGCTCGACGTGGCGTGTGGCCCCGGCAACACGACCCGGCGGCTGCGGGCGTCCTACGACGGCGGTCTGGTCGTCGGCTTCGACTACTCCGCGACGATGCTGGCCCGCGCGACGGCCGACACGTACGACCCCGGGGTGGCCTACGTGCGCGGCGACGCGCACCGGCTGCCGTTCGCCGACGGCTCGTGCGACGTCGTCAGCTGCCTCGGGGCGCTCTACCTCGTCGAGGACCCGTTCCGCGTCGTCGATGAGCTGCTGCGCGTCCTCGCCCCGGGCGGGCGGATCGCGATCCTGACGACCTGCGACCGCGGCCCGGCGCCGTTCCGGGCCCTGACCGGGCTGACCGAGCCGCTGTCGGGCCTGCGGACGTTCGCGCCCGACGCGTTCACGTCGCGCTTCGAGGCCGACGGCCTGGAGGACGTCCGCATCGAGGTCTCGGGCGTGTCGCAGACGGTGTCGGGGCGGCGACCCGGCGAGGCGTAGGGGCGGGGAGCGGCGGAGGGTGCCCCGCAGCGCCGGCGGCCCCTACCTGCGCCAGCGGCGGTCGGCCTCGGCGAGGGCGCCCGCGAGCAGCAGCCGGTAGCCGGCGAACGGCCAGAGCGGCAGGCCCTCCAGGGTGCGCCGGGCCATCGGGGCCGCGACGACGCCCGACAGCGCACCGGTGGTGGTGACCGCCAGGAGCGGGGTCAGGTGGCGCGGATCGATCGTGCCGTCGCGCAGGCGGGTGCCGAGGCGGACGACCTTCAGCGCCGTCGCACCCCCGACGGCCGGCACGGCGAGGGCGGCGGAGATCTTGCCCGACGCCTCGCGGGAGAACCCGCGGGCGCGGGCGGCGACGAGCACCGCGCCGCTGCGGGAGACCCCGGGCCACAGGGCGGCGGCCTGGGCGGTCCCGATCAGGAGGGCGTCGACCACGGTCCCGTCCTCCCAGGGGCGGCCGGCGACGGCGGCCCCGTGCCGTCGCCGCGCCACGATCCCGCCCGGCGCCAGGGCGTCCGCCACGACCATCGCGACGGAGCCCGCCACGAGCCCGGCCGCGATCGTGCGGTCGCCGCCCAGGTGGTCCTCGATCTGTCGCTCGAGGGTCAGGGCGCCGATCACGGCGGGGACCGAGGCGGCCACGATCCGCCCGGCGGTCATGGCGGCCAGGCGGGGTTCGCGGAGCACGCCGCGGGTGGCCTTGCGGGCCTCGCCCCGCAGGCCGATCGTCAGGCCCAGCAGGGTGCCGGCGTGGGCGCCGACCTCGACGCTCTTGGCCACCTCGGGGTCGGACGGGCGCCGGCCCCGGCGGCCTGCCGCGAGCCGCGCGACGAACGCCACGTGCGCCGAGGACGAGACCGGCAGCGCCTCCGCCGGGCCGTGCAGGGCGCCGGCCAGGAGCGCCGCCGCGAGGCTGCGGCGCGGGCTGAGGCGGGGGGTCGGCGTCGGCAGGGCGGTCACGGCGGGCAGGCTACGCCCCTCCCGCGCGCCGGAGCCCCACGGCGGACGTTCCGCGGGTCGCGGGCGCCGGCCGTGCGAGGAGGAGGCGCCGGAGTCGCGCGGCGTCGACCCCGCCCGCCCCGGACCGCGGGGTCGCGTCCGTACCCTTGGGTCCATGCCCGTGCCGCTGTTCGACACCGCGACCGCGCTGGCCCCCCTGCGCGCCGAGCTCGACGAGGCGCTGCTGCGGGTCGCGGCCGACGGGCGCTTCATCCTCGGCCCGGAGACCCAGGCGTTCGAGCGCGAGTTCGCCGACTGGATCGGGGCGGAGCACGCGATCGGGGTGGCCAACGGCACCGAGGCCATCACGATCGCGCTGCGGGCCCTGGGCGTCGGGCCCGGCGACGAGGTCGTCGTGCCGTCGTTCACGTTCTGGGCCAGCGCCGAGGCGATCCCGCCGACGGGGGCCACGCCCGTCTTCTGCGACGTCGACCGCGAGACGATGTGCGTCACCGCCGAGACCGTGAAGGCGGCGGTCACGCCGCGGACGAAGGCGGTCGTCGCGGTGCACCTGTTCGGCAACGTCGCCCCGATCGACGAGATCCGGGCCGTCACGGGCCTGCCCGTGCTCGAGGACGCCGCCCAGGCCGCCGGCTCGACCCTGACCGCCGACGGCGACCCGACGGGCCGGCACGGCGTGCGCCGGCCGGGCGCGCTGGGCGACGTGGCGACGTTCAGCTTCTACCCGTCGAAGAACCTCGGCGGGTTCGGCGACGGCGGGGCGATCACGACGTCCGACGCCGGGGTCGCCGAGCGGGTGCGCACCCTGCGCTTCCACGGCAGCGCGGACAAGGTCGACTACTCCGAGATCGGCTACAACAGCCGCCTGGACGAGCTGCAGGCCGCCGTCCTGCGGGTCCAGCTGCCGCACCTGGACCGCTGGGCCGGCCACCGCGCCGCCACGCACGTCCGCTACCACCGCGCGGGCCTCGACGAGCTCGTGGAGCTCCCCGTCGCGACCCCCGGGGCGACGCCCGCGTGGCACATCTACGTCGTGCGGTCCGAGCGTGCGGAGGAGCTCGCCGCCGGCCTGACCGAGCGCGGCATCGGGGCCCGCGGCTACTACCGCACGCCGGTCCACCGCCAGGTGCCGATGGCCGCGTTCCAGCCCGACGGCCCGGTGGACCTGCCGGTCACCGACGAGCTGGCCCGCACCCACCTGGCGCTGCCGGTCAACGCGGCGATCACCGAGGAGCAGGTCGCCGAGGTCGTGACGGCGGTCGCGCAGGTGCTCGCGTGAGGGGCGGTGTGCGAGGGATCGCCGCGACGACGGTGGCCGCCGTCGCGCTCGGGCTGGCCGCCGTCGGCTGCGGCGGGGGCGACGACGCCACGCCGCCGCCGCCGACCACCACCACGACGGCCGCCGGCGACCCCGCGCTCGCGACCCCCGACCCCCGTGCCGCCGGCACCGCCTACCTGGCGCTCGGCGACTCCCTCGCCCAGGGGGTCCAGCGGAAGGACGGGTCGTTCGGGACCACCCGCGAGGGCTACCCCGACCAGCTGGCGTCCCGCCTGCGGGACGCCGGGACGCCCGTGACGCTCAGCCGCATCGGCTGCTCGGGGGCGACGGTGAGCAGCCTGCTCGACGGCGGCCGGGAGTGCGGGCCCGCGGCGCCCGAGGGCCCGCCGTACGAGAACCGCGACGCCGCCACCAGCCAGCTGGCCTACGCCGAGACGTACCTGCGCGCCCGCGGCGACCGTCCGACGCTCGTGACGATCGACATCGGGGCCAACGACCTGATCGGCTGCGCGGGCGTCGACCCGACGAAGGTCCGGTCGTGCCTGGCCGACGGGCTCCCGCAGGTGCGCACGCGCCTGCAGGAGGTCGCCCGGCGGCTGCAGGACGCGGCCGGCCCGCGCACCGTGCTGGCGGCGATGACCTACTACGACCCGGCCCTCGCGCTGGTCCGGCAGCCGCTCGCGAAGGAGGCCGCCACGGCCTTCCACGACATCGTCCGCCGGCAGGCGAACCCGACGATCCGCCGGACGTTCGCCGCGCAGGACTTCGTCGTCGCGCGGGTGGACCGGGCGTTCGACAGCGACGGGCCGGTGTCGGACGCGGCGGTGCAGAAGGCCTGTGCCCTGACGCGCCTCTGCGGCGCCGGTGCCGACTTCCACCCCAACGCGGAGGGCTACGGCGTGATCGCCGACGCGTTCCTCGACGTGGTGCGGGCCCCGGTGGCACGGGTGGCCGGCTAGCGGCCGCGATGCGCGACCATGGGCCGCAGCGATGCGCGTCTGGATCGACCTGACCAACAGCCCCCACGTCCTGGTGCTGCGCCCGGTCATCGAGGACCTGCGCGCGCGGGGCCACGAGGTCGACGTCACCGCCCGGGACTTCGCGCAGACGCTCGGCCTGTGCGACCGGCTCGGGATCGAGCACACGGCGATCGGCCGGCACCGCGGCGAGCGGCTGCCGGACAAGGCGCGCGGTCTGGCGTCGCGGACGACGGCGCTCCTGCGCTGGGCGCGCCGCGTCGGCGGGCACCCGGACGGGTCGCGGCCGTTCGACGTCGCGCTCGGCCACGGGTCCAACGACGTGACCGTCGCCGCGGCGCTGCTGGGGATCCCCTCCGCGACCGCGTTCGACTACGAGTGGGCGACGGTCCAGCACCAGATCAACTGCCGGCTGGCCGCGGCGGTCGTCGTGCCCGACGTCATCCCCGCCGAGCGCCTGGCGCCGTACGGGGCGACGGGCAAGATCCGCGCGTACGAGGGGCTGAAGGAGGAGTACTACCTCGCCGACCTCGAGCCCGACACGTCCGTGCTGGACGAGCTGGGCCTCGACGCGACCGCGCCGCTGGCCGTCGTCCGCACCCCCCCGGAGGTCTCGCTCTACCACCGCTTCCACAACGACCGGTTCGCCGTCGTGCTGGACCGCCTGCGCTCCCAGGGCCAGGTCGTCGTGCTGCCGCGCACCGACGCGCAGCGGGTCGAGCTGCGCGAGGCCGGCGGCTTCGTCATCCCGGAGCGGCCGATCGACGGGCCGTCGCTCGTCGCCCTGGCCGACCTCGTCGTCAGCGCCGGCGGCACGATGAACCGCGAGGCCGTCGCCCTGGGCACCCCGGTCTTCACGACGTTCGACGGCCGTCCGGGAGCGGTCGACGACGCGCTGATCGCCGACGGCCGCCTGCAGCGCCTGGAGGACCCGGAGACCGTCGACCTGGTCAAGCGGGCGGCGGGCGACGACGGGGAGTCGGGCCGCATCCGGCGCGACCCGGCGGTCCTCACGGACCTCCTGCTGGGCGCGGCCGGCGGCTGAGGCGGGGCGGGTCGCGCAGGCCGGTCGTCGAGCCGCGGGCGTCGGGGTCGGCCCGC
>NZ_JAURWA010000103.1 GCF_030655195.1 Patulibacter sp. | reverse complement strand
GCGCCGGCCGCCGCTGCGCCCGACGCGGCCCCGGCCGCCGCGGCCCCGACGACGTCGACCCCGGCGAAGTCGGCGGCCAAGGCGTCGGTCCTGTCCTCCGCGCTGCGGGTGGCGGGCACGGCGTCCAAGGCCAGCGTCGCGGTCCCGGTCCGGTGCGCCACGGCCTGCGCCGGCACGGCCCGGCTCGTCGCCACGAGCGCGCTGCGCAGCGCCGGCATCAAGAAGGGCGGCGTGCTCGCCACGGCGTCGGTCAAGCTCGCCGGCGGCAAGAAGAGCACCCTGCGCCTGGTGGCCAAGGGCAAGGTCGCCAAGGCGCTCAAGCGCGGCGGCGTCAAGCGGGCCAAGCTCGTGATCACCACGGGCAAGGGCACGCAGGTCGTCAAGACGGTGCGGCTCGTCCTGCGCTGAGCGGCGACCCCACGACCCGGACCGGGCCCTCGCCCGCCACGCGCCAGGACGGCGCGGGGTGGGGGAGGGCCCGTCGTCGTTCGGTGGCGGCGCGACAGCACCACGTCCGACGGCCGCGCCGACGCCACCTTCGCGGATCCTGAAGGGCTTATCAGGCGGGCCTCAGCAGAAGCGGACCGTCGTCACACCCGGCTTGCGCGCTGCAGGGGCCCGAGGTACCGTCGATGGAGGACGTGCCCCTCGCCGTCCCGCCCTCGCACCCCACGCCGGAGCCCCAATGGCGATCCAGAAGTCCCCCGCACCGCCGTCCCGCAGCAGTCTGCTGCGTCGCATCCGCGCGCTCGAGTCCAAGCTCGAGGAGATCGACGGCGGATCCGGTCGGGCCGGTCGTCAGGACGACCCGGCGGCCGAGGTGCACGAGCTGATCGCCTCGGGGCGGCCGATGACCGCCGTGCGGCGCTACCGCGAGATCACGGGGGCCACCGAGGCCGAGGCCCGTGACGCGATCACGCAGCTCGGCGGCTTCGCGGCCCAGGACGACTGAGCCGGACCCACCGGCGCCCGGGTCGTCGCGACGCCGGGACACCGCCGGTCGTCGGCGGGTCCAGACCCGAGAACACGGCGCCCGCCGCCGGCGCCACGCTCCTCGACCGCTGCGCGGCGACCGCGCACGTCGACACATTCGGACGATCCGCACGCGCCCCGGCGACCGGGTACACTCCGGTCGTCGACCGATAGTCGTAGCCGTCCTCCCATCGGATCCCGCGCCACATACGCGGGTCTGCAGGACGGGGTCCGTGACCGTCGACCGCCCTCGCCACGGGGTCAGGTGCCCCGTGTGCTAATTTTCTTGTGTTCGTATCCGCGCGTGGACTGGACGTCCGCGCGGCCCGGGTGCGAATCCTCGCCCGACACACCGACACCCCCGAGGAGTCGCCCACCTTGTCCACGGTCAACGCCCTGCGCACGCGACGCACGTTCGCACGTCTGGATCAGGTCCTCGACGTCCCCAACCTCATCGACATTCAGCGCCGCTCCTTCGAGTGGCTCGTGAATGGCGTGAAGGGTGGGCTCCGAGAGACCATCGACGACATCTCCCCGATCGAGGACTACACCGGCAACCTCGCCGTGGAGTTCGGCGAGCTGGAGTTCGGCGAGGAGACGCACACCCTCGCGGAGTGCAAGGAGAAGGGCCAGACGTACTCGCGCCCGCTCTCCGTCGAGGTCTCGTTCGTCAACCGCGAGACCGGCGAGATCCGCGAGCAGTCCGTCTTCATGGGCGACTTCCCGTGGATGACCGAGCGCGGGACGTTCATCGTCAACGGCACGGAGCGCGTGGTCGTCACGCAGCTCGTCCGTTCGCCGGGCGCCTACCTCATGGAGCCGAAGGACCGCGAGAAGCAGGTCTTCGTCGCCAACCTCATGCCGGCCCGCGGCTCGTGGCTCGAGCTCGAGGTCGACAAGAAGGGCAAGGTCTTCGTCCGGATCGACCGCAAGCGCAAGCTGCCGGTCACGGTCCTCCTGCGGGCCATGGAGTACAACCCGGAGCTCGACTCCGACGTCGAGGAGTCCGACGCCGACGTCGACGCGCTCGACCAGGTCCTCCTCGACCGCTTCGAGGGCTCCGCCTACGTCCGCAACACGCTGCTGACGGACACCGAGGCGACGCGCACCAAGAAGGGCGCGCTCATCGAGCTGTTCAAGAAGCAGCGCCCCGGCGAGCCGCCGACGGTCGACGCCGCGTACGCCCTGCTGCAGACGCTGTTCTTCGACCCCAAGCGCTACGACCTCACGCGCGTCGGCCGCTACAAGCTGAACTCGCGGCTGAACCTCGACATCGACCTCGAGACGCGCCACCTCACCCCCGAGGACATCTACGCGCTCATCAAGGAGCTCATCAAGCTCCCCCGTGAGCTCGGGATCCCGGAGGAGGAGGACGTCGAGGTCAAGGACTACGCGGCCGAGGCCTCGGCCATGCCGCGCGAGCCCGTCGCCGACCTGCTCGACGAGTACGAGCACTTCGGCAACCGTCGCCTGCGCACGGTCGGCGAGCTGATCCAGGACGCGTTCCGCGTCGGCCTCTACCGCATGGAGCGCGTCGTCCGCGAGCGCCTCACGACGGAGGACGAGGACACGATCACCCCGCAGTCGATCGTGAACATCCGCCCGGTCTCCGCGGCGCTGAAGGAGTTCTTCGGCTCCTCGCAGCTCTCGCAGTTCATGGACCAGAACAACTCGCTGGCCGGCCTGACGCACCGCCGCCGCCTGTCGGCGCTGGGTGCCGGTGGCCTGACCCGCGAGCGCGCACCGATCGAGGTCCGCGACGTCCACCCGACCCACTACGGCCGCATGTGCCCGATCGAGACCCCGGAGGGCCCGAACATCGGTCTGATCGGGTCGCTGTCGAGCTACGCGCAGATCTCCGAGCACGGCTTCATCACGACGCCGTACCGCGTGGTCGAGAACGGCAAGGTCACCGGCGAGATCGTCCACCTGGACGCCACGCAGGAGGAGGAGGGGCTGGCCGCGCAGGCCGACGCCCCCGTCGGCGGCAACGGCGAGCTGCTCGAGGACGAGGTCCTCTGCCGCACGCAGGCCGGCAAGTACGTCGTCATCCCGAAGACCGAAGTCACGCTGATGGACGTCTCTCCTCAGCAGATCTGGTCCGTCGCCACGGCGATGATCCCGTTCCTCGAGCACGACGACGCCAACCGCGCCCTCATGGGCTCGAACATGCAGCGCCAGGCGGTGCCGCTCCTGAAGACGGACGCGCCCCGCATCGGCACCGGCATGGAGGCCCGCGCGGCCCAGGACTCCGGCGACGTGGTCCTGGCCAAGAACGCCGGCTCGGTGCAGTACGTCGACGCCAAGCGCATCGTCATCGAGCACGCCGAGGGGCGCGACGAGTACCACCTCGAGAAGTTCGAGCGCTCCAACCAGGGCACGCTCATCCACCAGCGCCCGCTGGTCAAGCGCGGTCAGGAGGTCGGCGCGGGCTCCGTGCTCGCCGACGGCTCCTCGACCTCGATGGGTGAGATGGCCCTGGGCAAGAACCTCATGGTCGCGTTCATGTCCTGGGAGGGCTACAACTTCGAGGACGCGATCATCCTCAGCCGCCGCCTGGTCAGCGACGACGAGCTCACCTCGGTGCACATCGAGGAGTACGAGATCGACGCGCGCCAGACCAAGCTGGGCGACGAGGAGATCACCCGCGACATCCCGAACCGCGCGGAGGAGTCGCTGCGCAACCTCGACGACCGCGGCATCGTCCGCGTCGGCGCCGAGGTCGGCTCGGGCGACCTGCTCGTCGGCAAGGTCACGCCGAAGGGCGAGACCGAGCTGACGGCGGAGGAGAAGCTGATCCGCGCCATCTTCAAGGAGAAGGCCCGCGAGGTCCGCGACACCTCCCTGAAGGTCCCGCACGGCGAGGGCGGCGTCGTCATCGACGTCAAGACGTTCCACAAGGACGAGGGCGACGACCTGCCCCCGGGCGTCAACGAGCTCGTTCGCGTCTTCGTCGCGAAGAAGCGCAAGATCTCGGAGGGCGACAAGCTCGCCGGCCGCCACGGCAACAAGGGCGTCATCTCGAAGATCGTCGACATCGAGGACATGCCGTTCCTCGAGGACGGCACCCCCGTCGACGTCATCCTGAACCCGCTGGGCGTGCCGTCGCGCATGAACGTCGGTCAGGTGCTCGAGATCCACCTCGGCTGGGCCGCCGCGCAGGGCTGGTACCCCGACGGCACCCAGGCGTGGGACGAGCGCGAGGGCAACAAGGGCGGCGGCGTCTACGTCTCCACCCCGGTGTTCGACGGCGCGACGGTCGCGCAGGTCGACGAGGCCCTGGTCAAGTGGCAGGACAACCACACGGCCAACGGCGGCGCCATCAACATGGACGTCGACAAGTCGCGCCCGGACGGCACGCAGGCCAGCGGCAAGTTCACGCTCTTCAACGGGCGCACCGGCCAGCCGTTCGACGCGCAGATCACCGTCGGCTACATGTACATCTTGAAGCTCCACCACCTCGTGGACGACAAGATCCACGCGCGTGCCACAGGCCCGTACTCGCTCGTCACCCAGCAGCCGCTGGGCGGCAAGGCGCAGTTCGGCGGCCAGCGCTTCGGCGAGATGGAGGTCTGGGCGCTCGAGGCGTACGGCGCCGCCTACACGCTGCAGGAGATGCTGACGATCAAGTCCGACGACACCGTCGGTCGCGTCAAGGCCTACGAGGCGATCGTCAAGGGCGAGAACATCGCCGAGCCGAGCGTCCCGGAGTCCTTCAAGGTGCTCCTGAAGGAGATGCAGGCGCTCTCCCTCGACGTCCGCGAGATCCACGACGAGGGCGCCGCCGGCGGCGCCGACGACGAGGACGAGCTGCTGCGCGCGGCCGAGGAGCTCGGCATCGACCTGGGTGGCGTCCGCGCCGACCTGGGCGACGAGCCCGCCGCGGACGAGGCACCCGAGAACAACGCAGAGTCCCCCGCGGAGGTCGCCCCGGCGACCGAAGCAGCGGCGGACGAGGTCGCCCCGGCGGCCGCGGAGGACGAGGCGTAGGACCGGCCCGGCCGGCGACCCGCCCCACCCGCCCCCGCCACGAGCGGGGGCGGGTGAGGAGCGGCGTCGCCCGCCACGCCGACCCCCGCCCCGCCAAGCACACGATCAGGGACCACACCCACCGTGCACGACATCAACACCTTTGACGCCATCGAGATCGGCCTCGCCTCCTCGAAGCAGATCCGCTCCTGGTCCTCCGGCGAGGTCCTGAAGCCGGAGACGATCAACTACCGCACGCTCCGCCCCGAGCGCGACGGCCTCTTCTGCGAGCGCATCTTCGGTCCCACCAAGGACTGGGAGTGCTACTGCGGCAAGTACAAGCGCGTCCGCTACAAGGGCATCATCTGCGAGAAGTGCGGCGTCGAGGTCACGCGCTCGAAGGTCCGCCGCGAGCGCATGGGTCACATCGACCTGGCCGCCCCCGTCAGCCACATCTGGTTCTTCAAGGGCGTGCCGAGCCGCATCGGCTACCTGCTCGACATGGCTCCCAAGGAGCTCGAGAAGATCCTGTACTTCGCCGCGTCCATCGTGACGTGGGTCGACCAGGAGGCCCGCTGGCGCGACCTCCCCGAGCTCGAGGCGCAGGTCCAGGAGGACCTCGACCAGAGCTCCTCGATGGAGAAGGACGAGCTCTCCGGCCTGGAGAACTCGCTCAAGGTCCGCGAGCAGTACCTGCAGGACGGGTCGCAGGACGACTTCGGTGACGACGACCACCTGTGGGCCGAGTCGCTCGACATCACCGTCGGCAAGCTGACGGACGACGAGCGCAAGAAGCTCCTCACCGACACGAAGAAGCAGCTGACGGCCGAGATCGACGATCTCCGCTCGCACTACGAGGAGTCCCGCGCCCGCCTGCGCGAGGTCTGGAAGCTCTTCGCGAACAAGCTCGAGCCCAGCGACGACCCGCCCAACGAGGGCGAGGAGTGGCCGCTGACCGCCTTCACCGACAAGGCGATCGAGAAGGACGACCTCGTCCCGCAGACGGTCATCGCGGACGAGACGTTCTTCCGCGAGCTGAAGATGCGCTTCGGCTCGGTCTACGGCTACGGCGAGTACTTCGGCGGCGGCATGGGCGCGGAGTACATCCGCGAGCTCATGCTGATCAAGCCCGAGTACGACCGCGAGGCCCCGCGCCGCGACGTCGACTCCGAGCGCCTCGCCGGCGTCGAGCTCGACATCCGCGACCAGCCCGGCTTCTGCCTGAAGCACGAGCGCGAGGACCTCGAGGACCTCGTCAAGAACGGCAAGGGCCAGAAGCAGCAGCGCGCCGTCAAGCGGCTGAAGGTCCTCTCGGCGTTCTACGACCCCGAGAACGCGCCGTACTACTCGCAGGTCAACAAGCCCGAGATGATGATCCTGGACGCGGTCCCGGTCATCCCCCCGGACCTGCGCCCGATGGTCCAGCTCGACGGCGGCCGTTTCGCGACGTCCGACCTCAACGACCTGTACCGCCGCGTCATCAACCGCAACAACCGCCTCAAGCGGCTCCTCGACCTCGGCGCGCCCGAGATCATCGTGAACAACGAGAAGCGCATGCTTCAGGAGTCCGTCGACGCGCTCTTCGACAACGGCCGTCGTGGTCGCCCGGTTACGGGCCCCGGCAACCGTCCGCTGAAGTCGCTGTCCGACATGCTCAAGGGCAAGCAGGGCCGGTTCCGCCAGAACCTGCTCGGCAAGCGCGTCGACTACTCCGGCCGTTCCGTGATCGTGTCGGGCCCGTCGCTGCGCCTGCACCAGTGCGGCCTGCCGAAGCTGATGGCGCTCGAGCTGTTCAAGCCGTTCATCATGGCCCAGCTCGTCGAGCGCAAGGACGCGCAGAACATCAAGGCCGCCAAGCGCCTCGTCGACGAGTCGCGCGAGGAGGTCTGGGACGTCCTGGAGCAGGTCATCCAGGAGCACCCGGTGCTGCTCAACCGCGCGCCCACGCTCCACCGCCTCGGCATCCAGGCCTTCGAGCCCGTGCTGATCGAGGGCAAGGCCATCCGGGTCCACCCGCTGGTCTGCGCCGCGTTCAACGCGGACTTCGACGGCGACCAGATGGCCGTGCACGTCCCGCTGTCCGCCGAGGCCCAGGCCGAGGCGCGACTGCTGATGCTGTCGTCCAACAACATCCTGTCGCCGTCCAACGGGCAGCCGCTCGCGACGCCGTCGCAGGACATGGTCATCGGCGGCTACTACGTGACCCTGGGCGACGAGCCCGAGGTCCTGGCCGAGAAGCACAAGTCGCTGTACGACGGCACGTGGCCCGAGGACGAGCGCAAGCCGCGCGTCTTCCGGACCGCCAACGAGGCCACCCTCGCCGACCAGCACGGCGGGGCCAAGCTGCACGACCTCGTCGAGTTCCGCGCCGAGGGCCGTGCGCCGGTCCTCACGACGCTCGGCCGCGTCATCTACAACGACCGCATCGAGCGGGCGCTGATCGAGACGCTGGGCGCCGAGTACGACCCGTCGTCGTACGTCTTCATCAACCAGTCGATGCGGAAGAAGGACACCTCCCGCTTCATCGACCAGCTGGTGCAGATCTACGGCCCGTCCACGATCGCGACCGTCCTGGACGCGTTCAAGGACCTCGGCTTCGAGTTCGCGACCCGCGCCGGCGTGACGATCTCCAAGAACGACGTGGTCATCCCGCCCCGCAAGGGCGAGATCATCAAGAAGTACGAGGACATCGTCGCCGGGATCGAGGAGCAGTACGAGGACGGCCTCATCACGGAGTACGAGCGCCACGAGCTCATCGTGAACAAGTGGAACGAGGCGACCGAGGAGGTCGCCCAGGCCATGGAGGACAACTTCCCGGCCCGGAACCCCATCTACATGATGGCCAACTCCGGCGCTCGTGGCTCGCTGAAGCAGATCCGTCAGCTGGCCGGCATGCGTGGCCTGATGTCGAACCCGAAGGGCGAGATCATCGAGCGGCCGATCAAGGCCAACTTCATGGAGGGCCTGGACGTCCTCGAGTACTTCATCTCCACCCACGGCGCGCGCAAGGGTCTGGCCGACACCGCCCTGCGTACCGCCGACTCGGGATACCTGACGCGTCGCCTGGTCGACGTGTCGCAGGACGTGATCATCCGTGAGCACGACTGCGGCACCGAGGGCTGGATCGACATGCCGGTCTACAACGAGGTGCAGGAGCTCAACCCGAACCTCGCGGGTCGCGTCACGGCGCAGGACCTCCTGATCGGCGGCGACGTCCTCGTCCCGAAGGGCGAGGAGATCGACAACGTCCGCGTCCTGCGGATCACGGAGATGGGTCCGCCGGAGGAGCGTCCGACGGTCGCCGTCCGGTCCGTGCACAAGTGCGAGGCCCTCACCGGCATCTGCCAGGCGTGCTACGGCCGCTCGATGGCCTCCGGCCAGCTGGCCGAGATCGGGGACGCGGTCGGCATCGTCGCGGCGCAGTCGATCGGCGAGCCCGGCACCCAGCTGACCATGCGCACGTTCCACACCGGCGGCGTCGCCGGCGCGGACATCACGCACGGTCTGCCGCGTGTCGTCGAGCTGTTCGAGGCCCGCAAGCCGAAGGGCCTGGCGAAGATCGCCGAGCACGACGGCGTGATCGCGGTCGAGTCCACCGACAAGGCGCTGACCGTCGTCGTCACCGACGCGGCCGGCGACGAGCACCGCTACACGTTCCCGCGCCGCACGCGCCTGTTCGTGGAGGACGGCCAGAAGGTCAAGGCCGGCGAGCAGCTCAACGAGGGCTCGCTGTACCCGCACGAGCTGCTGGAGCTGCAGGGCCGCACCGCGACCGAGCAGTACCTGGTCAAGGAGGTGCAGTCGGTCTACAAGTCGCAGGGCGTGGACATCAACGACAAGCACATCGAGCTGATCGCCCGCCAGATGCTCAAGCGCGTGCGCGTCGAGCAGAAGGGCGACTCGGACTTCCTCCCCGGCCAGTTCGTCGACCGGAACGAGTTCTTCCGCGTCAACGAGCAGATCGAGGCGGACGGCGGCGAGAAGGCGACGTACGAGGAGGTCATCCTCGGCATCACCAAGGCGTCGCTGAACACCGACTCGTTCCTGTCGGCGGCCTCCTTCCAGGAGACCACCAAGGTCCTCACCGACGCGGCGCTGGAGGGCAAGCGGGACGACCTGCTGGGCCTGAAGGAGAACGTCATCATCGGCAAGCTGATCCCGGCGGCGACCGGCCTGCGGCACTACCGCCGGATCGAGATCGAGCCGACGGACCCGCTCCCGCACGGTGGCGACGTCGCCCTGCTGGACGGCGACGAGCTCCTGGGCGACATGGGTCTCGACGGCGGCCAGCCGTACGGCGACGACCTCTCGCAGGACCTGCGGGATCTCGAGCAGCTCGGCGGCAGCCAGGGCGACCTGGCCGACGAGCTCATCGAGCTCGACGTGCCGGCCCCGGGGCCCGACGACCGGATCTGATCCGCGGGCGCCCCGGGCGCCCGGACCGCAGCACCCGACGCCCCGGCCTCCGCCGGGGCGTCGCCCGTTCCGGGGGCCCGCTCGACGGACGATCGACCCTCGGGACGGTCGCCGGAGGGGGCCGCGAAGAGCGATCTACGTCACAGGAGACGGCCGTTCTGCCGCGGGGGCGCGGCGTTCCCGTCAACTCTTGGACGAACCGGAGCGCATCCTTCGGCGAGGTCGCTACGGTGTCCTCAACGAACCGACCGATGAACGGAGAGGGGCCCAGTCGGGCAGCTCTCCGCCACACGTTCACACGCTCCTCATGCTGCAACTCGGAATCGTCCTCGCCCTCCTCAGCGCCCTCGCGGCCAACCTCGGGTTCCTCTACAAGCACCGCGGTGCGAACGAGGCCCCCGCGGTCGACATGCGCCACCCGATCAAGACGGGGCTGGCGCTGTGGAAGTCCCGCTGGTTCGCCGCGGGCATGCTGATCGGCGCGGTCGGGTGGGCGTTCCACACGGCGGCCATCGCCGTGGCCCCGATGTCGGTGGTCCAGGTCGTCCTGGCGGGCGGCATCGTCCTCGTGGCGGTGCTGGCCGACCGCGTGTTCGGCATGACGGTCGGCCGGCGCCAGTGGGCGGGCCTGATCCTCACCGGCATCGGGCTGGCGATGCTCGTCGTCGCCATGCCCGGGGTGGACTCGGCCAACAGCAACTTCCGCGTCCTGGGCCTCGCGCTCTTCGAGGGCATCCTCCTGACCGTCGGCGTGCTGATGATCCTCGGCGGCCAGCACGAGCGCGGCGCACACCTCCGCGGCCCGCTCATGGGCGCGGCGGCCGGCGTGCTCTTCGGCGTCTGCAACGTCGCCGTGAAGGCCACCACCGGTGTCATGGGCGCCGGCGGCAGCGTCATCACCCCCTGGATCTTCGTGGCGATCTGCGCGTCGGTCCTCGCGTACTACATCTCCGCGCGATCGCTGCAGGAGGGCGGGGCCGTCGAGGTCATCGCCATCACCGCGACGGGCGCCAACGTCGTCGGCATCCTCGGCGGGTTCGTGGTCTTCGGCGATCCGATCGCCACGGACACGATCGGCATCGTCGTGCAGTCCGTCGCGTTCGTGATGGTCATCCTCGCCGCCGCGCTCCTCCCGGCCCCGCGGGCCGCGTCGAGCGGACCCGGCGGCGGGACCGTCGGCGCCGCGGCCTGACCACGCGGCAGGTCTCCCGGTCCGGAGCGGCGCCTGGTCGCCCGGTTTCTCTCCGAGGCCTGACCGCGCGGCAGATCTCCCGGTCCGAGGCGGCGCCGAGTCGCCCGGCCTCGCGCGCGGCCTGACCGCAGGACCGCAGGACCGTGGGGCCAGGCCCGTCGCGGGGCGGCCCCGTCGTGGTCAGCGCGGTGCGGTCGCGTCCAGGATGACGTCGGCCACGCGCTCCGGGGCGTCCCAGAGGGGGATGTGACCGCAGCCGGCCAGCGGCACCAGGCGGGAGTAGGAGAGGCGTTCCACGACGCGGCGCCCTTGGCGCGGGAGCAGCAGCGCGTCGCGCTGGCCCCAGGCCACGGTGAGCGGTGCGAGAAGCCCGCCCGCGACGACCTCCTGTCCCATGGCGGCGCGCAGCACCGGGAGGGTGCCGGGGCTGTGGGCCATGCTGCGGACGAGCCCCGCGGCGTCCTCCGGCGGGACCGCCCAGGGCTTGGCGAACATCTGGGCCCCCAGCGCGGCGCGCAGCGTGGCCTGCGGCGCGAGGCGGTCGACCTGGCCGGCGATGGCGCGGCTGGCCGCGTGGGTGGCGCGGATGCTGGCCTTCGCGAAGGCCATCTCCGGCAGGGTCGCGAAGCCGATGGGGGAGACGGCGACGGCGGAGGAGACGGTCCCCGCCCGCGCCAGCTCGATCGCGATGCCGCCGCCGAGCGACAGCCCCGCCACGGCCGGCCGGTCCAGGCCGAGCTCGGCGATGGTGCCCGCGACCGCGTCGGTGAGGCGGGCCAGGGTGGGCGACCCGGCGAGCGACCGGCTGTCGCCGAACCCGGGGAGGTCGACGGTGACGACCGTGCGGTCCCGCGTGAGATGAGGGAGGAGCGGGCCCCAGACGTGCCGATGGCCCCCGAGGAAGTGCAGGAGGACGAGCGGCGGCCCCTCCCCGTGACGGTCGTGAGCCAGCATGGCGGCGAGCCTATACGCAGAACGACCCGCACCGGGCGGGTATCGTGGGGCGTGCGGAGACCGGTGGGCGACGGCGGGCGGGGGGCGCGATCCCTTCCGGCAGCACCGTTGCTATATTCCCCCGTCGCATGCCCACGACCAGTCAGCTCGTACGCAAGGGGCGCAAGCCCAAGGCGAAGAAGCTCTCCACTCCCGGCCTCAAGTCCGGACCGGGGCGCAAGAAGAAGGTCGCAGCGCCTCAGCGCCGCGGCGTCTGCACCCGCGTCTACACGACGACCCCGAAGAAGCCGAACTCGGCTCTGCGGAAGGTCGCCCGTGTCCGTATCTCCTCGGGCATCGAGGTCACGGCCTACATCCCGGGCGAGGGTCACAACCTGCAGGAGCACTCCGTCGTGCTGGTCCGTGGTGGCCGCGTGAAGGATCTCCCGGGCGTGCGGTACAAGGTCGTGCGCGGTTCGCACGACGCCGCCGGCGTCAGCGACCGCAAGCAGTCCCGCTCGCGGTACGGCGTCAAGAAGGGGAAGAAGTAGCCCATGGCACGTCGTTCCAGTGCTGTGACCCGCACGCTCGAGCCGGACGCCGTCCATCGCTCGCGGCTGGTCCACCAGGTCGTCAACAAGGTCATGCTCGACGGCAAGAAGTCGACCGCTGAGGGAATCGTCTACGACGCCCTCGCGATCCTCGCCGAGAAGACCGGCGGCGACCCCGTCGAGCAGCTCGAGGAGTCCATCAAGGCCCTCACCCCGCAGCTCGAGGTCCGCTCCCGTCGCGTCGGTGGCGCCACGTACCAGGTCCCGGTCGAGGTCCCCGCCCGTCGCTCCCGCACGCTGGCGATCCGCTGGCTCGTCGAGGCCTCGCGCAACCGCCGCGAGCGTTCGATGGCCTCGCGCCTCGCGAACGAGCTCATCGAGGCCCAGAAGCAGCAGGGCGGCGCGTACAAGAAGAAGGACGACATCTTCCGCATGGCCCAGGCCAACAAGGCCTTCGCCCACTACCGCTGGTAGGCGGTCACATGCGAGGCGCCCGCGGGCGCTTCGCATCTCGGCCCCGGCGAGGATCGGCAGGACTGGCGTCCAGCTCTCACCTCACCGGAGCCGACCTGCTCGACCCACGAGCCCCTCGCACGCAACCGCAGGGGCAGGATCGAGCACTCAGGGCGCCCGACGGGCGCCCTTCGTCGTTCCCGGGGCCGTCCCCCGGCCGTGTCCGCCGTACTCCTGGCGGGCCCTGGGCCGGCCCCGAATCCGCTCCACGGGGCGGGTTCCGTTCCCGGAGGGACGCTGCTATAGTCCTCCGTCGCTGCCCGTCTGGAGCCCGCGCTTCGAGCGCTGGCGATCGGCAGCACCCCCGGTCCCGCATCGTTGGGACCGAGCAGTACCTCCGCAGGCGCTCTGCTGCGGGACCCCGGTCCCGACGTCGAGTCCCTTCAGCGCGGAGCCCCCGGTCCTTGCCTCCCCAAGTCGTCTGCGCACCTCGGAAGCTCTTCTATGTCTCGTAAGTACTCCCTAGAGAAGACCCGGAACATCGGGATCATGGCGCACGTCGACGCCGGCAAGACGACGACGACCGAGCGCATCCTGTTCTACACCGGGCGCACGTACAAGATCGGTGAGGTCCACGACGGCTCGGCCACGATGGACTGGATGGAGCAGGAGCAGGAGCGTGGCATCACGATCACCTCCGCTGCCACCACCTGTTTCTGGAAAGGCATGGCCGGCAATTTCGACGAACACCGCATCAACATCATCGACACACCGGGCCACGTGGACTTCACGATTGAAGTCGAGCGCTCGATGCGCGTGCTTGACGGCGCTGTCATGGTGTATGACGCGGTCGGCGGCGTGCAGCCCCAGTCGGAAACCGTCTGGCGCCAGGCCAACAAGTACAAGGTGCCACGCCTTGCGTTCGTCAACAAGATGGACCGCACCGGCGCCGACTTCCTGCGCGTGCGCCAGATGATGATAGACCGCCTGAAGGCCAATCCTGTCGCGATCCAGATCCCGATCGGCGCCGAAGACAAGTTCCAGGGCATCGTCGACCTCGTCAAGATGAAGTCCATCATCTGGGACGAAGACAAGGGCGTGACCTTCAAGTACGGCGAAATCCCGGCTGACCTCACCGACGTCTGCAACGAATTCCGCGAAAAGCTGGTCGAAGCCGCTGCCGAAGCCAGCGAAGAGCTGATGAACAAGTACCTCGAAGGCGAAGCGCTGACCGAGGAAGAGATCAAGGCCGCGATCCGCCAGCGCACCATTGCCGGTGAAATCCAGCCGATGCTGTGCGGTTCCGCGTTCAAGAACAAGGGCGTGCAGGCCATGCTCGACGCCGTGATCGAATACATGCCGGCTCCAACCGACATTCCACCTGTCACCGGCATCGATGAAGATGAACAGCCCGTCGTTCGCCAGGCTGACGACAGCGAGAAATTCTCCGCGCTGGCCTTCAAGCTGATGACCGATCCGTTCGTGGGCCAGCTGACCTTCGTGCGCGTCTATTCCGGCGTGCTGAGCAAGGGTGACAGCGTCTACAACCCGGTGCGCGGCAAGAAAGAGCGTATCGGCCGTATCGTCCAGATGCACGCCAACAACCGCGAAGAAGTCAGCGAAATCCGCGCCGGCGACATCGCTGCCTGCGTGGGCCTGAAGGAAGTGACCACCGGCGAAACGCTGTGCGATCCATCCTCGATCGTGACGCTCGAGCGCATGATCTTCCCGGAATCCGTGATCTCCCAGGCTGTCGAGCCGAAGACCAAGGCCGACCAGGAGAAGATGGGCATTGCCCTGCAACGCCTGGCCCAGGAAGATCCTTCTTTCCGCGTCAAGACCGACGAAGAATCCGGCCAGACCATCATCGCCGGTATGGGCGAGTTGCACCTGGAAATCATCGTTGACCGCATGAAGCGTGAGTTCGGTGTGGAAGCCAACGTCGGCAAGCCACAGGTGGCCTACCGCGAAACCATCCGCAAGACGGTGGAAGACGCTGAAGGCAAGTTCGTTCGCCAGTCCGGTGGTAAGGGCCAGTACGGCCACGTCGTGCTCAAGATCGAGCCGAACGAGCCAGGCAAGGGCATCGAGTTCATCGACGCCATCAAGGGCGGTGTGGTTCCACGCGAATACATTCCTGCGGTTGAAAAGGGCATCAACGAAGCCGTGACGTCGGGCGTGCTCGCCGGCTACCCGGTGGTCGACGTCAAGGTCACGCTGCACTTCGGTTCGTACCACGACGTGGACTCGAACGAACTCGCGTTCAAGATGGCCGCCATCTTCGGTTTCAAGGAAGGCTGCCGCAAGGCCGGCCCCGTGATCCTGGAGCCGATGATGGCTGTGGAAGTCGAAACGCCGGAAGACTACGCCGGCAACGTGATGGGCGACTTGTCCTCACGCCGCGGCATGGTCCAGGGCATGGAAGACATGATCGGTGGCGGCAAGGCCATCAAGGCAGAAGTGCCGCTGTCCGAAATGTTCGGCTACTCGACCACGCTGCGTTCGATGTCGCAAGGCCGTGCCACTTACTCCATGGAGTTCAAGCACTACGCCGAAGCGCCACGCAACGTGTCCGAAGCCATCATGGCTGCGCGCGCCAAGTAAAAAAACCGGCGCCAGCCCGCAAGGCTGGCGCCACATTCCTTGTCTGCGATTGTGTGCCCCTCCGTGCCCGTGCGGAGTGAATCAGCAACACAGTGCAGACGTTAAACCGTACACGGGCAAGTTCTTTATCTGGAGAGAAAAATGGCAAAAGGCAAATTTGAGCGGACCAAGCCGCACGTCAACGTTGGCACGATTGGTCACGTTGACCATGGCAAGACGACCCTGACGGCAGCGATCACGACCGTGCTGGCAGCAAAGTTCGGCGGCGAAGCCAAGGGCTACGACCAGATCGACGCAGCACCTGAAGAAAAGGCACGCGGCATCACGATCAACACCGCCCACGTTGAATACGAAACCGAAAACCGTCACTACGCGCACGTGGACTGCCCAGGCCACGCCGACTATGTGAAGAACATGATCACCGGCGCTGCCCAGATGGACGGCGCTATCCTGGTGTGCTCGGCCGCTGACGGCCCGATGCCCCAG
>NZ_JAURWA010000102.1 GCF_030655195.1 Patulibacter sp. | reverse complement strand
CCGCGGTGCCGACGCCGGCGAGTGCGCCGTATTCGGCGGCTTGGCCCAGCAACCGCGCCATCATCAATCCGGCGAGAACGGTGGCGACCATCGAGACGATGACGATGAGCGCGGCCGGAAGCCCGATGCCGTAGATGTCGCCGAGCGCGATCTTCAAGCCGAGCAGGGCGACGGCCCAGCGCAGGATCTTTTTCACCGCGAATGTGATGCCGGGCTGAAACTGCGGCCGGACCGCGACCGGATTGAGCGCGACGCCGATGATGAGCGCGATGATGATCGCCGGGATTGGCGCGATGCGGCCGACCCACGGCGCGGCGAGATATGCCGCGAGCGCGATGATGAACGACAGCAGAAGGCCCGGCGCGAGTTTGCGCAGTGTCGTCATCGTTTCGGTCACGCGGCTGCGCGGTGCGGTCGTGGCGTCCACCTTCAACTCCGGATCGAATAACGCGCGGGGTTCATCTCAGCGCACGAGCCCGGCTTCGCGTGCGTAGCGCATGACGCCCGGATGGATGAGGTCCTGGCGCGGCGCGGCGGCAAGGGCCCGCGCTAAAAGACGGCGCGGCGCGGAGGCAGGGGCCCGGGCGGGGCGACGGCGCGGCAGGCAGCCCCCGCCCGCAGGGCCAGGGCCGTGGCGTGCAGGCGACGGGGCGACGAAAAGGTGCGACACGTCGGGCCTCGCGGGACGTCGCGCACCTCTCCGTCGTCAGGACGACGAGAACGTGCGGAACGGCGACTGCGGTCCGGGGTTCCGCACGTTCCCGCTGCCCGCGGCCATGCGAGCGGGCCCGGCGACCCGGTGCCCGCACCACGCCGCCCCTGCCCCGCCGCCCGCGCCCCGGGCGGCCCGCCTACCGCGCCGCCCCCGCCCCGGGCGGTCCGCTCACCCCGCCTACTGCGCCCCGGGCGGCCCGCCGCCCACCGCCCGGCCCGCCTACTGCGCCGCCTCCGCCCCGCCGCCCATCGCGCCCCCCGCCCCGCCCCCCGGAACGACGACGGGGCGACCGATGGTCGCCCCGCAGGTCCTCCCGCCGGCCCCGCTCTCGCGGGCCCGGCGTGTGCTCCGCCCCGACGGGCGGAGGCGCTACTTCTTGAGGATGTCGATTGCGATCTCGGCGACCTCGGTGGGGGTGCGACCGACGCGCACGCCCTTGGCCTCGAGCGCCTCGGCCTTGGCCTTGGCGGTGCCGGCGGAGCCGGAGACGATGGCGCCGGCGTGGCCCATCTGCTTGCCCTCGGGGGCCGTGAAGCCGGCGATGTAGCCGACGACGGGCTTCGTGACGTGCTCGCCGATGTACTCGGCGGCCTCCTCCTCGGCGGAGCCGCCGATCTCGCCGGAGAGGACGATCAGCTCGGTCTCGTCGTCCTTCTCGAAGCGCTCGATGATGTCGATGAACGACGAGCCCGGGACCGGGTCGCCGCCGATGCCGACGATCGAGGAGTTGCCGAAGCCGGCCTGGGCCAGCTCGTTGCCGATCTGGTAGGTCAGCGTGCCGGAGCGCGAGACGACGCCGACGTTGCCCGGCTTGAAGAACGACGCCGGGATGATGCCGACGTTCGCCTTGCCCGGGGACAGGATGCCGGGGCAGTTCGGGCCGACGACCGTCGTGCCGGGGTAGTCCCGCTTGACCGTGTTGTAGAGCTTCAGCTCGTCGTGGGCCGGGATGCCCTCGGTGATGATGATCACGAGCTCGACGCCGGCGGCGGCGGCCTCCAGCGCCGACGCGGCTGCGAACGGCGGCGGCACGAAGATCATCGCCGTGTTGGCGCCGCTCTCCTTGACCGTCGTCTCCCAGTCGCCGAAGACGGGGATGCCCTCGACGTCCTCGCCGGCCTTCTTCGGGTTGACGCCGCCGACGACGTTCGTGCCGTAGGTCTTGTTGTTCAGCGTGTGGAAGCGCCCCTCGCGGCCGGTGATGCCGGCGACGGCGAGCTTCGTGTTCTCGGTGACCAGGATCGACATCAGCTGTTCCCCTTCGCCGCCGCGACGACCTTCTCGGCCGCCTCGTTCATCGTCTTCGCCGTCTGCACGTTGGGCAGCTGGGCCTTCTCGAGGATCTCGCGACCCTGGACGTCGTTCGTGCCGTCGAGGCGGACGACGAACGGGACCGTCGGCTTGAGGTCGGCGAACGCGGCGACCAGGCCGTTGGCGACCTCGTCGCAGCGGGTGATGCCGCCGAAGATGTTGAAGAGCACGGCCTCGACGGCGTCGTTGGAGAGGATGATCTCCACGGCCTGCTTGACCTTGGCGGCGTCGGATCCTCCGCCGGCGTCCAGGAAGTTGGCGGGCTCGCCGCCGGCCTGCGCGACGACGTCCAGCGTCGACATGACCAGCCCGGCGCCGTTGCCGAGGATGCCGATGTTGCCGTCGAGCTTGACGTAGACGACGTCCTGCTCGGCCGCCTTGACCTCGATCGGGTCGAGGTTGGCCTTGTCGCCGAGCTCGGCGTGGTCCGGGTGACGGAACGCGGCGTTGCCGTCGAGCGTGACCTTGGCGTCGAGCGCCTTGACCTTGCGGTCGGGCGTGACGATCAGCGGGTTGATCTCGGCGAGGGAGGCGTCCTCCTCGATCCAGACCTTGTAGAGCGCGACCAGGGCGTCGGCGACGCCCTCGATGACGTCCTCGTCGGCCTTGCCCTTCGTGGCGATGTCGAGGGCCTGCTCCTTCGTCAGCCCGACGAGCGGGTCGACGTTCTGGCGGATCAGCTTCTCGGGCGTCTCGACGGCGACGGTCTCGATCTCGATGCCGCCCTCCGTGGAGAACATGACGAGCGGCTTCTTGGCCGAGCGGTCCAGGAGGACGGAGGCGTAGTACTCCGTCTCGATGTCCGAGGCGTGCTCGATCCACAGGGTGCGCGTGATGTGCCCCTTGATGTCGAGGCCGAGGATGTTGGTCGCGTGCTCGCGCGCCTCCTCCTCGTTCGACGCCAGCTTGACGCCGCCGGCCTTGCCGCGGCCACCCATCAAGACCTGGGCCTTGACGACGACGGGGTAGCCGATCTTGTTCGCGGCTGCGACGGCGTCGTCGACGGTCGTGACGGCGCTGCCGTCCGACACGTCCAGCCCGTGCTTCGCGAACAGCTGCTTGCCTTGGTACTCGAGCAGGTCCATGTGCGGTTCCTGAGTCGTATGGGGAACGCGCGGCAGGCGGTCGGGGCCCTTCGGACCCGGTCGACGGTCGCGCTGTGCGTGAGGGCCGGGCGGGCGCTCGCGCACCCGCTCGGACAACCGTCGGGACACTAGTACGCGTGGGGTGCAGGCGCGGTTCGGTGGGCCCCGATCGCCCGTGCCCACCCCACGTCCGGGTGGGTCGGGCCCCGACCGATGAGTCCTGCGGGCCCCGGCGGTCCTGGGGGTGACGCGATGGCCCCCCGCCGCGCCGACCCCCGAGCCACCGACCGATCGCGGACCGCCGATGTCCGCGTGCGCCGAGAAGGTCCACCCATGAGCCCCACCCGCCAGACCGAGCCCTCACGGGCGCTCACCGCCCCGTCGGACTCGAACCCGTCGACGGCGTGCACGTCCGGGGTCCCCGTCCCCGGCGAGCGTCGCGGCGCCACGTATGGTGGTCGGCGATGAGCACCGACCCCGTCATCGAGGCCCGGGGCCTCCGTCGCTCCTTCGGCGACGTCCACGCGCTGCAGGGCGTCGACCTCGTCGCGCCCGCCGGCACCGTCCTCGGCGTCCTGGGCCCCAACGGGGCCGGCAAGACGACCGCGGTGCGGATCCTCACCACGCTCCTCCCGCCCGACGGCGGCAGCGCGACGGTGGCCGGCCTGGACGTCGTCAAGGACGCCCAGGCCCTGCGCTCGAAGATCGGCCTGGCCGGGCAGTACGCCGCCGTCGACGAGTACCTGACGGGCAAGGAGAACCTCGAGATGGTCGGCAGGCTCTACCACCTCGGCCCGGCCGAGGCCAGGGCCCGCGCCAAGGAGCTGCTGGCGGAGTTCTCGCTGACCGACGCCGGCGGCCGCGTGGCCAGCACGTACTCCGGGGGCATGCGCCGCCGGCTGGACCTGGCGGCGGCGCTCGTCGTGCGCCCGCCCGTCCTCTTCCTCGACGAGCCCACCACGGGCCTGGACCCGCGCAGCCGCAACGCGCTGTGGGAGACCATCGAGGAGCGCGTCGCCGACGGGACCACCGTCCTCCTGACCACGCAGTACCTCGAGGAGGCCGACCGCCTCGCGGACCGGATCGCCGTCATCGACCACGGTCAGGTCATCGCCGAGGGCACCTCTGACGAGCTGAAGTCCAAGGTCGGCGGCGAGCGGCTGGACCTCGTGCTGGAGGACCCGGCGCAGGCCGCCGCGGCCGTCGAGGCGCTCGCGCCGCTGTCGGACGGCGAGCCCGCGATCGACGGCACCTCGCTGTCGACCCCGCTGCGGGCCGGCGGCGGTGGCGTGGTCGTGGCGGTGCGCCGCCTCGACGCCGCCGGCGTCGGGGTCAGCGACATCGCCGTCCGTCGTCCGACCCTGGACGACGCCTTCCTGACGCTCACCGGCCGCCCGGCCGAGGAAGCGTCGACCGACGCGGAGGAGCCCGCATGAGCAGCCTGCGCTGGACCTTCTCGGACACCCTCGTCCTCGCGATGCGGCAGCTGCGCCGCATCCCGCGCCAGCCCGACCTGCTGATCGGCTACACGATCCAGCCGGTGATGTTCGTGCTGCTGTTCCGGTACGTCTTCGGCGGCGCGATCGCCACTCCGGGCTTCACGAACTACGCGAACTTCCTGATGCCGGGGATCATCGTGCAGTCGATCGCCTTCGGCGGGTTCGTGACCGCGCTGGCGATCGCGGACGACATGAACAAGGGGCTGATCGACCGCTTCCGCTCGCTGCCGATGTCGCGGATCGCGGTCCTGTCGGGCCGGGCGTTCGCGGACATCGCGCTGAACGCCCTGCAGCTCGTCGTCCTGATCGGGATCGGCCTGGTCGTCGGGTTCGGCTTCGACTCCGACGTCCCGCGCATCGCGCTGGGCATCGTCCTGCTGCTCGGCCTGGGCTTCGCGTTCTCGTGGGTCTTCTGCCTGATCGGGCTGGCGTCCGGCTCCGCGGAGACGTCCAACGCGATCGGCTTCACGCTGATCTTCCCGCTGACCTTCGCGTCCGGGGCGTTCGTGCCGCCCTCGACGATGCCCGACGGCCTGCGGCAGTTCGCCGAGGCGAACCCGTTCACCACGCTGGTCGACGCCACGCGCCACCTGTTCCTCGGCGCGCCGGCGAACTCGGACGTGTGGATGTCGATCGTCTGGATCGTCGGCATCACCGCGGTCGCCTCGACCCTGGCCGTCCGGCGCTACCGCTCGCTCGCGGGCTGAGGCCGCGGACCCGGGTCCCCGTGCGGGCGCCGGTCGGTCGGCGCGGTACCGTCGGCGCATGACCGGCCCGTGCCCCGACGACCGCGAGACCGTGTCGCTCGCGTTCGCGAACACGCCCGACGACGGCTACGCGGACGCGGGCGAGGCGGCCGCGGCCCTGCAGGCGTGGCTCGTGGAGCAGCGCCTGGTGCGGGACGGCGTCGCGGTGAGCGGGTCCGAGCTGGAGCGGTTCGTCCGCCTGCGCGAGGCCATCCGCGGGATCCTCGGCGCCCGCATCGCCGGTCGCGCGCCGGAGGGCTCGGCGGTGCGCATCGTCGAGGCCGCGGCGCTGGCCGCTCCCGGCGCCCCGATCGGCGTGTGGGCCGAGGACGGCGCCGTGACCCGTGGGTGGCGTCCGACGGGTGGAGATCCGCTGGACCGCGCGGCCGCGGCGCTCGCCGCCGACGTGGTCGACGTCGTCTGCGACCACGGCGGGCGGCTCGTCGACGGCGGGGCCGACGCGCGGTTCGTCCTGGCACCCGCCTGACCACCGGCGGGGCGGCAGCAGCCGGGCGTCGCGAGCCCCGGTCGGGAGTGGACCGGTGCCCCCCCGGCCGAGGCTACGCCCCTCGATCGAGGCCTCACCCCTCGGCCGACGGCGGGCCGCGGCCCCGGCCCCACCCGGCGCGGGTATTCCGGAATGGAATGCCGCCCTTCCCGTTCGTCCCTCGAGGCGGCCCCGACGCCCGCCATCATGGACGGTGCGGCGCCTCAATCTGCCAAAATCCGATCCGCTTACCCGCCCTCGCGCCGCCCCCTCTCGGCGCCGCCCGCCGGACCACGGCACGGGAAGCTCGAGCCCTCACCACGTTGCCTCCTTCCGCTCCCACCCTCACGCCCGACCAGCTCGAGCCCCTCGGCCGACTCGCCGGGTCGCTCGACCGCGACCAGGCGATCTGGCTCAGCGGGTACTTCGCCGGCCTGGCCGGCACCGGCACCGCGAGCCCCGCGACGGTCGGGACCCCCGCGGACGGTGCGGCCACGAACGGGGCGACCGCGGACGGCGCCCTCGTCGCACCGCCCGCCCCGGCCGGCCCCGCCGCGCGGCAGCTGACCGTCCTCTTCGGGACGGACACCGGCAACGCGAAGGAGCTCGCGGGCGAGCTGCAGACCGCCGCGAAGGGCGTCGGCATCGAGGCGACGGTCGCCGACCTGTCGAGCTACAAGCCGCGCGCCCTGAAGGACGAGCAGGACGTGCTCGTCGTCATGGCCACGCACGGCGAGGGCGACCCGCCGCCCAACGCGGTGGGGTTCTTCGAGTTCCTCGCCGGCCGCAAGGCGCCGAAGCTCGACGGCGTGCGCTTCTCCGTCCTCGCGCTCGGGGACTCGACGTACGAGCACTACTGCTCCGCCGGCCGGATCGTCGACGAGCGCTTCGCCGAGCTCGGTGCGGAGCGGATCGCCGACCGCGTCGACTGCGACGTGGACTACGAGGACGACGCGGCGGCGTGGATCGCCGACGTCGTCGGGAGGCTGACGCCCGAGGCCGCCTCCGCGACCCCCGCCGGTGCCGCCGCACCGTCCGCCGGGGCCACCGCCACCGCCTCGAGCACGGCCCACTCGAAGAAGCACCCGTTCGCGGCCCCCGTCCTCGAGAACGTCGCCCTCACCGGCCGCGGCTCGACGAAGGAGACCCGCCACGTCGAGCTGTCGCTCGAGGACTCCGGCCTGACCTTCGAGCCCGGCGACGCGCTCGGCGTCGTGCCCGAGAACGACCCCGCGCTCGTCGA
Organism: Patulibacter sp.; assembly: GCF_030655195.1. GTDB lineage: Bacteria > Actinomycetota > Thermoleophilia > Solirubrobacterales > Solirubrobacteraceae > Patulibacter. The sequence continues at coordinate 24,464 of NZ_JAURWA010000102.1, read as the reverse complement.
CACGTTGCTCGAGCGCCTGTCGCTCTCGCCCGACACCGAGGTCACCACGAAGCAGGGTCCCGCGCCCCTGCGCGAGGCGCTGACCCGCACGTTCGAGATCACCGCCGCCACGCCGCGGTTCCTCGAGCAGTGGGCCGAGCTCTCCGGCTCCTCCGAGCTGCAGGCGCTGAAGGACGGTGACGCGAAGGCCCGCACGGCGTTCTTCTACGAGCACCACGTCCTGGACTTCGTCGACCGCTTCCCGGTCGCCGGGATCGAGGCCGGGCAGTTCGTCAAGGGGCTGCGCCCGCTGCAGCCGCGGCTCTACTCCATCGCCTCCAGCCTGGCCGCCGCGCCCGACGAGGCGCACCTCACGGTCTCGACGGTGCAGTACGACCTGCACGAGAGCGGCCGCACCGGCGTGGCCTCCGGCCACCTCGCGCGGCTGCTGCACGAGGACGCCACGGTGCCGGTCTACGTCCAGAGCAACGAGCACTTCCGGCTGCCGGCCGAGGACGACGTCCCGATCATCATGGTCGGTGCCGGGACCGGCGTGGCGCCGTACCGCGCGTTCATGCAGGAGCGCGAGGCGCGCGGGGCCCAGGGCCGCTCGTGGCTCGTCTTCGGCGAGCGCAACTTCCGCACCGACTTCCTCTACCAGGTCGAGTGGCAGCAGCTCCTGAAGGACGGGACGCTGACGAAGCTCGACCCGGTCTTCTCGCGCGACAGCGTCCCGGGCGCGGCCTCGGCCCCGAAGACCTACGTGCAGCACCGCCTGCGCGAGAAGGGCGCCGAGGTCTGGGACTGGCTGCAGGACGGCGCCCGCATCTACGTCTGCGGCGACGCGAACGCGATGGCGCCCGACGTCCACACGGCGCTCGCCGAGATCGCCGTCGAGCACGGCGGCCTCGATCGCGAGGCCGCACACGAGCACCTGAACGAGCTGCAGCGGGACCACCGCTACCTCCTCGACGTCTACTAAAGGCCCCTCATGGCGACGACGAACCCGAACACCACCACGGTCGAGATCGACCGCAGCCGCGACCTCTCCCAGCCGCTCGAGAAGCTCGCCCCCGAGGAGCGGATGAAGTTCGAGTCCGACTACCTCGCCGGCTCGATCACGACGGACCTGATCGACGAGATCACGCTCGCCGTCGACGAGAACAACAACAAGCTCATGAAGTTCCATGGGATCTACCAGCAGGACGACCGCGACATCCGCGACGAGCGTCGTCAGCAGAAGCTGGAGCCCTTCTTCACGTTCATGCTCCGCGGCCGCCTGCCCGGCGGCGTCTGCACCCCCGAGCAGTGGCTCAAGATGGACGAGCTCGGCCGCACCTACGGCAACGAGCAGTTCCGCCTGACCACGCGCCAGACGTTCCAGTTCCACTACCTCAACCGCAACGCCCTGCGGCAGGTCATGCTCGGCCTGCGCGACGTCGGGCTCGACGGCAAGGCCGCCTGCGGCGACGTCGCACGCACCGTCATGAGCGGCGTGCACCCCGGCCTCTCCAAGCTCCACAAGCAGGTCTTCGAGCAGGCGCAGCGCACCAGCGACCACGTCATCCACAAGACCTCCGCCTACGAGGAGATCTGGTTCGGCGAGAAGCCTGCGGAGCCGCGTGGCGCGTCCGAGGAGCCCTTCTACGGCAAGCAGTACATGCCGCGGAAGTTCAAGATCGGCTTCGCGGTCCCGCCGAGCAACGACATCGACATCTACTCGCAGGACCTCGGCTTCGTCGCCGTCGCCAGCCGCGGCAAGCTCAAGGGCTTCAACGTCGTCATCGGCGGCGGCATGGGTCGTGCGGACCGCGCACCCGAGACCTACCCGCGCCTGGGCGACGTCATCGGCTACGTCGACGTCGACCAGCTCGAGCCCGTCCTCGACGCCGTCATGGGCGTGCAGCGCGACTTCGGCGACCGCGTCACCCGCGCCCACGCGCGGTTCAAGTACACGATCGACGACAAGGGCCTCGACGTCATCAAGGCCGAGATCGAACGGCGCCTCGGCTTCGCGCTCGCCCCGGCCAAGAAGTTCACGTTCGACTCCAACGGCGACCAGCTCGGTTGGACGACGGGCGACGACGGCCTCGAGCACTGCACCGTCTTCATCGAGAGCGGCCGCATCATCAACAAGGGCGACCGCCGCCTGCTCGACGGGCTGAAGGCCGTCGCCGAGACCGGCACCTGCGTGTTCCGCCTGACGCCGAACCAGTCCGTGATCCTCTCGGACATCGCGCCGGCGGACCGCCCGCAGGTCGAGGCGCTCCTGGCCGAGCACGGCATCGACTCCGAGCCGAAGAAGGGCCTCTCCGCCCTGCGCCTGAACTCGATGGCGTGCGTCGCGATGCCGACCTGCGGTCTGGCGATGGCCGAGGCCGAGCGCTACCTGCCGGTCCTCATCACGAAGATCGAGGGTCTGCTCGAGACGCACGGCCTGATGGACGACCCGATCACGATCCGGATGACGGGCTGCCCCAACGGCTGCGCCCGCCCGTACATCGCGGAGATCGCCCTGACCGGTCGCGCCCCGGGCAAGTACAACCTCTACCTCGGCGCCGGCTTCCACGGCGAGCGGCTGAACAAGATGGTCCGCGAGAACGTCGGCGAGGACGTCATCCTCGAGGTCCTCGACGAGACGCTCGGCGCCTACGCGAAGGACCGCAACGCGGGCGAGCGCTTCGGTGACTTCGTCGTCCGGGCGGGCTTCGTGGCGGAGGTCAAGGAAGGCCGCCACTTCAACGACTAGAGGGAGGCTGGGACGCCGCCGGGCCAGGACGCCGTCCGGGTCGGGGGCGCCGCGTTCGGTGGCCGCGCCGGCCGGGTCCCTGCCTCCGCCCGGCACCGGCCCGACGGCTGAGGGCACGCCGTCCGGCCTGGAGGCCTTCCGGGGCACCGCCCCCGCGTTCGGTGGTGGCCGCGCCGGCCGGGTCTTCGCCTCCGACCGGCACCGGCCCGACGGCTGAGCGTCGGCCCGGGCCGACGGGCCTCAGGGGAGGACGACGGTGCGGGCGATCGGCTCGCCGGCGGCGGCCCGGGCGTGGACCCGGTGCAGGTCCGCCAGCGGGACCCGCTCCGCGACCTCGACCCGCAGCTCGCCGCGGTCGACCATCGCGACCAGGCGCGACAGCTGCTCGGCGTCGCTCCGCACGAGGACCCCGACGGCGCGCACCCCGCGTGCCTCGTCGGACGGCGTCGGGACCGCCGGCACCGAGTTGACGACCACGCCACCGTCCCTGACCAGCTCCGAGAGCTCGCGCAGCCGCTCCGCGTCGATACGGGCGAGGTTGACGAGGACGTCGACCGGCTCGGCGGTCGTCACCGCCGCGGCCGTGTGGTCGACGACCTCGTCCGCACCGGCGGCCCGGACGCGCGCCACGCTGCGCGGGCTGGCCGTGCCGATCACGTGCGCCCCCGCGTGGCGGGCCAGCTGCACCGCGTAGCCGCCCACCGCCCCACCGGCACCGTTGATCAGCACGCGCTGTCCGGCGCGCAGACCGGCGTCGTCGAAGAGCGCCTGGTAGGCCGTCAGCGCCACCATCGGCAGCGCCGCGGCGTCCGCGAGGGGGATGCTCACCGGGGCGGACACGAGCGCCTCGATCGGAGCGACGACGTGCTCCGCGGCCGCGCCGTCGGCCGTCATCGGCAGGAACCCGACGATGGCGTCCCCGACGTCGAGCCCGCGCGCGTCCGGGCCCAGCGCGTCGACCGTCCCCGAGACCTCGACGCCCGGAACGTGCGGCAGCGACATCGGGAACGCGTCGCGGAGCCAGCCGCCGCGGAGCCCGTCATCGACCGGGTTGAACGTGGAGGCGGCGACGCGGACCCGCACCTCGCCGGGGCCGGGCTCGGGGAGCGCCGCGTCCTCGTACCGCAGGACGCCGGCGTCGCCGTACTCGTGGAATCGCACTGCCTTCATGGGGCCTCGTCTCGCTTGGTGGATGATGCTTCGAGTTCGAAGCACCTGCAGGGGCAACCGTAGCACTACTTCGAATTCGAAACAAGAGAGTCGGGCCCCGTCCCTTCGAGTTCGAAGCACGTAGGGTCCGGCCATGGCCGACCCGCCGACGCTGGACCCCGCGCAGCTCGGCGCGTACTTCGCCCTGATCGACGTGGTGAGCCTGCTGCGCCACCAGGTCGAGCAGCAGCTGCGCGACGACGGCGACCTGAGCTTCGTCCAGTTCCAGCTGCTCGCGCGGCTCGGCGACGCACCGGCCGGCGGGCGGCGCATGACCGACCTGGCGGACGGGCTCGTCCACAGCCGCAGCGGGCTGACCTACCAGGTGGGCCTGCTCGAGAAGGAGGGGCTGGTCGCGCGCACGGCGGCCCCCGAGGACGAGCGGGGCACGGTCGTCACGATCACGGGCGCGGGACGCGAGCGGCTGGCCCGCGTGTTCCCGGGGCACGTCGACGTGGTCCGGGGTCTGCTGTTCGAGCCGTTGTCCCGGGAGGACGTCGGCGACCTCACCCGGGTCCTCGCCCCGGTGCGCGACCACATGCGCGCGGCACCGCCCCGGTCGGCCGCGCGCCGCCGCCCGCGGTCCTGACCGCCGCGGCCGACGCGTACCGATCACGCATCGGCCGCCGTCTGCGGCGTACACAATGTCATACTGGGCGGAATGCCACTTCCCAAGCAGATCGATTTCGTCACGATGGACGTGTACGGCACGTTGATCGACTGGGAGGCCGGGATCGTCGAGGCGTTCACGAAGGAGGCCGGCAAGGACGGCTTCACCTTCGAGAAGGACCGCCTCCTCAACCTCTTCCACGAGAAGCACCGCGAGATCGCGGCCGGCTCGTACGAGCTCTACGCCGAGGTCCTCCGCCGCACCGCCCGCGAGGTCGCCGCCGAGCTCGGCTGGGACGACCTGCGTCAGGAGCCGGCGCGCGCGAACTTCCTGCCGGACTCCGTCGAGCGCTGGCGCCCGTTCCGCGAGACGATGCCGCAGCTGCGCAAGCTCGGCAAGGAGTTCAAGACGGGCCTCGTCTCGAACATCGACGACAAGCTCCTCGGCCTCACGCGCCGGCACATCCGCCACGACTTCGACCTCGTCGTCACCGCCCAGCAGGTCCGCTCGTACAAGCCGGACTCCGCGCACTTCACCGAGATCGCGCGCCGCGCGGGTTCCAAGAAGAACTGGGTCCACATCGCGTCGGGCTACTACGCCGACGTCGCGCCGTGCCTGAAGTCGAAGGTCCCCGTGATCTGGATCAACCGGCACGGCGAGGAGCTCGAGAAGGGCACCAAGCAGCCGACGATCGAGGTCAAGACGCTGCTCGACGCGGTCCGCGAGCTCGGCCTGAAGTAGGGCCCTCCGCGGGCGACGCGCGGGACGGCGACGTCCTGCCCGCCCGCGCCGGCCGACGGGTCGGCCCCGCGCGGACCCCGCGCGGCGGCGTCCCACGGGCCCGGGTTGGGATGCTGTGGGCGATGCGTGCCCTCGCCGTCCATCCCGACGTCCTCGTCGTCGTCTCCCGCGTCTGGCAGACCACCGCCGCGATCGTCCGCGCTCCCGCCGCCCCCGCGGGATCCGAGCCCGCGGAGAACCCGTTGGGGGCGGCCGCCGCGGCCGCGCCGCGAGAGGCGTTCCTCGTCGACTCCCCGGTCTACCCGGACGAGCTCGAGCTGACCGCACAGGTCGCCGGGCAGGCCGGGTTCGGCGTCGCCGGGCTGCTCGCCACGCACGGCGACTGGGACCACCTGCTCGGGCGCTTCGCGTTCCCCGAGGCGGCGCTCGGGGTCGCCGAGACCACGGCGGCACGGCTCTCGGGCCACTCCGGCGAGGCGGTGCGGGCCCTGCGGGCGTTCGACGACGAGCACTACGTGCAGCGCGGCCAGAACGGCACGCCGCCCGGCCTGAAGCTCGGCGAGCTGCAGGCGCTCCCGGTCCCGGGCAAGATCGGCCTGGCCGGACCCGACACGGGCGACGGTGCGCCGGCGGAGCACGACCTCGAGCTGCACCCCGCTCCGGGGCACACCGCCGACGGCATGGCGATCTGGGTGCCGTGGGCCCGCACCCTGATCTGCGGCGACTACCTCTCGCCGGTCGAGATCCCGACGTGGCACGACCACGAGGGCTCGCGCTCGCAGTACCGGGCGACGCTCGACGTGCTCAAGCCGCTCGTCGACCAGGCCGACTGGGTGATCCCGGGCCACGGCGGGCCGATCGACGGCGACCGGGCCCTGGCGCTCTGGCGGGAGGACGTCGCCTACGTCGACCGCTACGCGATGCCGATCGCCCGCAGCGGGGCCCGGCAGAAGCAGCTGCACGCGGCCAACGAGGCCGCCTCGGCCTGAGCGTCGAGGGGCGGCCGCCGACGTCCCAGGCCGGTGGACCCGGTCGCCGCGGTGGGTACCTTGAGGTCATGACCGGTCCCGTCCCGGGCGCGGGGACGCACCCGAACCCCCTCTCGCGGCTGCGCGGCTACGGCGCCCACGTCCGGGCGCAGAACGACGAGTACGGCCGTCTGATCCCGTGGTGGGTCGCGCGACTGTTCGCCGTCTGCGCGGTGCTGCTGATCCCGTGGAGCGCCTTCCTGGTCCTCACCCTGCCGGGGCACACGACGGCCCACGCGTGGAACCTGGCCTGGGCGGGGTTCGACGTCGGGATGGCGGTCGTGCTCGGCGCGACCGCCTTCGCCGTCGTCACCCGGTCCGTCTGGAGCGGCCCGCTGGCCGCGGCCGCCGGCACGATGCTGCTCGTCGACGCCTGGTTCGACGTCACGACCTCGGCACCGGGGGCCGAGCAGGTGCAGGCGATCGCGATGGCGGTCCTCGTCGAGATCCCGCTCGCGCTGCTGCTGCTGGCGACGGCCCGCCACATCGGCCTCGTGGTCGTCCAGGCGCGGCGCTACCTGGAGGCCGCGGACGTCCACCTCGTCGGCGGTCGCCTCGTCGGGCCCGACGGGGCGCCGGCGGTTCGGGTCAGTCGATCGCGCGGCGGCGGAAGCCCAGGAGGCCGATGACGCCGAAGACGACGATGCTGCCGACGATGCCGAGGGGGATCGCCCAGGTGGCCATGTGCTCGCCCGTGCCGATCGCCGCGCGGGCGCCCTCGCTGACGTAGGTCAGCGGGTTCAGGAGCGTGACGACCTGGAACCACCGGAGGCTGTCGAGCGACGACCAGGGGTAGAACGTCGCCCCGGTGAAGAGCAGCGGGGTCAGGATCACCGCGAAGGCGATGTTGATCTTGTTGGCCGGCACGACCGTGCCCATGACGAGACCGAGGCAGCCGCCGGCGACGGCGCCGCCGGCCACCACGGCGATCAGCGCGATCCAGTTCGCCCCGCCGAGCTGCAGGCCGTCGGGCAGGACGACCGCGGCGATCGGCAGCAGGACGAAGGCGGAGAAGATCCCGCGCAGGGCGGCGTGGACGATCTTCTCGACGCCCACCGCCCAGGCAGGGAGCGGGGCCAGCAGACGGTCCTCGATCTCCTTGGTGAACGAGAACTCGATCACCAGCGGGAGGGCGACGTTCTGCAGCGAGACCGTGATCGCGGTCAGCGCCATGACGCCCGGCAGCAGCAGGCTGCCGTAGGAGCCCTGCGCCTGACCGATCTCGGGCAGCACCCGGCCGAAGATGAAGAGGAAGAAGATCGGCTGGAGCAGGGCCTGGGCGAGGAAGCCGCCCGGCTCGCGACGGATCGTCACCCACAGGTCCCGGCTGAGGATCGCGAGGAACGCGCGGCGACGGGTGCCGGCGGCGGCCCCGGGCGGGGTGCGGTCCGGGGTGGCGGTCACGGGCGCGGAGGACACGGTCCGAGGGTACGCCAGCGCGCCGCCGGCGTCGCCCGTGCGGACCGTCCCGGCTAGGGTCGCGCGGGATGGACGCCCCCGCCGCCGACCCGTCCGCGGTCCCCGCCGACCTCGACGCGCTCGCCGCGGACGACGGTGCCGCGCTGCGCGACCGCGTCCGGCAGGCCCCGGTGCAGCGGGTGCCGCGCGCCGACCTCGACGGCCACGTGGGCCTGTCGTCGCGGACCCTCCACGAGCTCGGGGTGACGATCGCCCCGATCGGCCTGCGCGACGTGCCGGCGGCGGTGGCCGGGCGGCTGCAGATCGTCGCCGGGGTGCTGGTGGCCGGCGCGCTGCTGGGCTTCGCGCTCGCCTTCCTCGCCGAGGGCGTCTTCGGGCTGCTCGGCGTGCTGGAGAACGACCGGCGCGACCGCGTCGACAGCGGTGCGGCGCTCGCCACCTTCGTGGGCCTCGGCGGGTGGGGCGGCGTCGTGCTCCTCCGGCAGGGCGTGCGGCAGGTCCGGGCCGGTCGGACGCACCGGCGCCGCGCCCGGGGCGCCGGCATCGATCCTGCGCTCGACCCGCAGGCCCGCCCCACGGTGGCGGTCGTCCGCGAGCCGCACGGCCTGCGGGTGTCGCTGCTGTGGCTGCGGGGCGATCCGTCCGACGCCGGGTTGCTGGAGGTCCGGACGATCGCCGAGGAGCGGGTGCCCGCCGACCTGCCCGGCGCGGCGGAGGACCTCGTCGACCGGTACGCGGAGGTCGTCGTCCGCGCCGACGCGGCCCGCGTGCTGCCCCGTCACGACGGCGTCGCGGCGGCGCCGGCGTCCGCGCCCGCGGCGCTCGTCGCTGCGGCGGCGACGGAGCTGCCGACCGTCGACCCACGGGTCGCGGTCCCGGACGGCTGGGACCCCGAGCCACTGACCGACGACGGCCGGGCCGAGCTGGCCGCGCGGTTGGTCCGCGCACGCCCGAAGGTCTGGAACGCGGCCGAGCTCGAGCGCCTGGCGGTCGATCCCGCGCGACCCCTGCGGCACCGGCCCGGCCGGTGGCCCTCCGACACCGCCCGGAGGGCACCCCTGGCCCCGCCCCTGCCCACGGGCCCCCGACGGCTGCTCCACGGGGCGGCGTGGACCGCCGGCGTCGTCTGGGTCGTCGCCGCGGGCAGCATGGGCTCCGCCCGGCGGTCCGAGATCGAGGAGCGGGAGCCGGTCGCGTTCGCGGCCCTCGCCGTCTGCGTCGTCCTCGTGGCGATCGTGGTCGTCGTCCGTCGCCGGGCGGCGGGGCGTCGGCTGCTGCGGTCGGTCCACCGCGCGGCCCGGTCGCAGCCGGCGTCGCTCGAACGCGGGGTGCCGGACGGCGCCGGCCGGGTGCTCGTGCTCCACGGGGTCCGCGACGACGGGACGGACCGCCTCGAGCTCGTCCACGTCCGGCCGGCGCCCCAGGAAGGTGCGGACCGACGCCTGCAGGTCCGCACCCTCGCGTGGTGGGAGCCGCGGCCCGGCGGGGTCCTCGAGGCCCGCGAGGTGGGGCAGGACTTCTGGCGGATCGCGGACGACGCCGGCTTCGTCGCGGGTCGCCGCGCGGCGGACGCCCGCGGGGTGGAGCGGCTGAACGTCCTGCTGGGCCGGTCGACGGACCGCGCGGTCCGGCGTCGCCTGCACGACGAGCCGCTGGCCTGGGCCGTCTGGCCCTTCGCTCTCTTCTTCGCCGTCTTCGCGCTCGGGATCGCGGTGAGCGACGATCCGTTCGACGAGGGCGGCGGCATCGCGCTGGCGGTCCTGACCTGGCCGGCGCTGACGGCGTGGCTGTTCCTGCGCGCCGCCCGGCGGGTGCAGGACCCGGTGGACTGAGCCCGTCGGGGCGTCGGGTCCCGGCGCCCGCGTCCGCCCGGACCGGGCGGACGCGGGGGGCCTACCGCAGCTCGCGGCCGGTCAGGTGGACGAAGACGTCCTCCAGCGAGCCCTCGAGCTGGCGCAGCTCGACGAGGCGGAGGCCGGCGTCGGACAGCCCGGCGACGAGGTCGCCCGCCTCGACCGCTCCGTAGGCCCGGACCGTCGTGCGGCCCTCGGCGGAGGAGACGACATCGGCGCGCTCCACGCCCGGGACGCGGCCGATCGCCGCGGCGGGATCGTCGCCGGGGACCGTCGGGGCGCCGGACGACGGGGTCGCGCCGTCGTCGGCGTCGACCGCATCGGGTGCGCCCACCGCGTCCTGCGCGACCACCACCACCTCGACGCCGCGCTCCGACGGCAGCAGCCTCCGCAGGCCGCGCGGGGTGTCCAGCGCGATCACCTCGCCGTGGTCGACGATCGCGATCCGCTCGCAGAGCTGGTCGGCCTCGGCCATGTCGTGCGTGGTCAGGATGAGCGTCGTGCCCTGGGCCTGCAGCTCGCGCATCGTGTCCCAGAGGAACAGCCGCGACTGCGGGTCCAGGCCCGTCGTCGGCTCGTCGAGGATCAGGATCTGCGGGCGGTGGATCAGGGCGCGGGCGATGATCAGCCGCTGCGCCATGCCGCCCGAGTACTGGTCGACGCGGTCGTTCTCCCGGCCCTGCAGGCCCACCTGCTCGAGCAGCTCGAGGGCACGCTCGCGGCGTGCCCTGCGCGAGAAGCCGAAGTACGCGGCGTGGAAGGTGAGGTTCTCGATCGCGCTGAGACTGCGGTCGAGGTTCGGGCGCTGCGGCACGACCGCCAGGCGCAGCTTGACCGCGACCTGGTCCGTCGTGACGTCGAGCCCGTCCACGAGGACGCGGCCGCCGGTCGGGCGCACGCGCGTGGTGATGACGCCGATCGTCGTCGTCTTTCCGGCGCCGTTGGGTCCCAGCAGCCCGAAGATCTCGCCCTGGCGGACCCGGAAGTCGATGCCCTTGACCGCTTCGTCGCCGGACGAGCCGTAGCGCTTGCGCAGGCCCTCCACGACGATCGCGTCCTCGGCCACCGGGGGCGGGGGGCCGAAGCTGCCGGAGGCCGTCGCGCTGCTCACACCCACAGCGTACGGGCCGCGGACCGCGTGCCGCCCAGGGCGGTCCTCCCCGATCCCCGGTCGCGGCGGGCCGGCGACCCCGCCGGGGTACGCTCGGGCGATGAGCGCGCGCACGATCGTCTGGGAGGGGACCGACGCCTGGCGGGCGGAGGTCGCCGTCGTCGATCTGGGCGTCGACCGCGTCCGCGCCAAGGGCACGCAGCTGGGCGTCGATCCGGTCCCGTACCGCCTGGAGTACGAGCTCGACACGACCGCCGGCTGGGAGACCCACCGCCTGCAGGCGCGGTCCTCCGGAGCCGGCTGGTCGCGGGAGATCGACCTCCGCCACGACGGCGCGGGCCGCTGGCGCTGCGAGGTCGCGGAGTCCGGGAGCGCACCGGGACTGGCCGAGCCCGGCGGCGACATGGCCCTGCTCCGCGGGGCGATCGACTGCGACCTGGGCGCGTCGCCGCTGACGAACCTGATGCCCGTCCGGCGGCACACGCTGAACATCCACGAGGGCGAGCACGACCTGCTGATGGCCTGGGTCGACGCGCCGTCCCTGGCGGTGGTCCCGTCGCCGCAGCGCTACGAGCACGTGCGGCGCACCGAGGACGGGTCGGTCGTCCGCTACGTCGGCGAGGGGCGCCGGTTCGTGGCCGAGCTCGAGCTCGACGCCGACGGCCTCGTGCGCGCCTACCCGGGCCTCGCCCGCCGGGTCGCGGGCTGATCGCGGTCGGGCGGGCCCCGCGGCCTACGATGGGCGCATGGAGGTCCTCGCCAGTCGCGTCCTGCTGCACCCGCGCGACCACGCCGCGTCGCGCCGGTTCTACGAGGACGTCCTCGGGCTCGGCGTGTTCCGCGAGTTCGGGACCGCCGGGCACCCCGGGATCGTCTTCTTCCTCGGCGGCGGGCTGCTCGAGCTGTCGGGGTCCGGCGACGCGACGCCCTCCGCCGCGACCCGGCTGCTCCTGCAGGTCCGGGACGTCGAGGCGGAGGCGACCCGCCTGGCCGACGCCGGGGTCCCCGTGCTGGAGGCTCCGGCACGGAAGCCGTGGGGTCTGGTCGAGGCGACGCTGACCGACCCCGACGGGCTGCAGCTCGTCCTCGTGCAGATCCCCGAGGACCACCCGCAGCGGCGCGCGGGGCCGGCGGCGCCGGGCTGAGGGCCGCGGGGTCGTCCCGGCGGCCTCACCGCCGGACGCCCGCTCCGCCCCGCCCAGGTCCACGGCCCCGCCCGGGCGGTGACGGGCCCCCCGCGCGTCAGCCGGGGTCGACGTCCTCGGTCGACACCAGGCGGGCGAGGGCGTCGCCCGCTGCGTCGCGGGCGGACGGGGCGACCAGGCCCTCGAGGACCAGGCGCCGCCCGGTCTGGATGCAGGCGGCCACGGCGTCGTCGTCCAGCGCCATGCGGTCGCCGCGCAGCGTCAGGCCGATCACGCCGTTCCACGCGCCCCAGAGGAACCGCGACAGGTCGTGCGCGTCCAGCGGCCGGGCCTCGCCGGCGTCGATCGCGGCCTGGATCTCCTCGCGGAAGCGCTCGATCAGGGCCTCGGTCCGCCCGCTGACCCGCTCACGCAGTTCGGCGTCCATCACCGGCCCGGCGTCCGTGTCGCCCATCGCGAAGAACCGGAACGCGCCGGGGTGCTCGAGGTGGAACCGCAGGTACGAGTCGCCGGCGGCCATGACGCGCTCCAGGGGCGTGGCGCCCGCGGCGTAGGCGCGCTCCATGTACTCCCCGAAGAGCTCGACGGAGCGCTCAGCGAGCGCGTGGTACAGGCCGTCCTTGTTGCCGAAGTGGCCGTAGATCGAGCCGATCGCGACGTCGGCGGCCTCGGCGACGTCCTCCATGCGCGTGCCGCGGTAGCCGGCGGCGCGGAAGGCCCGCTCGGCTGCGTCGAGGATCGCCGCACGGGTGCGCGCGGCCCGGCGCTCGCCGCGCGCCGGGCGCCGGCCTGCCGGATCGTCGAGGGCGGGACCGCCTGCAGTTGGAATCGACTTCATCTCTGAATCCACTTGCAACTGTAGCGGGTGCCGGGGTAGGTTCGGCCCATGGAGACCCATGATGTCGTGATCGTCGGAGGACGCCTTGCCGGCAGCGCCGCGGCGGCCGCGCTCGCCCGGGCCGGGAAGGACGTGGTCGTGCTCGAACGCGGGAAGCTCCCGTCGGACACCCTCTCGACGCACGTCCTCTTCTCCGCGGGGATCGAGGAGGTCCGCCGGATGGGCGCGCTGGACGACCTGCTGGCCCTCGACCCCTCGTACATGCGCGGGATCCAGCTGCACATGGGCGACGACGTGACGGTCCGGGAGCGGTGGAGCCCGGAGGGCGAGACGGACTACGTCCTCTGCGTGCCGCGGACGATCCAGGACGTCGTGCTCGCCGACGCCGCCCGGCGTGCGGGGGCCGACGTCCGCGAGGGCAGCGAGATGCTCGACGTCCTGTGGGAGGGCGGCCGCGCGGCGGGCGTCCGCTACCGCGACGCGGACGGTGAGGTCCGTGACGTGCGCTGCCGGCTCGTGCTCGGCGCCGACGGGCGGCGGTCCACCGTCGCCGCCCGCGTCGGTGCGTGGCGCCCCTACCGCGGCTCGCTGAACGGCCGCGGCCTGGTCTTCCGCTACCTCGACGATCCGCAGGCCGGGACGGAGCTGAACGAGACCCTGATGCAGTGGCGCGACGGCACCTCGTTCTGCATGGTCTTCCCGAGTGCGCCGCGGCCGAGGACGGTCGCCCTGGTCATGGGCCCGGCGGCGGACGTCCCCCGCGCCCGCAAGGACCCGGAGGGGACGTGGGCCGAGTTCCTGCGCCGCCATCCCGGCTTCGCGGAGCGGATCGCGGGCGCGACGAACGTCGGCAAGCTGCGCTCGACGAACGACGTCTCCGCGTACTTCCGGCCCAGCAGCGGCCCCGGCTGGGCGCTGATCGGCGACGCCGGCCACTTCAAGGACCCGGTAATCGGTCAGGGGCAGCGCGACGCGCTGTGGATGGGGCGGACCGCCGGCGAGGCCGCCGCCGCGGCGATCGAGGACCCCGCGGCGCTCGACGCCGCGCTCCGGCGCTGGGAGCAGCTCCGCGACGAGGAGTGCCTGGCGGCCTACCACCTGGCCAACGCCGAGACGCGGATCGCGCCGCAGCCCCCGGCGCTGGTCGAGATCGCCCGTCGCGCGCAGGGCCGCGGCGCTCCCGATCTCAGCGATCTCTTCCAGCGCACGCGCACCCAGCAGGAGGTGCTCACGGTGCCCCGGCTGGTCGGTGGTGCGGTGGGCGCGATGGCCCGCCGTCCCCGTCAGGCGCTCTCGATCCTGCGGGCGTCGGTCCCCGACCTGCGGACCGACCTGGCGGTCCGGGCCGAGGCCCGGGCGGGGCGCTTCCGCTCGACCCGCGTCGTGACCGGCTCGGAGCACCCGGGATGGACGTGGCCGGCCGCGCCGGCGCGGCGGGACGTGGCGACGCCCGCGTCCTCCGCGGGGATCACGTCCTCCTCGGGCAGCGGCGCGTCGAGCGCCCGCGTCCCGGTCCCCGCGTCCGTCGCCGTCGCGGCACCCACACCGTCGTCCCCCACCACCGAGGTCCCCGCATGAGCCCCCGCGATCCGATCCGCGTCGCCGCCGTCCAGCCCCGGCTCGAGCTCGGGGCGGTCGAGGCGAACCTCGTCCGCATCGAGGCGCTGATCCGCGACGCCCACCGCGCCCACGACCCGCAGGTGATCGTGGTGCCCGAGGCGATGACCTCGCCGAACGTCTTCCACGAGAAGCTGCGCGGGGTCGCGCGGCCCGTCGACGGCGCGCCGTTCCGGCTGCTGACGGGCCTGGCCCGCGAGCTCGACGTCGTGATCGCCGGGGGGTTCCTCGCCCGACGCGGCGACGACGCCTACGGCACCTACGTGCTCGCCGAGCCCGACGGCCGCGCCCACCTGCACGACAAGGACACCCCCACGGCGTGGGAGAACCACTACTACCGCGGGGGCGACGACGACGGTCGCACGCACTGCACCGCGCTGGGCCTCGACGTGGGCCTGGCCTCGGGGTGGGAGTGGATCCGCTTCCGCACCGCGCGTCGCCTGCAGGGCGTCGACCTCGTCCTCGGCGGCATGTGCTGGCCGTCGTTCCCGGACAACTGGGGCGGCCCGCTGCGGGCGTGGACCCGGCGCGAGCACCTCGTCTGGCGCCAGGCCAGCCGCGAGCTCCCCCGCCAGGTCGCACGGCTGGTCGGCGCACCGGTCGTCCACGCGGCGCACGTCGGGCCGGTCGGATCGCGGACGCCGATGGCCCCGTTCGTGCCGTGGCGGACGCAGATGCTCGGCGAGACCCAGATCTGCGACGCCGACGGCACGATCCTGGCGCGCCTGACGCTCGAGGACGGCGAGGGCCACATCGGCGCGACCGTGACCCCCGGGTCCGTCACGCCGCTCGACCCGCTCGAGTCGCGCTTCTGGATCCCGCTCGTCACGCCGGCCACGCACGCCGCCTGGCACGTGATGAACGCCCACGGCCGGCTCGCCTACCGCCGCCGCCGGGCGCGCGGCGAGCACGAGTGGCAGGCGGTGCCCGCCGGCGACCTGCCGGACGAGCTCGGCCCGACCGCCGACCAGGAGCAGCACTTCGCCACGACGGCGTAGGAGCGGGGCGCCCCCGGTCGGCCACGGGGCGAACGTGCGTTCGTCATGATCCGTCGGGATGCCGTCCCGTCCCCCCGACCCGTGGCGGCCGACCCTCGAGGCCGGCCGCGAGGACGAGCGCCTCGTCCGCGAGGCGTTCGAGGGCGCGCGGGCGGCGCGGACCACCCCGATCCCGTCGGACCTGCACCCGCGGCTCCTCGACGGCCTGGCCCATCGCGGGATCACCGAGCTCTACACGCACCAGGCGCAGGCGCTCGGGCTGCCGCCCGCCCGGCCCTTCGTCGTCACGACGGCGACCGCCTCGGGCAAGTCGCTCGCGTTCCAGCTGCCGGCGATCGAGGCGCTCCTGCGCGAGCCGCGGGCCCGCGCGCTGTTCCTCTACCCGACGAAGGCGCTGGCGCAGGACCAGGCGCGGTCGCTCGCGTCCTTCGGCCTGTCGCGGGAGCTGCGCGTCGCGATCTACGACGGCGACACCCCCCGCGAGGCGCGCAAGGACGTCCGGACGCGCGCCAACGTCGTCCTGACCAACCCGGACATGCTCCACGTCGGGATCCTGCCGCGGCCGGACCTGTGGGCCGACTTCCTCGCGCGGCTGCGGGTCGTGGTGATCGACGAGGCGCACGTCTACCGCGGCGTCTTCGGATCGCACGTGTCGAACGTCCTGCGGCGGCTGCGCCGGCTGACGGAGCGCCACGAGGACGCCCGCCTGCGACCGGAGGGTCGGATGCGCACCGGCCCGCGCTTCCTGCTCGCCTCGGCGACGATCGCCAACCCGGTCGAGCACGTCGAGGCGCTGACGGGCCTCGCGGACGTCGCCCTGATTGACGAGGACGGCGCGCCGGGCACCGCGCGCCAGATCGCGATGTGGAACCCGCCGCTCTTCGACGAGGACGACGACCAGCACGCGACCGCCGCGCGGGTGCGGCGCGAGAACGCGGACCGGCCGCTGCTCGGCGCCGGGGACGGGCGCGGGGCCGCACCCCTGGCGGACCTCAACCACGACGGCCCGATGGCGACGGTCCACCCGGCGGGCGACGCGTCGGAGGTCGAGCCGGAGAGCTCCGACCTCGAGTCCCCCGGGTCCAACCCCGACGTCGAGCTGCTCGACGCGTCCGAGCTCATCGCCGGGCGGGTGCGGCGCTCCGCGCTCACGGAGGCGGGCGAGATGCTCGCCGACCTGGCGGAGTCCGGGACGCGCACGATCTGCTTCATCCGCTCGCGCAAGGGCGTCGAGGTCGTGGCGGAGATCGCGAAGGACCAGCTCGAGGAGCGCGGCCGGATGGACCTCGCCCGGGCCGTCGTGCCGTACCGCGCGGGGTACACCACCGGGCAGCGCCACGAGCTCGAGCAGCAGCTCGTCGACGGGAAGGTCCGCGTCGTCGTCACGACCACCGCGCTCGAGCTGGGCATCGACATCGGCGAGCTCGACGCGTGCGTCGTCGTCACGTTCCCCGGTACGGTCGCGTCGCTCCGCCAGATGTGGGGCCGTGCGGGCCGTCGGGGCCGCGGGCTGGCCGTCTACGTGGCGGGCGAGGACGCACTGGACCAGTACTTCTGCCGCCACCCCGACGAGTTCCTCGGCCGTCCGGTCGAGGCGGCGATCCTGCAGCACGAGAACGAGTCGATCCACCTGCCGCACCTGCTCTGTGCGGCCTACGAGGCACCGCTGGACGAGCGCGACGCGCCGGCGCTGGGGCCGCGCTGGCGGGCGCACGCGGAGGAGCTCGTCCGTCGCGGCGACCTGCGCGAGCGCTCGGGCGTGTTCCGTCCCGTCGACGGCCACGGGTTCCCCGCCGGCGACGTGGCCCTGCGGTCCGCGAGCACCCACCGCGTCGTGATCGTCGACGGCACGACGGGCGAGGAGATCGGCCACGTCGAGCAGGACAAGGCCCCGTCGACGGTCCACGAGGGCGCGATCTACCTGCACCAGGGCACCCAGTACGAGGTGCAGGGCCTCGACCTGGAGTCCGGCTACGCGGTCGTCGAGCCGTTCGCGGGGAACTGGTGGACGGAGCCCAAGCGCGAGATCGAGGTGCTCTTCGAGCGGGTCCTCGACCGGCGCGAGGTGCAGACGCTCGGCGGCCCGATGCGGCTGACCTACGGCACGGTCACGGTCACCGACACCGTGCTGGCCTACCAGCGACGGCGTCGCAAGACGGGCGAGATCGTCGACCTGCGGACGGTGGACCTGCCGTCGGTCTCGTTCACCACGGAAGCCGTCTGGTACGAGCCCGGGGCGCTGATCCACGGGGGCGGCGTGCCCGGCGGCGGGGCCGGCGACGCGCCGATCGGCCTCGAGCCGTTCCCGACGGAGCACGTCCTGGGGGCGCTGCACGCCGCGGAGCACGCGCAGATCGCGGTGCTGCCGCTGCTGGCGATGTGCGACCGCTGGGACGTCGGCGGCCTGTCGACGAACCTGCACCCGCAGACGAACGGGCCGACGATCATCGTCTACGAGGGCCACGTCGGCGGCGTCGGGATCGCCCGCCAGGCGTTCCGCGAGTTCGAGGCCTGGGCCGCCGACGCCGAGCGCCTGCTCGCGGAGTGCCCGTGCGACTCGGGCTGCCCCTCGTGCGTGCAGTCGCCGAAGTGCGGCAACCTCAACGAGCCGCTGCACAAGGCCGCGGCGCTCGAGCTGCTCGGCCGGCTGCGCCCGCGCGGCTGACGGGTGCGCACGGCTGACGAGTGCGCGCTCACGCCGTCGCGCGCAGGCATCGAGAGCGCTCCCGCGGCCGGGACGTACACCTCTTCCAGCGCGATTCATCCGGTGCATCGCCGTATTCACCGGGTGAGTCACGCTGGAAGATGTCCACACCGCGGATCTGGGGCGGCCGGTCCGGTCGGCGCGAGGGGCCGCGGCCTGCCGGGTCCGCCCGGCCGCCGCGTCCGCCCCGTTCGCAGAGCTCTGCCCGCCGCGTCTGCGGGGGTCAGGCCGCCTCGCGCGCCCGCCGGACCAGGTCGACCGACGCGGCACGCAGGCCGCCCGCGTCGTCGATCGAGGTGGTCCAGCCGACCCGGGGCCAGGCGGTGCCGCGCGGGGTCTCGACGGCGAGGTCCATGCCGTGGCGGTCGGCGCGGACCGCGGAGGCGGCGGTCGCGTCCGGGAAGCCGGCGAGGGCGCGCGCGATCTCGAGCAGGTTGTGGGGGTGGTCGTCGTTGAGGTGCGCGACGGCGCCGGCGGCGTGCGGGGCGACCGGGTCCGGGCGGGCGGCGGCGTAGTCCTCGGCGGTGGCGGAGTCCATGCGACCGTAGCCGCCCACCCAGCGCACGCGGCCGACGCGCAGGACGAAGAAGAGGAAGTCGTCGAAGTCGGCGTAGAGCTCCGCCGAGGGCATCGCCCGCAGATGGGCGGCGCGGGCGGCGGCGAGATCCTCGCCGGTGGGCCGGTGGACGCGGCCCGCCAGGGTCACGCGGCCGCGGTCCAGCGGGTTCTCGTCGTTCGGCGGCTCGGCGACGACGAGGCTGGCCCGCTCGTCGCCCTCCAGGTTGCGGGTGTGCTCCGCCATCCGGGAGACGAGGAACACCGGCGAGCCGTCGTCCAGGGCGCCGTAGGTGACGACGGAGCCCCACGGGTCGCCCGTCGACGTGAGCGACGCCAGGACGCCCTGCGCCGTCGAGGCGACCATCGTCCGCGCCTCCTCGGCCGCCGTCGAGCGGCGCGCCGGCGCGAGGACCGGTCCGGACGGGTCGGGGACGATCGGCGAGCCGGCCGGCGGGGCGCCGTGCTCGGTCGGCGTGCTGGTCTCGTTCTCGCTCACCCCCGCATCATCGCGGTCCACGCCCGGCCCACCGCGCGGCACGCGCTTCCGGGGCTCTCGGGGGACGGCCCGCAACCCCCGTGAACGCCGGGCCGTGGGGCCGTGGGGCGCGCACGACCGGACCCGCCGTCGCGCGGCCCGTCGCCATGGAGCCCGCACGACGACGGCGTATAGTCCCGATCGTGGGTCAGGTATTCAGCTTTCCGAATCCGATCAACGAGAAGGCCGCGCGGTTCGTCGCCTTCGTCGTGATGATCGCCGCAATCGTGGCGCTCCTCACCGGGTGGCAGTGGCTGCTGATCCCGCTCGCCTACGGGTTCGTCGCCCGCGCGGCCGCGGGGCCGACCTTCAGTCCGCTCGGTCGGCTGGCGATGGACGTCGTCGCGCCGCGGTTCCTCGGAGAGAAGCGCCCGACGCCCGGCCCGCCCAAGCGGTTCGCGCAGGCGATCGGCGCCGTCGTCACCACGGCCGCCGCGATCGGCGGCCTGGCGCTGGGCTGGACCGCCTTCGCGAACGTCTGCCTGGGCCTGATGGTCGTCTTCGCCGGGCTCGAGTCGCTGGCCGGGATCTGCGTCGGCTGCCGGATGTTCGCCGTCCTGATGCGGATGGGCGTCATCCCGCCGGAGACGTGCGAGGCGTGCAACGACATCTGGTCGCGGCCCGGCGTGACGAAGCCCGGCGCCGCCGCCTGAGCCGGCGTCACCGCCCGGGGAGAGCCTCCCGCCCGGGTCGCGCGCGTCCCCGGGGTCCACGGGGCGACGTCGGCCGCGCCGCCCCGCTCCGGGCCGCGCCCCGCCCTACGGCGTGGTCGGCTTCGCCGTCAGCGTCCGGATGACCTCGGCGTCCTCGTCCAGCACGACGATCGGCAGCCGCTTGCCGCTCCTCGGGGCCGTCGAGTAGTCGAACCCGGCCTTCTGCTCCTTCGCCCCGTCGAGCTCGAGCAGGCGCTGCCAGGCGGTGACCCGGCCCTTCGCGTCGGCCTTCGTCAGCTGCAGGAGGAACTGCGGCTTCAGGCCCTCCAGGCCCTCGCTGCCGGTGGAGTCGAGGATGACCGCCTCGTTCTCCTGATCGACGAGGAACGACACCGTCGAGCCGCTCTTCACGCCCACGGCGGTCGCCGCGAAGTTCAGGGCGGCGTTGCCCTTCACCAGGCCGGCGTAGAACTCGGGCGACGTGGGGATCTCGCTCTTCGAATTGGTCTGGTAGGTGATGCCGTAGCCGCCCGGAAGCGCCATCTCGTCCTTCTGGCCCGGCGCGATCTCGATGCCGTCGAGGTCGATCGCCAGGCCGTTGCCGACGAGGTTCACGCTCGCCTTGGTGGCCTTCGTGAGCCGCGAGCCGTCGACGGTGATCGAGTACTCCTTGCCCTCGGGCAGGCGGAATCGCGGCTCGGGGGCCTCGTCCCAGTTCTGCACCGCGTAGGTCTTGACGACCTCGACGTCCGGGATCTCGCGCAGGAACCGCCCGTTCACGATGCCGGTGCGCCGTCCGTCGTCGTCGGTGAAGACGAGGTGCGGGTGGTTGGCCGGGTCGCCCGTCAGCGTCAGCTCGGTGTAGCGGTCCTCCTCCGCCAGGACGGAGCCCTTGCCCGAGCCCTCCTCGGTCTGCTCGGTGGCCTCGCAGAACGGGCACGACGACTCCTGCTCGCCGGGGCGCGTCGGGTCGAGCTCCAGCGTGCCCGTCCGCGCGTTCCCCTCGTAGACCTCGTCGGTGTTCTTCGGGTTGGTGCCGCCGACGTAGTCCCAGGTCTCGTCCTCGGTGTTCACGTCCACCGCACGCGTGACGCCCGGGAAGTTGTTGTCGTAGACGAGGATCTTGTAGGCCCCGTCGCCCTGGTCCTCGACCGCGAACGGGGTGATCGCGTGGCCGCCGGTGAAGTCGCTCTTGTAGATGCCCAGCGTGTAGAGCTCCTTCCCGTCGTTCAGGCGGTCGACGAGCGTCTGCAGCACCTGGCTCGGGGTGCCCTTCACGCGCTTCTCGAGGATCGGCGGGAGCACCTGGTAGGTGAAGTGCTCGGCGATCGCCGACTGCAGGTCCGTGTTGCCGACGAGGTCGAGGTTCGCGGTGCGCCGCGCGCCGTAGTCGGACTCGTCGACCTTGTCGTCGAACATCCGCAGCGCGAGGACGGAGAAGCCCTGGCAGTGGCCGCCGCCCATGCTCTCGTTCTGGTTGTCCATCCAGGTCTTCGCCGCGGGCGTCAGCCGACAGTCCTCGGAGGTGCCCCGCAGGCAGACGATGTTGCCGAAGAGCGTCTGGACGTTGACCGGCTCGAGGTTCTCGGGGCCGACGTCGTTGCCGTAGTTCTCGAACGAGAAGCCGTCCGTCTCGGGACGGAACCCGGAGTCGGCGATGATGTCGCCCGTCGGCACGTAGCTCTCGACCTCCCCGTCGGCGTCGGCGCTGTCGCCCTTGGGGACCAGGCTCTTCTTGGCGGTGAAGCCGTCGGCCCGGCCGATGGCGGGCTTGCCCTTGCCGCCCGCGGCGCTGGTCGGCGCGTCGTCCCCGCCGCAACCGGCGAGGAGCAGGGCCGCGACGCCGACGGCGAGCGCGGCCGAGCGGCGGCGGGAGCCTGCTGGTTGGAGCTGGTCGATCACGGTGGTCCTTCGGGAGCGGCGGGGCCGACCTGGCGGCCGGCTAACACTGTTGCGCGCATCCTAGTGCGGCCGTCCCGTGCCGGGGCCCGGCCCTGATCCCACGGGCGGGCGGGCGGACGGACGGCCGACGGCCCCGCCGTGCCCACCGGGGCCGGTGGCGTGCCCCCGCTCGCCGAACGGTGTTCGCGCAGCGCCGTCGCGCGGGCTAGGGTGCGCAGGTGCTCATCGCCGGAGTCGTCCTGATCCTCGTCGCCGTCGGGGCGGTGTTCTACGCCCGCCACGAGCGCGGCAAGGCCCGCACCGCGACCATGACCGAGACGCTCTCGTGCGGCGACGTCGCGACCCTGAGCAAGGGCGTCGCGGACGAGGTCGGGGGCGGCAACTTCACCCAGCGCTGCGAGGCCGTCGGCAAGGCGCAGGCCGGCCCGCAGGGCCTGGTCGACGCGCCGGAGTCGAAGGTCGACGCGGTCTGGGTGCGCACGAAGGTGACCCACAAGTACTGGGAGATGGTCACCACCACGCGCGACGGCAAGTCCCACCGGACCCGGCAGGAGCGCGAGGACGTCGTCTCGGACAACACCTCGATCGCGCCCTTCGGCCTCTCGGACGACACCGGCACCGTCCTCGTCCACCCCGACGGCGCGGACATCGACCAGCCCGAGCGCGTCGTCGACCGCTTCGAGCAGGCCAACCAGGTGCAGCAGGACGGCGGCGGGTTCCTCGCGACGCTGCTGCGCTCGACGAACGACTCCGGCACGCTCGGGTTCCAGCGCGAGGAGTGGGTCATCCGCCCGGGCACGGCGCTCTACGTGCAGGGCGAGGTCGCGGACCGCACCGGCGCGCTCGTCTTCGCCAAGCCGCAGGACAAGGGCGCGTTCCTCGTCTCGACGCGGTCCGAGGAGGAGATCGTCGCCGGCTCCGAGAAGGCGGCCAAGCTCGCCGCGATCGGGGCCGTCGTCGCCGGTGTGGTCGGCGTGGTCCTCCTGATCGCGGGCGCGGTCACGGCGTAGGGGCCGGGTTCCCGTCCGCGGGGCGTCCGGTCGGGGGCGATCGGTCGCGGGGCGTCTGGTCGCGGGCGTCCGGTCGCGGGGCGGGTGCGAGGCCCCGGGCCCGCGGTTCACCCCGGGTGGTTCGGTCCCAGGACCTTGTGGCCCGGGCGGGGCTCGGTGACGATGGGCCGCGGTGTCCACGGCCTCCCAGACCGCGACGGGGTCGCCCGCGCCGGTCCTCCGCGGGGCCGTCTTCCCGCAGACGAAGTTCCACCGGCCGCAGAGCCGGCCCGAGCACGTGAAGCGCGGCTCGCTGCTCGACGCGATCGAGCGCTCCGGCGCCCGGGTCGTGGTCGTCGACGCCCCCGCGGGGTTCGGCAAGAGCACGCTGCTGGCGCAGTGGGCCGACCGGGCCGTCGCGCGCGACGACGACGTCGCCGGGCCGGGGCGGCCCCGCCGCGTGGCCTGGGTCTCCCTGGACGCCGACGACGCCGGCGCACGGCTGTGGTCCGCGGTGCTCGCGGCGCTGCGCCCGCTCGTCGGCGAGGCGCTCGACCCGGCGCTCGAGGCCGCGGCGTCGCCGGACGCCGACCTGCGCGACGACGTCCTCGTCGCCGTCCTGGACGTCCTCGAGGACGCCGAGCCCCTGGCGCTCGTCCTCGACGACCTGCACCTCGTCGTCGACGACCGGCGGGCGCGCGACAGCCTCGACTGGGTCCTGGCCCGCCTGCCCCGCGCGCACGCGGTCCTGATCGCCTCCCGGCGCGACCCCGGCCTGGCGTCGCTGCGCCGCATGCGGATCCACGGCGAGCTGCTCGACGTGCGGATCGAGGACCTGCGGTTCGGGACGGACGAGGCGGCCAGCTTCCTCCGCGAGGGCCTGGGGCTCGACCTGGCGCGGGACGAGGTCGCCGCGCTCGACGGGCGGATCGAGGGCTGGCCCGCCGCGCTCTACCTCGCCGCGCTGCGCCTGCGGATGGGGGACTCGGTCGCGCTCGTGATGGAGCGGATGCACGAGCGCGACGAGGAGCTCTTCGGCGACCTCGCCGACGAGGTGCTGCGCGCCTGGCCGCCGGCGGAGCGCCGGGTCGTCCGCGACACGGCGGTCCTCAACCGCTTCACGGTCGACCTCTGCGTCCGGCTGCTCGGCGACGACGACGAGGTCCGCGGCGCGTTCCGCACGCTGACCCGCACGTCGCTGCTGCTGACCCCGCTGGACGGCGAGCGCACGTGGTTCCGCTGCCACCACCTCATGCGCGACGTCCTGCGCAGCCGGCTGATGACGGAGGACCCCGGCCGCGCGCGCGAGCTCCACGTCCGCGCCGGCGAGTGGTTCGAGACCGAGGGCGGCGAGAGCGAGCTCTACGAGGCGATGCACCACTACCTCGAGGCCCGGGCGTGGGACGCCGCCGCGGAGCTCCTGACCTGCCACAGCATCCGCTTCGTGCAGTCCGGGGCGCTCGGGGGCCGCGCACGCGACTGGATCGCGCGCTTCCCGCCCGAGGTCGTCCGGACGGACCCGCGGCTGTGCTTCGTCGCCGCGCTCCTGGCCGCGCTGGACGGCGACCGCGACGGTCGCGACGCGTGGCTGGAGCGCGGCCGCCTGGGCGGCTGGACCGGTCCGATGCCCGACGGCACGGCGACCTACGACCTGGCGGCGGAGTGGGCGGCGGCGCTCGTCTGCTTCGGCGACCTCGGGGCCGCCGCGGCGGCGGCGGACCGGGCCCTCGGCTCCCTGCCGGCCGGTGCGCCGGTGCGCTCGGCGGTCGAGGCGCTCGCGTCGTGGCACGCGCACCTGGCCGGGCGGGGCGCCGAGGCCGTCGCGC
>NZ_JAURWA010000097.1 GCF_030655195.1 Patulibacter sp. | reverse complement strand
GGGCCCGGCGTCCCCCGCCGCCCGGTCGGCACCAGCGGGCCGAGCGCCGGCGTCGTGCCGGAGCTGCCCGCCGGCGGGGGTGCACCGACCGTCCTCGGCGTGCCGGTCCGCACCGCTTGGGCGGCGGTCGTCGTCGCCGGTGCGGTCCTCGGCGTGGGGGCGTACCTGACGGTCAAGCGAGACTCCGTCACGAGCATCCGCGCCGAGCTGCGGTTCCTCGCCGACGCCCGGACCGACGTGCGCGCCCTGATCGACGACCCCGCCGTGCGCCGCGGGGCACGCTGCGGGCCGATCTCCCTGCCGACCTACCGCCTGGTCCCCGAGATCCGGCTGCAGCTCGACGCGTCCTCCCGCGAGGTCCTGGCCCGCTCGGACCCGCGGGCCCGTCGCCTGGGCGTCTTCGACCGCGGCGTGGCGATCGTCGTCGACGAGGACGCGCTGGACGGCAAGTGGCGGCAGCGCTACGGCCAGGCCGACGGCGTCCCCCGGTCGACGAAGCCCGCCCCGCCCGGCTTCCGGCGCGTCGCGCGGTCCGGTGCGTTCACGGCCTGGGTGCGCTGCGGCTGAGCCGGCCGGGCGTGAGGCCCGCGGGACGGTCCACGGGGTGGGGTGGGGTCGATCCCGTGCCGGGGGGTGGCACCGGTTCGACCTGACCTTGGTCGGCGGACGGGGTGGCCGGGGCGGCCGGGGTCGGGTGGGGTCGATCCCGTGCCGGGGGGTGGCACCGGTTCGCCCTGACCCCCGGTCCTCAGCCCGCGTCGAGCCCCAGCGCCGTCAGCCGCTCGCGCAGCGGGGCATTCTGGTGCGCCGCGGTCTGGGACAGGGCCCAGGCGCGCAGGTCCTCGTCCGGCGTGGTCCGGTTGCCGGCCTCGGCCGCGACGGCCGCGGCGAACGCGTCGACGTCCTCCGCCACGACCACCGCGCGGTCCCAGGTGCGGGAGCCGGCCAGGTCGGGGACGACGGTCCGGCGGCCCAGGCGGGCGGCCTTGATGATCCGGTAGGGCAGGCCCGCGTCGTTGAAGTCGTCCGTCGTGAAGCCGAGGATCGCGACGTCCGTCAGCCGCAGGACCTGGGCCGCGGCCTCGTCGGGCAGCGCGCCGAGGAAGACGAACGGCGGGTGCTCCCGGCACCACGCGAAGTCCTCGTCGCCGGGGACCTCGTCGGGGTGGACCTCGCCGACGAACAGCACCTGCAGGCGCGGCAGACGCTCGCCGAGGCCCCGGAGGAGCGCCCAGTCCGTCCGTCGTCCCAGGTGGCCGAGCGAGAACGCGACGACCTCGACGGTCGGGTCCGGGGCGGGGAAGCCGTCGGCGGCCAGCGGGCTCAGGACCGTGGGCCGGCCCTCCTCGCGGGCGAGCTCCTCCAGCCGGACGCTCGAGGCGACGACGAGCGACGCGGCCTGCGCGGCCCGGCGGTGCAGGCCGGTCAGCCGCGCGCGGCGGGACGCGTCCGCGTCGCCGGCGACCTCGTAGCGGTCCCAGCGCCAGTACCAGAGGTCGCCGCCGGTCCGGGCGCGCAGCGCCGCGGCGACGGGCTGCTGGGTCGCGTGGAAGAAGACGATGACCCGCGCGCTGCGGCCGTCGGCCTCGAGGCCCTTGACGATCGACGCGGCCTGCCTGCCGGCGACCGCGCCGGCGGCGCCCTCCGGCAGCCGCAGGGCGGCGCCGTACCCGGGGCGCGGCGGATCGACGGCGACGACGTCGTCGCCCCGCAGCAGGTCGGCGGCCTGCTCCCGCAGGATGAACCCGTCGAGGGGCCGCGGGAGCAGCAGCACGCAGGTGGGGCGCAGGTCGTCGCTCACCGGCGGGACCCTATGGGACGCCCCACCGACGGACGGGACGCACCCACGGATCGCGGACCGACGACACCCGGCCGCCTCGGATCGCGGGCCGCACGCACGCGGCCGCCTCGTCAGGACACCTCGGATCCCGGACCGCCCGCACCCGGCCGACTACGATCCCCGAGCGATGGCGCCGCACCCGCTCCGTCGCCTCGCGGCGTCCGGCATGGCCTACCAGTCGGCGAGCCTCGTGGCCGGCGTCCTGGCGCTCGTCACGCTGCCGCTGTACTCCCGGCACCTGACCCGCGACGAGCTCGGTGCGGCCGAGACGCTGCTGACCTGGATCATCCTGGCGTCGATCCTGCTGCGCGCGGGCCTGCAGGAGGCGCTCCTGCGCCACTGGTTCCACGACGCGGACGCCGCGCGACGCGGACGGCTCGCGCGCCGCGTGACCGGGTGGGTCCTGCTCGGCTCGACGGCCCTGGCGGTCGTCTTCCTGCTGCTGGCCGAGCCGCTCTCCCGGGTGCTGCTGGGCGAGTCGCTGCCCGGGCCGATCCGCGCCACGGCGCTGGGGATCTGGGCGTTCACGAACCTCGAGGTCCAGAACGCGCTGCTGCGCGCCCAGGAGGCCCGGCGCCGCTACCTGACCGCCGCGCTCACGAACGTCGGGCTCACGGTGCTGACCACGGTCGTCCTCGTGGTCGCGCTCGACCAGGGCGCGTCGGGGTACCTCGTCGGCAACTACGCGGCGTCGAGCGTCGTCCTCGCCGGGCTGTGGTGGTCGCAGCGCGCGCTGCTGCGGCCGCGGCCGGCCCGCGGTGCCGACGCCGCGCAGGACGGCGACGACCTGCGCTCCCTGCTGCGCTTCGGCCTGCCGACGGTCCCGCCCGAGGCCGCGGTCTTCGCGCTGAACATCGTCGACCGGCAGTGGCTCGTCCACACGTCGGGCCTCGACGCCAACGGCGTGTACTCGGCCGCCGCCAAGCTGGCGACGCTGGTGATCGTCGTCGCCCGTGCGTTCCAGGCCGCCTGGCCGCCGCTGGCCTACGACCTCTCCGACGAGGAGGCCCCGCGCACGTACGCCAACGTCGTGCGGGCGTACGTGCTCGTCCTGGGGTGGATGGTCGTCGGCCTGGTGCTGCTGCGGTTCCAGGTCACCGATCTGCTGCTCGGCCCCGACTTCGCGGCGGCGGCCGGGGCGCTCCCGTGGCTGGCGCTGGGCTGGGCGCTCTGGGGGCTGACGTGGGTCTTCACGACGATCGCCGGTCGGCACCACGAGACGGGCCGGACGCTCCCCGCCGCGCTCCTGGGCCTGGCCGTCAACGTCGCGGCGCTCGCGCTGCTGGTGCCCTCGCTCGAGGCGACCGGCGCGGCGATCGCCCTCGTCGCGGCGTACGTCGTCGCCCTGACGGTCGCGCACCTGCGGACCCGCCGGCTGATGCACGTGCCGTTCGACTGGGCCCGGCTGGCCGCGGCCGTCGTCGTGATGACGGCCGTCGCGGTGGGCGTCGACGCCGTGGCGGACCCCGGCGGCGTCGCGGGCATCGCCCTGCGCCTGGCGGGCTGCGCGATCGTCCCGCCGCTCCTCGTCCTCGTCGGCGGCGTGCGGCCGTCGGAGGTCGCGGTGGTGCGCCGGGCGGTCCTGGCGCGCCTGCCGGGTCGCTGAGACGCGTCCGCGGGCGCCGGCCGGCGATGCGGGTCCGGCGCCCCGTGGGCCCGGACGACGACGCCCGTGGTTGTGGGACGGTCCGCCTCAGGTTGCCGTGAGGTGGCTGCGCTAGATTCGGCCGACGATGAGCCAGAAGAAGCGCAAGCCGAAGCCGAAGCGTTCGGGGAACCCCGGGCACAAGCGCCCGACGGCTCCAGCGATGCCCGCGACGGAGCTGACCTTCGACCGCATCGGCAAGCCCGAGATCGACCGGATCCTCCGCGAGCAGCTCGGCATCACCCTCGCCGCGGCGCTCGAGCGCTCGTCCGTCCCCAGCGTGCAGGCGTTCGTCGACGAACTAGAGCACGAGGACGACGCCGTCCTGGCCGTCCAGAGCCTCGAGGCCGAGCTCGGCATCGAGGCCGGGGCCGACGAGCTGCCGGAGCTCGACCTGGAGCAGGACGTCCGGCTGCTGCGCGCGGACATCGAGCAGCAGGTCCAGATCTCCGAGGTCGACAAGCGCCTGCTGACGATCTGCCGCGAGGCGATGGTCTTCCTCGAGCGCCGCGCCGTGCGCGCGGAGAAGGAGCTCGAGTCGGCGGTCCGCAAGACGGAGCAGGCCGAGAACCAGGCCGCGCGGCACGAGCGCCGCGCGGAGGAGCGGGTCTCCGAGGCGCAGGAGCTGCGGGGCAAGCTCGAGGCCGCCGAGGCCGAGAACGCGGAGCTGCGCGAGCGGCTGGCCAAGGCCCGGGCGAAGGGCGAGCGGCTCGAGCACGAGCTGGAGGACGTCGAGGACGCGCCCGCCGGCGAGGCCGCCGACCAGGACGTCATCGCCGACCTGCGCAAGCGGCTGAAGCAGCGCGAGGAGCTGCTGATCGAGGCGCACGCCGAGCACGAGCGGCTCGAGGTGTCGCTCGACGTCGCGCGCAACGAGGTCATCCGCCTGCACCGCGAGGTCGAGGGCGCCACCGAGGAGGGCGTCGTCGCGGAGGAGGCGCTCCCCGAGGTCGAGACGGTGCTCGAGGCGGTCGAGGAGGCGATGAAGCGCTGCAAGCACCTCGTCTTCACCGAGCGCGCGCTCGAGACCGCCGAGGACAGCCCCTTCTGGCGGCCGGACATGGTCCTCGCCGACCTGATCAAGCTCGATCAGGTGGCCGAGGCCTACGAGCGGCCCGAGGGGATCGGCCAGCCCGTCGGGCAGTTCGCCCAGGACCTCGGTCTCGACTGGCGGTCCGGCGTGGGGGAGGTCTGGTACGGGATCCACCCCAACGACTACCACTTCTCCCAGGACGGCCACACCCTCCGCGTGGCCGAGCACGTGCGGGTGGCCAACGGCTCCGGCGCCCAGCGCTGCGCCCGGATCTACTGCGCCTTCCACCCCGGCGGCGACGGCCCGGACGACCTGGCGCGCGGCGTCTACGTCGGCCCGGTCGGCCGCAAGCTTCCCGACTCCACCACGGGCTGACCGGGGCGGCCGCCTCGCCGGAAGCTCCCCGACTCGACCACGGGCTGAGTGCATCGGCCTACGAGGCCTTCTCCGCCGCGTCCAGCCGCCGGTTGAAGGCCTCGGCGCCCTCGCGGATGCCCTCGCCCCGCTCGGGGTGCAGGGTGGCCGCGACGTGCAGGCGGTAGCGGGCGGGGTCGTGGCCCGGCAGGACGAGCGCCGCGATCGAGCGCAGCGCGTAGGGGAACGCGGTGAGCCAGCGGACCGCGCGGGCGACGGCCGGGCCGTGGTGCTTGCGCAGGTACCGGTCGCGGTTGCGCGAGAGCTCGACGATGCGTCGCGTCGGCACGTTGCCGGTCGACAGCTGCTCGTGGTGGATCGACCGCGCCCGCGGGACGTAGAGGGTGTGCCAGCCGCGGTCGGCCATGCGGCGCTGCACGTCGACCTCGTCGGAGTAGACGAAGAACTCCGGGTCCCACCAGCCGGCCTGCTCGACCGCGGAGCGCCGCAGGAGCATCGTGCAGGACTGGGCCCAGTCGACCCGCCGGGTCTCCTCGCCCGTGGACTGCACGGTCGTCCAGCGATGGAGGAACAGCGCGCCGGCCACCGCGGTGCCGATCGACGGGAACCGCCACGCCGACGGCTGGCGCCAGCCCTCGGGGCGCCACAGCGACGCGGCCGCCGCGCCGCAGGTCGGATCGGCCTGCAGGGCGTCGAGCAGCGCACGGGTGCAGCCGGGCTGCAGCTCGGCGTCCTCGTTGAGGATCAGGCAGAGCTCGCTCGGGGCCGCCCGCAGCACGTGGTTGACGTTCGCCGACCAGCCCTCGCGGCGGTCCAGGCGGATCAGCGTGTCCACCGCGGGGTGCGCCTGCGCGGCGTCGGCCGAGCCGTCCTGCGAGGCGTTGTCGAGCACCACCACGGCCGTGCGGACCCCGTCGCCGAGGGCCTCCTGCTCGCGGGCGATCGCGTCGAGGCCCTGCAGCAGCAGGTCGCGCAGGTCCGTGTTGACCACGCAGAACGTGAGGTCGATCGCGTCGTCGGGCACCTCGCGGGATCTTACGGCGCGGTCCGCCCGGTCCCGTCTCACCGGTCCCGTCTCACCGGTCCCGCCGCCCGCGGTCGCCCCGGTCCATCCCGCCCGCGAACCCCGTCGCCGCCCACCGGCGACCGCCCCTACGCCGGCTGCTCGAGCTGCGCGTTGTAGCGCTCGGCGGCCTCGCGGACGCCCTCGCCGCTGCGGGGCGCCAGGATCGCCCGCACGTGCCACCAGTAGCGACGCACGGAGTGGCCGGGCAGCACCGTCGCGGCGACGGCCCGCAGCAGGTAGGGCACCGCGGCCACCGGCCGGCAGCACCAGGCGACGAACGGCCCGTGGTGGGCGACGAGGTAGCGGTCCTGGTTGCGGTGCAGCTCGACGACGCGTCGCCGGGCGTCCTCGCCGACGACGGGGCGCTCGTGGCGGACGCACGTCGCGGCGGGCACGAAGAGGGTGTGCCAGCCGGCGTCGCGCAGCCGGCGCTGCAGGTCGACCTCGTCCCCGAAGACGAAGTACTCCGGATCGAGGTGGCCGATCGTCGCGGAGGCCTCGACGCGGACCATCAGGCACGCGGACTGGCACCAGTCGACCTTGCGGGTGCCCCGGCCGGCGGCCCCGGACTGCACGACGAGCGAGCGGTGCAGGAGCAGCGCCTGGGCGAGCGTCGTGCCCAGGGTCGGGAAGCGCCAGGCGGAGGGGCGCTGCTCGCCCTCGGGCGACAGGACCGTCCCGCCGGCGCAGGCCGCCCCGGGGTCGCGCTCCATGGCGTCGAGCAGCTCCTTCGTCGCCCCGGCCCGCAGCTCGGTGTCGTAGCCGAGCAGCAGCGCGTAGCGGCCCCGGGCCTCGTCGAGCAGGCGGGAGTCGTTGGCGGCCTTGCCCTCGCGGCGGGGCAGGGCGACGACGCGGGCGCCGACGGGGTGCTCCCGCGCGATCCGCGCGCTCCCGTCCGCGGAGGCGTTGTCGAGGACGAGGACCTCGGTCGGCCGCTCGAGCAGCCGCTGCTCCAGCGCGATCGCGTCGAGGCAGGCGCGCAGCTGCTGGGCGCCGTCCGTGCCGACGACGCAGAAGGAGACGAGCGGGGTGGCAACCGCGGACGGCACGTGGCGCACCGTACCGGGGCCGCCCGATCTGCGACAGACTGCACGACGTGCGGCTACCGGGCGACAGCTGATGGCGGGGGAGGACCACGGGTCGCGGGACCCCCGTGGACCCCGTACCGTCCCGGCGCGCGGGGACCTCGTCGGCGGCCACCGGATCGAGCGTCCGCTCGGGGCAGGGGCGATGGGGACCGTCTGGCTGGCGGAGCACGTCACGCTGGGGCGCCGCGTCGCCCTGAAGATCCTCGCCGACGGCCTGGCCCACGACCCGTCGTTCCAGGACCGCTTCACCCGCGAGGCCCGGCTCGCCGCGCGCCTGGACCACCCCAACGTCGTCACGGTCTACGACGCCGGCACCGATCCGGCCGGGCTGTGGCTGTCGATGCGCTACGTCGAGGGCGAGGACCTGCGCAAGCGCCTCAACCGCGTCGCCGCCGCCACGGGGGGCGCTCCGGGGTCGGCCGGGAGCAGGTCGTCCGCGGCCGGTCCGCCGACGCTGTCGCCGAGCCCCTTCCGTCGCCCGTCACCGGGTGAGGCGGATCCCACGGTCGCGCTGCCGTCCGTCCGGCCGGGCGACGCGCCGCCGGGGGGCCTGCCGCCCGAGGAGGCAGTCCGCATCGTCGAGGCCGTCGCCGCGGGCCTGGACCACGCGCACTCGCGGGGCATCCTGCACCGCGACGTCAAGCCCGGGAACGTCCTGCTGCAGACCGACGGCGACGTCACCCCGAGCCCCGCCCCGCCGGCGACGGGCGAGGCCCCGCGCTCCGGCGGTCCCGCGCTGCCGCGGTTCTCCGGCGTGCTCCTCGCGGACTTCGGCCTGACGAAGGAGCTCGAGGACGCCGGCGGCGAGCTGACCCAGACCGGCATGCTGCTGGGCTCGGCCGACTCGGTGGCGCCCGAGCAGATCGAGGGCCGCGAGACCGACGCCCGCGTCGACGTCTACGCCCTGGGCTCGCTGCTCCACGTCGCGCTGACCGGCGCGCCGCCGTTCCCGGGCGCGACGATGGCCAAGCTCTTCGCGCACGTCAACGGCGACCGGCCGCGGCCCGGCGCCCTGTTCCCCGAGCTGCGGCCGTTCGACGCCGTCCTCGCCGCGGCCATGGCGAAGGACCCCGACGCGCGCCCGGCGACCGCCGGCGAGCTGGCCGCGCTGGCCCGCGACGCCCTGAGCCGGCTCGACGTCGACCCGCAGCGGACCGTCGCCTTCCCCGCCCCGACGCCGCCGCGCG
>NZ_JAURWA010000092.1 GCF_030655195.1 Patulibacter sp. | reverse complement strand
CCCCGGTCATCGCGGGGTCCCGGCCCTGGGTGCGCCGGAGCGCGAGCAGCCCGAGCGTCTCGTCGCGCAGGGCGTCGAGACCGACGGCGGCCGCCAGGCCCAGCGCGGCGGGGGCGTCCGCCGGAAGCGCGTCCGGCGGCCCCTCCGGGGCGACGCCGCCGCGTGCGCGGAGCGGGTCCTCCAGCCAGGCGGTCAGCGCCCGCTCGAACGCGAGGTGCCGGAGCTCCCGCGCGCGGCTCTCGTCCGCGACCTCGGCGTCGGGGTCCACGCCCGCCGCCAGCGCGTAGCGGCGCAGCAGCCGCTGGGCGATGCCGTGGAAGGTGCCGATCCAGGCGTCCTCCAGGCGCCAGCGCTCCGGCAGCTCGACGTCGCCGCCCACGAGCGCCTCGAGTCGCAGCCGCACCCGCTCGCGCATCTCGGCGGCGGCCTTGTCCGTGAAGGTGATCGCGAGGACGGCGCCGGTCGACAGCGTGTCGTCCGCCTCCAGCAGCCGCAGGTAGCGCTCGACGAGGACGCTCGTCTTCCCCGCCCCGGCCCCGGCGGACACGAGGGTCTCTCCCTGGCGCTCGATCGCGGCGGCCTGGCGGGCGGAGAAGACGGCGCCCCCGCCGTCGGGGCCGGGCAGCTCGCGACGCAGGCGGCCCTCCGCGTCGACGAGGCGGTCGACGGCGATCGGCGAGCTCCGCAGCACGTCGTCGGCCGCGCTCATCCGAGCAGCCTCGCGACGGCGGGGTGGTCGCAGACGCCCGCGTCGGCGTGGACGGAGGTCCCCGGGAGGGGCGCCACGACGCCGGAGCGCAGCGCCGCGACGGCCTCCGCGGCACGGAGCCGGGCCTCCTCGACCGCGGCCTCGACGGCCGCCTGCTCCTTCAGGCCGCTCCGCCCGCCCAGGACCCCGCGCAGCTCGGCGCCGGCGGGCGGCCGCGCGCCCGGGTCGAATCCGCCCGCCGGGGCGGTGGGCTGGTAGAGCGCGTAGGCGACGGACCGCGCGGCGGTGCGGACGGCAGAGGCGTAGAGCGCCGCCTGGAGGGTGGCCGTCGACGCCCACCGCGATGCCCCGACCGCCCCGCCGGTCCCGAGCTTGTAGTCGACGACGCCGACCCCCTCCCCGCCGTCGGGCAGCGGGACGGTGTCGACCCGGTCGATGCGGCCGACGGCGTGCGCGCCGTCCCCCAGGTCCACCGCCGGCACGGGGCCGCCGTCGCCCACGACGACCTCGGTGTCCTGCAGCGAGGCGGGCCCGTACCTGCCCGGCAGGGCGACGAGCACCGCGCGCACGCCGACCTCGACGCGCCGGAGCAGGACCTCGGCCCGGTGCCGGGGCAGGCCGGCGACGGCGGCGGGCCCCTCGGCCCGGAGCGCCCGGAGACCGGCGCCGACCAGCTCGTCGGGGTCCAGCTCGCCGTACGGTCGGCCCACGGCGGCCTCGGAGAGCGCCCGGTCCAGCACGCGGTGGACGAGGTTGCCGTGGACCTGGGCCTCGGAGTCCGGGGCGTCGTCGCCGGCGCCGGCGAGGTGCTCGACGACCCAGCAGACGGGGCAGCGGGCCAGGCGCTCGACCTCGCGGACCGCGAACCGCTCGCGGTCCAGCAGGGCCCGGCGGACCGCCTCGCGCCCGGCGGCGTCGAGGGCCGAGCCGAACGGGGCGGGGTCCGCCAGCGCGCGGCGGCGCCCGGGCCGCACCGCCGACGCCCCGCGCCGGACGACGGTGGGAGCGGCGGGCGCGAGGGCGGCGAGCACGTCGGCGAGGAACGGCGCGGGGGGCACGGGCTCCCCCGCGTCCGAGGCCGTGGGGCGCGACAGCACCAGTCGGCGGGTCGGGCGGGCGACGAGCTCGAGGAACAGCATCCGCTCGGCCGCCAGGCGCGAGACCGGCAGGCCGAGGGTGGTGCCCCCGGCGCGCGAGAGCACCTCGCGGGCGTCGCGGTCGATCAGCGGGTCGACGGGCTCGGGCGCCGGGAAGGCCTGCTCGCGCAGGTCGGCGAGCGCGAGCACCGCGACCTGCCGGCCGCGCAGGGCGGGCGGGGCCGCGATCTCCAGCCGGCCGGGACCGGGGGGATCGCCGACCGGGACGGGCAGCTCGGCGAGCTCCTCGGCCAGCTCGGCGGGACCGGGCAGGAGCCCCGCGTCGGCGCCCGCCAGGGTCGCCAGCGCCGTCAGGTGCTCGCCGATCCGCCGGCCGGCCGCCCGCTCCGGGTCGCGGTCCGGGGCGCCGACCGGGGCCGCGGTCAGCTCGACGAACGACGGCAGCGCCGTCAGGAGCCCCGCGAGCAGGTGCTCCGCCCCCGGGTCGCGCCGGTCGGCGGGCACCGCGTTCAGGACGTCGAGCCCCTCGAGCGTCGGGGAGAACACCTGAGCCCGGCGCTCGGCCTCCCCGGCGTCGAGGACGCCCGCCCGCCGCAGGGCCAGGGCGAAGCCGTCGATCGCCTCGAGGTTCTCCAGCGACGCGCCGGCGCGCAGGACGCCCACGACGTCGTCGGCCGAGCCCGCGCCGGTGCGGATCCGGGCGAGCGCGGCGATCGCGCCCCCGACGGCCGTCCGGCGGGCGGGCACGTCGCGCCGTCGGGCGACGGGCACCCCGCGCGAGACCAGCTCGCGCTCCAGCCGCGCGCCGGCCGCGCCGCCCGCCTCGCGCACCGCGACCGCGACGTCGTGCCACTCCAGCGCCAGCTCGTCGACCGCCGTGAGCAGCTGGTCGGCGAGCGCCTCGGCCTCGGCCCGGGCGCTGCCGCCCTCGACGAGGACGACGTCCTCCAGCCGCGTCGGCTCCGCCGTGCCCGGAACGGCCGGGTCCTCCGGGGTGCGCAGCTCGAAGAGTCGGCGCTCCAGCAGGCCGCGGCCGCCCTCGCCCCCGGCCGCCGCGAGGGCGACCTCGTGGCGGTCCACCCGGGCGACGGCGGCGGTCCGCAGCTCGGGCGAGGCCCCGGTGAGCGGCAGCGCCCCCGTCGCCCCGACGGCGCGCCCGACCCCCTCCGCGGCCACCGCCCGGAGCTCGTCGACGACGTCGCGGCGCGCGCTCGTGGCGACCCGCTCGTCCTCGAACGGCAGCGACACGACGACGTCCGCCGACCGCGACAGCGTGCGGACGAGCGCGAGCTGGCCGAAGGTCAGGTCGTCGAAGCCGTAGAAGGCGACGGGGCGCCCGGCCCACAGCGCGGGGTCGGCCGCGACGCGCAGCCGGACGTCGCGGGCCTGCGCCGCGGGCGACGGCAGCGGGTGACCCTGACCGTCGACGAGCCCCGAGGCCGCGGTCACGACGTCGTGGAGGACGGCGCGGAGGTCGTCGACCAGCTGGCCGTCGACCCCGTGCTCCAGGGGATCGAGACCCTCGAGGTCCGCGTGCAGCGCCTCGGGTCCGAAGCCCCGCTCCGCGAGCTCCTCCAGCAGGCCGTCGAGGCGGCGCCGCACGCCGGGGCGGTCCGCGGTGCGGCCGAGGGGGCGACCGGGCGGAACCCGGGCCAACGCCGTGGCCAGCAGCCGCTCGCGCGCGAGAGGCCCGAGCGTCGCGGCCGGGACCCCGGCCGCCCGGCGGACGAGCTCGGTCAGTCGTCCGAAGGTGCCGACGGTGACGCCGACCGCCACGCCGCCGGACACGCGCAGGAGCTCGCGGCGGTAGCGGTCCGCGTCGGGCCCGGTCGGCACGACGAGCACCGGGCTGCGGTTCTCCGCCCCCCAGCGGCGGACGAGGCCGAGCACGACCCCCGCCTTGCTGGCGTTCGTCGGCCCGGTGACGAGCTGGAGCGTCACCCCACGACCGTCTCAGGACGACCGGACGGCCTGCACGACGCGTCCCAGCGGGGATTCCGGGGCGTGAGCTGCGCGGACCGCACCCGGAGCGCCCGACCCGCGAGGGTCAGGCCGCCTTGTCGGAGCCGTCCGCGGCGGGCGCCTCGGCGGCGACGGCCGCGACGACCTCGCCGGTCGCGGCGGCCGTCGCGGCCTCGGCCGCGGCGATCTCCTCCGGCGTCGGGTTCTTCAGGCCGTCCTGGGCCCAGGGCTCGTCGAACT
This sequence comes from Patulibacter sp., assembly GCF_030655195.1. Lineage (GTDB taxonomy): Bacteria > Actinomycetota > Thermoleophilia > Solirubrobacterales > Solirubrobacteraceae > Patulibacter. The sequence continues at coordinate 46,060 of NZ_JAURWA010000092.1, read as the reverse complement.
CGACGCGCCACTTGCCCTCGTCGGTCTGGTGGAGCGCCAGGCGGGCCCGGAAGCTGCGGCCCGCACGGCTCTTGAAGCCGGTGATCGGCTTGACCGTCCGGCCCGTCTTGATGAGCTCCTTGGCCACCACGGGCGCGAGCGTCTTGCCGGCCTTGTTCTTCCAGATCACGAAGCCGCAGCCCGGGTCGTCCTTCGACCAGCAGGAGAAGCCCTTGCGGTTCTCGCTGATGTCCCGGCCGCAGACGGGGCAGGGCCCCAGGTTGGCCCGCGGGATGCGGACGTCCTTCAGCTTGGCGTCGAGCTCCTCGACCGTGGACTTGGCGAAGCCCGCGATCGCGTCCATGAACGCCTTGCGGGTCTCCTCGCCCGACTCGATCTTCGCGAGGCGGTGCTCCCAGTCGCCGGTGAGCGACGGCGACGTAAGCTGGTGGCCGTCGAGCAGCCGGATGACGTTGAGCCCCTTCTCGGTGACCATCAGGGCACGGCCGTCGCGCTCGGTGTACCCGACGTCGATGAGCCGCTCGATGATCGCCGCACGGGTGGCCGGCGTCCCGATGCCGGCGTCCTTCATCGCCTCGCGGGCCTCGTCGTCGTCGACGAGCTGCCCGGCGGTCTCCATGGCGCCCAGGAGCGACGCGTCGCTGTAGCGCCGCGGGGGCTTGGTGACCTTCTCGTCCGAGGAGACCTTCGTGACCGCGGCGTCCTCGCCCTTCTCGAGCTTGGGCAGCGTCTGGTTGGCGCCCTCGTCCTCGTTCTCCGAGCCCTCCTCGAGCTCGCCGTACACCCCGCGCCAGCCCGGGACGAGCAGGACGCGGCCACGGGTGCGGAACACGTGGGGACCCTTCGCGATCTCGGGCGCGTCGGGGGTCTGCACCGTCGTCTCGATGCGGGTGTTCTCGAACTCGGCCTCGGGGTGGAAGACCGCGAGGAACCGGCGGACGACCATGTCGTAGATGCGGCGGTCGTCGTCGCCCATCTTGTCGAGGACGTGCTGCGCGTTGGTCGGGATGATCGCGTGGTGGTCGGCGACCTTCTCGTCGTTGACGACCCGGCCCAGGGGCAGGGAGTCGAGGCCCTGCACGTAGCGGGCGGCCTCCCGGTACTCCGGCCGGATGCCGACCTGACCGGCCGTCGGCTTGATCTCGGGGATCATGTCGGTCGTCAGGAAGCGCGAGCTCGTACGCGGATAGGTCAGCGCCTTGTGCTCCTCGTAGCAGCGCTGGGCGGCGCCGAGGGTGCGCCGGGCGGTGAAGCCGAAGCGGCTGCCGGCCTCGCGCTGCAGCGACGTGAGGTCGTAGAGCATCGGGGCGCGCTCCTTGCGGCGCACCTTGTCGAGCTTGGTGATCGTTCCGGTGCGTCCCTCGACCGCCGCGGCGATCGCGTCGGACTCCTCGGCGGTCTTCAGCCGCGGCTCGGTGCCCTGGTACAGGCGGCCGAGGTAGGTGCGGGCCTTCTTCGAGTCCGCGCCGGGGCCGGCGTCGAACCGGGCGTCGACGAGCCAGTACGGCTCGGGGACGAAGGCGCGGATCTCCTCCTCGCGGCGGGCCAGGATCGCCAGCGTCGGCGTCTGCACGCGGCCGAGGGACACGGCGCCGTCGAAGCTGGAGCGCAGGCGGATCGTCGCCGCGCGGGTGGCGTTCATGCCGACGAGCCAGTCGGCCTCGGACCGCGACTGGGCGGCCTCGCCGAGCAGGACCAGCTCGTCGGGCGACCGCAGCTCGCCCAGCGCCCGTCGCATGGCGGCCTCGGTCATCGAGGAGAGCCAGAGGCGCTGCACGGGCTGGGTGCCGCCGCCGGCGGTGAACACCCACTTGAAGATGAGCTCGCCCTCGCGGCCCGCGTCGCAGGCGTTGATGACGTCGGAGACGTCGTCGCGGTGCAGCAGGTTCTTGATGACCGCCATCTGCTTCTTCGAGCTGTCGTCGCGCTCGACGAGCTGGAACTCCTCCGGGACGATCGGGAGGTCCTCCATCTTCCAGCGCTTGAACCGCTTGTCGTACGCGTCGGGCTCGGCCAGCTGGACCAGGTGGCCGATCGCCCAGGTGATGACGTGGTCGGGGCCCTCCATCCAGCGCGCGCTGCGCTCGCCCGTCGGCTTGCCGATGGCGAACGATCCCGGGAGGACCTTGGCGAGGTCCCGTCCGACGGACGGCTTCTCGGCGATGACCAGCGTTTTGCCCACGCGCCGCAGCGTAGCGGGACGACTGCTGCGGCCCTGTCACCCCGTGCGCCGGATCACGGACGATCGTGCGCCGAGGTCCCGCGGCCCGCGGGCCGGGGATCAGTGGCTGCAGGGTCCCGTCGAGACGCGGACCGCCGGGTCCGCGGAGCGCAGCGCCCGGCGCACGACGTCGTTGGGGACGGCGAACCCGCGCCGCTGCCCGCCGCCCGAGGACGAGGCGAAGACCGTGCCGACGACGCGCCCCCGGCGGTCCACGAGCGGGCCACCGCTGTTGCCCTGCTGCACCAGACCGCGGAACGGCAGGACCCGTCGCCGGATCGGGCCCTGGCCGTACGAGTCCTCGCCCGTCACCGTCTGGGCCTCGCCGATGCGCCCGGCGCGGGCCCGGAACGGTCCCGCCAGCGGGTAGCCGAGGATCGCCGCCGAGGCGCCCGTCCGCGGGTCCCGCACCGTCTCGAGCGCGTCCGTCGTCAGACCGGGGGCGGCGAGGATCGCGATGTCCTGTGCGCGGTCCGCGTAGATCGCCTGCGCGTCGACCTGCTGGCCCCCGACCTCGGCGGTGACGCGGGTGTCGCCCTCCCCCGCGATCACGTGCTGGTTGGTCACGACGATCCCCGGGGCCGCGACCCAGCCCGTCCCGACGACGCCGACGCCGCAGGCCGAGCCCTCGACCCGGACGACGCCGCGGCGACCACGGGCGACGCCCGGGACCCGCGTGATCGCGGGGTCCGGCGCGTCCACGACGGCCCGCGGCCCGGCGAAGCCCGGCAGCGGATCGAACCGCGACAGGAGCGCCAGGGCGTCGTCGGCCGGCGGCAGGGTGCGGCGCAGCTCCTTGAGCACGGCCGACTCGCGGACCTGGGAGCGCCAGGAGGACGGGGCGCCCGGCGACTGCAGGACCATCGCCGAGACGAACCAGGCGGCCAGGACGACCAGCGCCGCGCTGAAGACCGCGCCCAGCGCGCCGTCGAGGGCCCGGCCGAAGCGGCGGGTCCCGCCCCCCTCCAGCCCGCGCCGCAGGCGGTCCCCCAGCCGCTGGAGCCCGACGCCGAGGACGATCCCGAGCAGCATCGCCCCGACGATCGCCGCGATCGGGCCGTCCGGACCGGACTCCCCGCCCGGCACCACCAGCGGCCCGACGCGGGCGCCGACCAGCGCGCCGCCCACGAACCCCGCGAAGCCGAGCGCCGAGGCCAGGAACCCCTGGGTCGTGCCGCCCGCCGCGGCGAGGAGGAGGACCGCCACCAATACCCAGTCGAGGCCCGTCACAGGCGATGGAGCGTACCCGGTCGGAGCGGCGGCCGAACCCGTACACGCCGGTAGTATGCGGGGTCGAATGCCCGCCCCCGGACGCCGACGTCCTCCCCAGCGACGGACCTCCGGCGGGTCCCTCGGCCCGCGCTCCCCCGTCACCCGCGCCGCTCCCCCGCGCGGCCGCTCCGGTCGGCCGGCCTCCCGCGGTGCCGGGCCACGGCGCCTCGCCCCCGTGATCGCCGTCGTCGTCCTGCTGGTGGCCGGCGTCGCGACCTACCTGCTGCTCGACGCCCGGTCCAGCCGCGCCGCCGAGCGCGACCTCGCGGCGTCGTACCTGAAGGCGTGGTCCTCGAAGGACTACTCGACGATGCACCGCGAGCTCGGCGACGACGTCGCCGGCCGCCTCGACGAGGCCCGCTTCACGGAGATCATGCGCGGCGCGCTCACCACGGCGACGGCGACGTCGCTGACCACGGGCGAGCTCCGGCGCACGGACGGCGGGTTCTCCGCGCCCGTCTCGGTCCGCACCCGGCTCTTCGGCACCCTGCGCGGGACCGTGGCGATCCCGCTCGACGGCTCCGGCGACCAGGCCGGGATCCGCTGGAGCCGTCGCATGGCGTTCCCGGGCCTGCGGGCGGGCGAGACGGTCTCGCGGACCACCGAGATGCCGGCCCGGGCGGACATCCTCGCGCGCGACGGCTCGACGGTCCTGGCCGGCGGGACCGACCGCACGTCCGACGTCCCCAACATCGCCGGTCAGGTCGTCGGCGCCCTGGGCACCGCCACCGACGCGGACAAGGCATCGCTGCGGGCGCTCGGCGTGCCCGACGGCGCGAAGGTCGGCGTCTCGGGCCTCGAGCGCATCCTCAACCCGCAGCTCGTCGGCACCCCCGGAGGCACCCTGAAGGCCGGGGACCGCGTGCTCGCCGAGGTCGCCCCGAAGAAGGCCCGCGCGGTCCGCAGCTCGATCTCGATCGCCGTGGTCAAGGCTGCGGCCGCCGCCCAGGCCAACGCGCCCGACGCCAGCGGCACGATGGTCATCGACTCCCGCACCGGTGAGGTCCTCGGGTTCCAGGGCTCCGCGTGGACGGCGCTGCAGCCGCCCGGCTCGACGATGAAGATCGTCACGGCCGCCGCCGCGCTCGAGGACGGCGTCGCGAAGACCACGACGACCTACCCGCGACAGACCGAGGCCGAGGGCTTCGGCATCCAGAACGCCGACGGGGAGTCCTGCGGCGGCACCCTGGTCGAGTCCTTCGCCCACTCGTGCAACTCGGTGTTCGTCCCGATGGGCGCGAAGCTCGGATCGAAGCGCCTCGTCGAGATGGCGGAGAAGTTCGGCTTCAACGAGAAGACGCCCGGCATCCCCGGGGCGGAGATCTCGACGATCGCGAAGGCCTCGACGATGGACGACCGCCAGGCCGCGGTCTCGGCCATCGGCCAGGGCACCGTCCAGGCCACGAGCCTGCAGATCGCCCTCATGACCGCGACGATCGCCAACGGCGGCCGGCAGCCCGAGCTGACGTTCCTGCGCACGAGCAGGACCGCGAAGACCAAGCGCGTCATCAGCGCCAAGACCGCCTCCGGGATGCGGCAGCTCATGGCCGCGGTGATCGCCGACGGCACCGGCGAGAGCGCCCGGGTCGCCCTGCCGGGGATCACCACCGCCGGCAAGACCGGCACCGCCGAGCTCGCGACGACCCAGGGCGCCCAGTGCGACGCCGAGGCCGCCGCCCGCGCCGAGCAGCAGGTGCCCGACAAGGTCACCGAGGCGCCCGAGCCCGTGTCGGCCTGCGGCAACGTGGACGGCAAGTCGACCACCGCCTGGATGTCGGCCTTCGCCCCCATCACCCGCCGCGGGGACGTCGACCCCGTCGCGATCGGCGTGCTGCGCGCCCGGAACTTCCAGGGCGGCGGCACGGCCGCCCCCGTCGCCCGTCAGGTCCTGACGGCCGCCCTCGGCGGCTGAGGGCCGGGACCGGCGGCGTCCGGCGGCCGACCGGCGGCGGCCCCGGGGGCGGGAGGCGGGACGCGACGTCGACGGGCCCCGTCGACGGCCCGGGCGGAGCATCCCGGTCCGCGCCGTCGCGGGCTGCGGTCGGACGGCGGCCCGCGGCGACGCAGGCGCTGCACGGGACGGACCCTCGCGCGGCACGGGAGGGGCCCTCGGGACCGGCGTCGACCCCTCGGGACCGGCGGCCACCCCTGGCCCCCGGAACGACGACGGGGCGCCGGTGGGCGCCCCGTCGGGGTCCTGCTGGGGTGCTGGCCCGCGGGGGCCGGCCGCGACGCTCAGACGTCGAGGTCGACCTCGGCCTCGCCGCCGGTCGGCCCCTTGATCTTGAGGACGAGCGGGCGGTTCTCCAGCTTGGACTGCGGGATCTTGAAGACGAGCAGCTCGGCCGCCGTGGTGCTCGAGCCGGCCGGGCTGTTGGGCAGGGGCTGGTAGCCGCTGCCGGTGCCCACGGCGCCCGGGACGATCGCCTGGCGGTAGAGGAACGGGTTGCCGGGGTTCTTCGGATCGAACGCGGCGATCGGCGTGAAGACGTGCTCCTCGGCGGTCGAGGAGCCCGCGACGAACTGCGAGTCCTCGATCTCGAAGCCCGACAGGGCGGCCGAGCGGAGCGGCTGCTTGTTGTCGTTGGCGACCTGGATGAAGACGCCGAAGTAGATCTCGTCGTCGATCGGCTTCTGTGGGTTCTTCGTCAGCTCGAGCTCGGACGACGGGATGCCGCGCAGGTACTCGGAGTCCTCCGGGTCGATCTTCTCCTGATCGCCGCGCGCGGTCAGGTTCTCGAAGTCGCCGGGGTTCAGCTGCCGGGAGACCTGCACCTGGTACTTCAGGTATGGGCCGTTCTCGGGGCCGACGGAGACGTAGACCGCCTCGGTCTCCGCGTGGGTCGGGTTGGCCTCCTTGGAGCCGCACGCCGTGAGGGTCGTGGACACCAAGGCGACCGCAAGCAGAGGGAGGAGCCGCTGACGCATGAGCGGGGAGTCTAGTCGAGCGCTCACGACGAGGCGTGCGCGCGCGACCCGTCGACGGGGTGGGCCTGGTCGGCGAGCTCCTGCGGGAGCCGGAACCCGGTCGCCGGCTTGCGTGCGCCGCCCGCGATCGTGACCGGCGCGGAGCCCTCGGCGCCGTCCTCCAGGATCGCCCGGAGCCGCTCGAGGCCCTTCTTCAGCCCGCGCCTGGCGAGCGTCTTCTGCAGGCCGACGGTCTCCATGATGCCGTCCGAGGGCATCGACGTCTCGGTCTCGATCGTCCACGCGACCGTCGACCCGTGCGGGCCGTCGTCGCGGATCGTGATCTCGCCCAGCACGAGCGTGCGGTCGTACTTGCCGCCCCGGCCGACCATCGCGATGCGGTACGGCGGCTCGACCTCCGTGAACGTGACGTCGAAGTACGAGAAGCGGTTCAGCGGCAGCTTCGCCTTGACGCGGACGCCGGCGCCCAAGCCGATCGAGTCCTCGCGGGTGAGGTGCCAGGACGTCAGGCGCCCGTCGAGGAACCGCCGGTGGTTCGCGATGTCCGAGAGGTACGCGAACACCTCCTCACGGGGGCGACTGATGCTGACCGTGCTCGTGACCGGATCCACGACTCGAAGTGTAGCCCCGGCCCCGTCCGTCCGACCCCATGGGCCGTCGGGGCGGGTCCTCGCCGACGGAGGACCGCCGGCGTGCGCCTCAGGCGGTGGGGTCGGCGACCGGCGGGGTCAGCCGCTGGGCGCGGATCTCCTCGCCGTGGCGGACCGGGATCGACGCGAGCGGCCGGTCGCGCCGGTACGGCACGCAGAGGGCGCAGATCGTGCGCTCCCGGGGGTAGCGGTAGACGACCTCGCCGACCAGCGGGGTGCGTCCGCAGCGGTGGCAGTTCAGCCGCTCGGCGTGCAGGGACGACACGGACCTCCGCAGCAGCTGGCGCTCGAGATCGGCTTCGGAGATCGGCTGGCGGCGCATGTCTCGAGGCTGTTCGCCGCCGCGGGGGCAGCTCCTCCCCCGGGCTCCGCGCCGCGACCGTCCATAGACTGCGCCCATGGCCCACCGGATCGCCGTGCTGTCCCAGAAGGGCGGCACCGGGAAGACGACCACCGTCCGCACGCTCGCCGACGCGTTCCGGCGCGGAGGGCTGCGGGTCCTGGCGATCGACCTGGACCCGCAGGGCAACCTCTCGGACTACTTCGACGTGCCGGCCGACGCCACGCCGACGATCGCCGAGGTCCTCACCGGCAGGGCCCAGGCCGGGGACGCCGTGCACGACGGGGTGATCCCGGCCAACCTGCAGCTCGCCGAGGCCGAGCTGGCCCTCGCGGGCCGGATGGGCCGCGAGCTGACGCTGCGCAAGGTGCTCCGGGGGGTCGACGACGACGTCGACGTGGTGCTCCTGGACTGCCCGCCGAACCTCGGCCTGCTGACCGTCAACGCGCTGGTCGCCGCGAGCCACGCACTGATCGCGTGCGAGGCCCAGTACTTCGCGCTGCAGGGCGTCGAGCAGGCGCTGCAGGTCATCGAGCTGGCCAAGGACGGGCTGAACCCCGACCTCGAGCTCCTCGGCGCCGTCGTCACGAAGGCGGACCTGCGGACGGTTCACTCCCGGGAGGCCGTCGTGGCCCTGCGGGAGGCCCATCCCGGCAAGATCCTCGACGCCGTCATCCGCTCGTCGATCGCCTACGCCGAGTCCGCGGAGCGCGGCGTGTCGATCCTCGACCACCGCCCGGAGCTGGGCGTGGACTACCTCGACCTCGCCCGCGAGCTGGCCGGCGCCCTCGGCGAGAGCGCGGCGAAGCGCAAGCTGACCGCGCTGGCCAAGGCCGCGCGGGCCTAGCGCTCCCGCCGGGCGCGGCCGGCCGGCGCTGCGCCGCCTCCGTCCCCCGGCGCCCTGCCGGCGGGCGGGTCCCGGATCAGTCGGGGACGACGACGGCGACGCGCGCGCCGTCGCCGACGAACGGCGCGTGCAGCACCGTCGCCCAGCTCCCGGCCCGCTCGCGGGCGGCCTCCAGGACCGCGGGCGCGGCGTCCGAGCTCGTCCAGAGCATCACGGTCGGTCCGGCACCGCTGACGGTCGCACCGATCGCGCCGAGGCTCGTCGCGTCGTCCACCAGCTCGGACGAGCGCGGGAAGAGGGCCGCGCGGTGGGGCTGGTGGAGGACGTCCTGCAGGCTGTGGGCGACGATGTCGAGGTCGCCGCGCTCCAGGCCGATCGCCAGGGACGCGCCCCAGGCGACGTTGGCGGTGGCGTCCTCGAGCGGCACGGTCTGCGGCAGCACGGCGCGGGCCGCCGCCGTGCGGACGGCCTCGTGGGGCACGACGAAGACGGCCTCGAGACCGTCGGGCGGGGCGATCCGCACGCACCAGCTGCCGTCGGTCAGGACGATGCCCCCGAACAGCGCGGCGCTGACGTTGTCGGGATGCCCCTCCAGGTCGACCGCGAGCGGCAGCAGCGCCTCGGGCTCCGTGCTGCCGCCGTCGAGCGCCGCCGCGGCGGCGAGGCCGGCGACGATCGCCGTCGCGCTCGAGCCGAGGCCCCCGGCCAGCGGGATGTCCGTCCGGACGCGGAACGTGACGCCGTCGGCGGACCGCAGGCGCTCGAACGCCTGGACGATCGCGTTGCCCCGGTCGGTGGGCAGCGGCAGGTCGTGCTCGACGGCGAACGTGCCGGTCTCCTCGACCTCGACGTGCAGCCAGAGCCCGAGGGCGGCGGCCATGCAGTCGAAGCCCGGCCCGAGGTTGGCGCTCGAGGCGGGGACGGAGACGGAGACGGTGCGACCCATGCGACGCCTACCGTACCCCACGGACCGTCCCGCGAACGCTCGCCCGGGAGCACCCGCGGGGCCGCCCGTCAGCCGACGAGGATCTTCTCCAGCGCCGACAGCGACGGCTCGCACGGGACGACCGGCGGCGACTCGTCCAGCGCGGTCTGCGGGTCCTTCAGGCCGTGGCCGGTGAGCACGCAGACGACCCGGCGGGCGTCGCCCACCCCGTGCTTGAGCAGGCCGGCGACCGACGTGGCCGACGACGGCTCGCAGAACACGCCCTCCTCGCGGGCGAGGAAGCGGTAGGCGTCGAGGATCTCCTCGTCCGTGCAGTCGGCGACGGTGCCGCCGGACCCGGTCATCGCGGCCATCGCCTCCTCCCAGCGCGCGGGCGCGCCGATGCGGATGGCCGAGGCGATCGTCTCGGGCTCGGGCACCATCTCGCCGCGGACGAGCGGGTTGGCGCCGCGGGCCTGGAAGCCGTGCATGGCGGGCAGGCTGACCGACGGGTCCTCGGCGTGCAGCTCCTGGAAGCCCTTCCAGTAGGCCGTGATGTTGCCCGCGTTGCCGACGGGGATGCAGAGCGCGTCGAGGCGACCGTCGAGGTCCTCCATGACCTCGAACGCCGCACACTTCTGCCCGGCGATGCGGTAGTCGTTGACCGAGTTGACCAGCGCGATGGGGTGGATCTGCGTGATCTCGCGGACGAGCCGCAGCGCCTCGTCGAAGTTGCCGCGCAGGGCGACGACCTGCGCCCCGTGCATCAGCGCCTGGGCGAGCTTGCCCGCGGCGATCTTGCCGTCCGGGACGAGCACGACGCCGCGGATGCCGGCCCGGGCGGCGTAGGCCGCCAGGGAGGCGGCGGTGTTGCCCGTCGACGCGCAGATGACCGCGTCGGCGCCGTCGCGGACGGCGGCGGAGACCGCGCACGTCATCCCGCGGTCCTTGAACGAGCCCGTGGGGTTCAGGCCCTCGTACTTCAGGAAGACCTCGGCGTCGACGCGCTCGGACAGGCGCGGGGCGAAGATCAACGGCGTCGAGCCCTCGTTGAGGGACACGATCGGGTCGCCGGCCTCGAACGGCAGCCGGTCGAGGTAGCGCTCGATCAGGCCCATCCGGCGGATCGAGTCGGGCCCCTGCAGGCGGTGCGCCACGCGGTCGCCGCGCGCGCCCCCGGGCGGGGTGATGAGGCCGTCGGTGCTCACGAGGCGAACTCCTCGTCGATCACGCGGATCGCGCGCGGGGGTGCGGTCACGAAGTCCTTGGAGGCGATGAGCTGCACCGCGCCGAAGAAGCGGGACTCCAGGACGGGGTGGACGACCAGGACGAGACGGGCGCCGGTGCCGGTGCCCTTCTGGACGACGCTCTTGACCGAGACGCCCTGCAGCCCGAGGACCTGGGCGATCTGGGCGAGCACGCCGGGCTTGTCGGCGACCTCGACGTGGAGGTAGAAGCTCGACGCGACGTCGTCGACGAAGCCGAGCTTGTTCTGCGTCGGCGGCGTCTGGGCGGGCGGGATCATCGCGGAGATCACGTCGCCGATGACCGCCGTGGCCGTCTGGGGGCCACCGGCGCCCGGACCCGAGAGCGTGATCTCCGTGATCGACGGCGACTCGATCGTCACGGCGTTGAACGGCCCGTCCACGGACGACAGCGGGTGCCCGGCGTAGAGGAACGCGGGGTGCACGCGGACGGCCAGCTCGTCGCCGATGCGCTCGGCGGTGCCGATCAGCCGCAGCGACAGGCCGAGCTCCCGGGCGTACTCGATGTCCTCCGTCGTCAGCTGCTCGATGCCCTCGTACGGGACGTCGGAGAGGTGCACCGGCGTGTCGAACGCCAAGCGGGCCAGGATCGCCATCTTCGCGGCGGCGTCCTTGCCCGAGACGTCGTCGGTCGGGTCGGACTCGGCGTACCCGAGCTCCTGCGCCTCCTCCAGCGCCTCGGCGTACGAGGCGCCCGTGGCGGCCATCCGGCTGAGGATGAAGTTCGTCGTGCCGTTGACGATCCCGTGCAGGCGGTCGATGTGCTGGCCGGTCAGCGACTCCTGCAGCACGCGGATGATCGGCACGACGCCGGCGACGGCGGCCTCGAACCGGAGCTGCACCCCGTGCTCGCGGGCCAGGCCCCAGAGCTCCTCGCCGTGCTCGGCCAGGAGCTGCTTGTTCGCCGTCACGACGTGCTTGCCCGCGCGGATGGCCCGGGTGACGTACTCGTGGGCGGGATCGATGCCCCCCATGACCTCGACGATCAGATCGGAGCCCGCGAGGATCTCCTCGAAGTCGCCGCGCGAGGTCGTGAGCACCCCCGAGACCTCCGGCCGCAGGCCGGTGACGTGGGCGATGGCGTCCGCGCGCTCGGGCAGCAGCAGGTCGACGGCCGAGCCGACGGTGCCGTGACCGAGCAGGCCGACGCGGAACGGGGCGGGAGCGTCCGGCATCGCGCCTGATCATCGCACGGGTTCCCGGGCGACCGGCCCGCGGTGGACCGTCCGTCCTCCGCGGCCGCGTGGGACCCTGTCGGCGATGCGCGCGATCCTCTCCGACCTCGACGGCACGCTCGTGGACTCCACCCCGGCGGTCCTCCGGGTCTGGCAGGGCTGGATGCGCGACCGGGACCTCCCGGTGCTCCCCGCCGAGAAGCATCCTCACGGCATCCCGGCGCGGTCGATCGTCGCGACCCTCGCCCCGCACCTCGACGCCGATGCGGAGGCCGACGAGCTCGAGCGCCGGGAGATCGCCGACCTCGAGGGCGTCCGTGCGCTGCCGGGCGCGGACGTGCTCCTGCGCGTCGCCGCGGCGGAGGACGCGGGGGCCGCCACCGCCGGATGGCCCCTCGTCGCGGTCGTCACGTCGTGCACCCGGCCGCTCGCCCTGGCCCGGATCCGCGCCGCCGGCCTCCCGGTCCCGGCCGTGCTGATCACCGCGGAGCGGACGGCCCGCGTCAAGCCGGATCCCGATCCCTACCTGCTGGGCGCGCGGGAGCTCGGCGTCGACCCGGCCGACTGCCTGGTGCTCGAGGACGCGCCGGCCGGCATCGCCGCCGGCCGGGCCGCGGGGATGCGCGTGGTGGCGGTGCGCTGCTCCCACGACGGCGACGCGCTGCGGGACGCGGACGAGGTCGTCGACGACGTCTCTGCGTTCCTCCGCGGGGCCGACCTGCCCTGAGCCGCCGCGCCGGGGATCAGCCGACGTCGCGGCCCCAGAGCTCGTCGACCCGCTCGCGCCGGACCACGACGCGCGACCGGCCGCCCGAGACGAAGACCACGGGCGGGCGCGGCACGCCGTTGTAGGTGTTCGACATCGCGAAGCCGTAGGCGCCCGTCACCGGGGTGACGAGGACGTCGCCCGGCCGGGGGTCGTCCAGCCGCGCGTCCCGGACGAGCACGTCGCTGGACTCGCAGTGCTTGCCGACCACGCGGCACGCGGTGGGTTCGTCGGCCCGCGCGTGCGACGTGCCGGCGAAGCGGTCGACGACCTGGACCTCGTACTGCGCGTCGTAGAGCATCGGCCGCAGGTTGTCCGCCATGCCGCCGTCGACCCCGACCCACGTCGAGACGTTCCGCTTGACCGTCTCGACGCGGTAGAGCGTGACGCCGCTGCGGCCGACGAGCGACCGTCCGGGCTCGTCGGCGATCCGGACGCGGTCGCCGATCAGCTCCCGCGCGGCGTCGACCTTCACCCGCACGTAGTCGTCGACCGAGGGCAGGAGGTCCGCCTGGTCGGCGGTGTAGGCCACACCGAGGCCACCGCCCAGGTTCACCTCCTCGACCGCGCCGGCCAGCGGGGCGATCGCGGCCACCGCGCGACGGAAGACGTCGAGCTCGAGGAGCTGCGAGCCGACGTGGAAGTGCAGGCCGTCGAGGCGCAGCGACCCCAGCGCGCCGATCCGATCGATCGTCTCGCGCGTCTCGTCGAGCCCGAGGCCGAACTTCGAGTCCGCCTGCCCGGTCGAGATCCCGTCGTGGGTGTCGCCGCGCACGTCGGGCGTCACGCGGATGGCGACGGCCTGGACCACGCCGCGCTCCCGCGCGATCCGGGCGAGCCGCTCGACGTCCCCCGCGTTGTCGATCACGACCTGCCGGACGCCGTGGTCGACGGCGGCCTGCAGCTCGGCCTCGGACTTGGCGTTGCCGTGCAGGTGGATCCGGTCGGGCGCGAAGCCGGCGTTCAGGGCCAGCGCCAGCTCGCCGCCGGAGGCCACGTCGCAGCCCAGCCCCTCCTCCTCGAACGCCCGCAGGACCGCGGTGCACGGGAACGCCTTGGACGCGAACGACACGTGGGCGCCGGGCGCGCGGCGCTCGAAGGCCTCGAGGTAGGCGCGCGCCTGGGCGCGCAGGTCGTCCTCGGCCACGACGTAGGCGGGCGTCCCGTGCTCGGCCGCGAGCTCGAGCGCGTCGCAGCCGCCGAGCTGCAGCCGGCCGCGGTCGTCGAGCGTGCTGCCCAGGGGGTAGACGGCGAGGGGGTCGGCGGTCATCGCCGCCGGATGATGCCAGCGCGGTGGCCGGGACCGCGGGGTGCGACGCGGCGCGGGCTAGTTGCCCAGCGCGGAGCCGAGGCCGTTGCCCAGGCCGCGCACCGTGTCGTCGACCGCGGTGCCGAGGCCGTCGACGAGGTAGCCGAGGACCGACCGCGCGCCGCCGACGGCGTCCGTGATGCCGTCCGTCAGGGACTTCGTGACGTCGGCCAGGTCGTCGGTGGTGTCGTCGAGGCCCTTGCCGACGGCGGGCAGCGCCCCGCGGACGGGAGCGGCGGCCGGGGTCGTCGGCGTGGTCGGCGTCGTGTCGGCCGGGGCGGCGACGGTCGGCGTCTCCTTCGACGGGGCCGTCGTCGCGGTGCCGCGGTCCAGCGGCTCCGGCTGCGCGGCCGTCGTCGTGACCGGTGCGGCGGCGCTCGAGGCGGTCGTCGTGGTCGCGGCGGTCGGGGCGGCCGCGGCAGTCGCGGTGGTCGGCGCCTCGGGGAGGGCCACGGCGGCGTCGCTGCTGGCCGAGGCCACGAGCGGCAGGTCGCGGTTGCCGGCGGCGCTGACGACGAGCGGCGCGTCCGTCGAACCGCCGGGCACGCTCACGACGCCGGTGCCGCCGAGCACGCCGGCGGCACCGGCGGCGAGGACGACGGCGGCGACCACGGGGACCGCCCCCAGGCTGATCCCCGGCGCGACGGAGCGGATGAGGCGCAGACGCGACACGTTCGGTGGATCGGCAGGGGTGCCGCGCGACTTGAGACCGGATCCGACGGCCTGGACGGACGTCGTAGGGCCGGCGCTCAGGACGCCGCCGCCCGGGGGCCCTGCGGGCGGTGCACGCGCAGGCGCCACACGACGAGCGCGGTCCCGACGACGAGCATCCCCAGGCTCGTGACCTGGGCGGTCGTCAGCCCCAGGTCCACGTCCGGGTTGCGCCGCCAGAACTCGACGACGAACCGCTCGACCCCGGCGAAGACGAGGTACAGGCCGAACAGCGCCCCGGCGGGGAGCCGGTCGCGCAGCTGCCAGAGCACGAGGGCGGCGAGCCCCATGGAGAGCGTCTCGTAGATCGGCGTGGGCTGGACGACCTCGTCCGTGGGCACGACGCCGTCGGGGTAGGCCATCGCCCAGGGCAGATCGGACGCCCGGCCGTAGTCGCCGTCGCCGGAGACCTGGCAGCCGACGCGCCCGATCGCGTAGCCGAGCGCCAGCGCCGGGGCGGCGGCGTCGAGCAGCCGGGCGTTGAGGTGGTCGCGCCAGCGGGCCCAGGCCAGGACGGCGAGCGCACCGCCCAGCGCCCCGCCGTACCACGTGAGGCCCGAGCCGCCGAAGAGCGACCCGACCAGATCGCCCTGGGCCTCGGACCAGTTGTCGATCAGCCAGTACGCCCGGGCCCCGACGAGTCCGCCGACGAGGGCGGCCAGCAGGGCCTCCGTCGCCTGGTCGCCCGGCCAGCGCAGCTCGCGGAAGCGGCGCGTCAGCACGGCGCCGGCGGCCAGGAAGGCGATGGCGAAGCAGAGCCCGAAGGTCTTGACCGGGAGGCCCAGCAGATCGATCTCGGGCTGCACGCCGGGAAGGCTAGCCGTCTCGGCCTACAGGTAGCCCATCGGGTCCTTCTGGACCCCGCCCACGCGCGTCTCGAAGTGGATGTGCGGACCGGTCGAGTTGCCGGTGTTGCCGCTGGCGGCGATGACCTGGCCCTTGGTGACCTTCTGCCCGACGCTCACGCCCAGACGGGAGTTGTGGCCGTAGCACGTGGACAGCCCCCCGCCGTGGTCGATGCAGACGTAGTTGCCGTAGCCGCCGACCCAGCCGGCGATCCGCACGGTGCCCGACGCGGCGGCGTGGACGGGCGTGCCGACCGGCACGGCGATGTCGATGCCGCCGTGCAGGCGGCCCCAGCGGTACCCGAAGGGCGACGTGAACGTGCCGTTGGCCGGGTAGTCCAGGGCGCCGCTGCCCTTCTTGACGGTGCCGCCCCCGCTGGGCATCCCGGAGAGCTTGGCCTGGATCTTGCTCTCCTCCTTCTCGATGCCGTCGAGGTGCGACTCGAGGTCCTGGCGGTCGCCGCGGACGCTCTTGAGCAGGGTCTTGCGGCTCGAGCGGGCCTCGCTGATCGTGCTGCGCGCGCCGACGAGCTGCCCCTTGACCTGGACGACCTCGTCCTTGCGGGCCTCGATGCGGTCGTTCGTCGCGCGCTGGCCCCGCTCGAGCACCGCCAGGCGCTTCTCGGTCGCGACGGCGTCGGTCTTCGCGGTCCGGACGGCCTCGACGACGCGCCGGTCCTGGGCGCCGATGCGGGCGAGGAACTCCCCCCGCTCGACGAGGTCCGAGAACCCGTTGGCGGAGACGACCACGGAGACCAGGTCGGGCTTGTCCGCCTGGTAGAGCTCGACGAGGCGGGCGGCGAGGACGCGCCGCGACTCCTCGAGGCGCGCGCGGAGCCGGACGAGGCGGGCCCGCTCGGCGCGCAGGCCGGTCTGGGTCCGGGTCAGCGCCGCCTGACTCACGTCGAGGTCGGCCTGCACGGACGCCTGCTGCCGCTGCAGCACGTCGATCCGTCCCTGGAGCCCGTCGATGCGCTCGCTGTAGCGGCGGACGTCCGAGACGAGGACGCGCTCGCGGCGCTTCTTCGTCTCGACCTTGCCGCGCGTGGCGTCGATCTCGTTGCGCAGCTTCTCGAGCTGCTGCTGGGTCGCGGCATCGGCGGGCGCGGGGTCGCCCACCACGCCGACCCCGGTCGCGAGGCCGGCGGTGACGAGCAGTGCGACACCCGCGGACGGCAGCAGGCGTGAAGGGCGACGGGGCGAGGACCTGGGCACAGGCCATCGACGGTACGGCCGCGACCGCCGGCGACCTAGCGGTGCAACCGGGTTTGCGGGGGTGGATGCGGACCCGCGCCGTCCCGCGGCCCGTGGCGCCCCGCCGCTCGGGCGGGCCTGGCGCACCGGCGCGGACCTGGCACGAGGCCGCTGGCGGACGTGCCCGCTTCGCGCGCGCTGAGGGAGGGGTAAATCTTCGGTCCCGAGGGCGTTCTCGGGCGAGATCGGGGCCCCCGGTGTGGGACGATGGAGCCATGCCTCGAGGCGCATCGTTCGGAAAGGACCCCGGCCTGCAGACCCGGATGGTCGCCACCCTCTTCGCGCTGGGGCTGCTGTACGTCGTCTTCGCGGCCGTCCTGTTCGCCGCCCTGCGCAACGCGGGCCCCGTGATCATCATCTGCCTCGGCCTGCTGCTGTTCCAGTTCTTCACCTCGGACAAGCTCGCGCTGCGGTCCATGCACGCCCACGAGGTCGGCCCGGAGCAGGCGCCCGAGCTCCACGCGCTGGTGGACCGGCTCTGCCTGCAGGCCGACCTGCCGAAGCCGAAGGTCGCGATCGCGGACGACCCGATGCCCAACGCGTTCGCGATCGGCCGCTCCCGCAAGACCGCCACCGTGGCGGTCACGACGGGCCTGCTCGAGCTCCTCAGCCCCGCCGAGCTCGAAGGCGTCCTGGCCCACGAGCTGGCGCACATCGCCCACCGCGACGTCGCGGTCATGACCCTCGCGAGCTTCTTCGCCTCGCTCGCCGCCCTGATCGTCCAGAACGCGATCTGGTTCGGCGGCGGCAGCAACAACGACGACGACGACGGCCCCGGCCTGCTCGCCGTCATCGCCGTCTCGGCGCTCGTCTACGCGATCAGCTTCTTCCTGCTCCGCGCCCTGTCGCGCTACCGCGAGTACGCGGCCGACCGCGGCGCGGCCATCGTCACGGGCCGGCCGAGCGCCCTGTCCTCCGCGCTGCTGAAGATCAGCGAGGGCATCCGCCACACCCCGCAGCAGGACCTCCGCGAGGTCGGCGCGGCGTCGGCCTTCTACATCCTGCCCCCGCGCGCGAAGAGCGCGATGGGCGAGCTGTTCTCCACGCACCCGTCGATGGAGAAGCGGATCGCGGCCCTGCAGGAGATCGAGGGCCAGCTCCAGCTCGGCCGGACGGTCTGATCGCCGTGGGCTTCCTCGACACGCTGTTCGGCCGGACCAAGACGGTCAAACAGGTCCGCCCGGACCGGCTGTTCGCGCTGACCACCGCGGCCCTGGACCTGGAGACCGCCCACGGCATCGTGACCACGGGCGAGGCGGCGATCGTCTTCCAGCCGCTCGCCACCGGCGACTTCAACGAGATCGCGGACGACGCCGAGGCGATCCTCCGCAGCTCGGGCGAGGACACCGGCACGACGGTCGTCCGTCGTGACGACGACTACGGCTACCGCTGGATGGTGCTTCAGGACCCCGACGTCGACGACCAGGTCATCGGCGTCAACGCGGTCATGGAGTCGCTGCAGGCCGGTGGCTACGCCGACCGCGTGCTGTGCGCGGTGTTCGCCTTCAAGCAGGAGCGCGACGGCAGCCCGCTGCACCTGGTCTACCTCGCCAAGCGGGGCACCTGGTACCCGTTCGTCCCGGTGCCGGGCCAGACGAAGGAGCGCGGCCGCGAGCGCGAGCTGCAGATGCGCGCGATCCTCGATCCGCTCATGGGCCTCGAGCCCGAGATGGACCGCTGGTACCCCCTCTGGGGCGCGCCGATCGGCGGCTGAGCCGCCGGAGACGGCGGAGCGGCCCCGGGACCCGACCTGCCGGGGGCGTCCGCCGCGCCCCGGAGGACGACGAAGGCCCGCCGATCGGCGGGCCTTCGTCGTCCCTGCGTCCCGCCCCGGCGACGGGGCGGGTCGGCGTCAGGCGTCCTTGGGGTCCGGGACGAGGCCCTCGCCCGTGAACTCCTGGCCGGCCTCGGCGAACGAGAAGTCGTCCGCCGGGATCAGCACGTCGGACCCGATCAGCTCGTCGTCGTCCAGCGGGGTCCCCTTCTCCCGCACGAACGCCAGCAGCTTGGAGAACTCGCGGGCGTACCCGTCCTCGTCGCCGGCGTCGACCGCGGCCACGACCGCGTCGTCGATGTCGTTGAGCGCGGCGTGGGTGTCGTCGGCCATCCGGTACTGCTGATCCATGAAGATCCGGACGATCACGCCTCCTTCTCCTGGTTCTGCGGCACCGCGGTGCTCTCGGGGGTCGGGGCCGCCTCGGGGGCCGCGGTCTCGCCGGCGCCGAGCGCCGCGGCGGGCGCGGAGCCCTGGCCCAGCTCGGCCTTCATGCGCTCGAGCTCGGAGTCGACCTGGGACCCGGAGGACAGCTGCTCGAGCTGCCGGTCGATGTCGTCCTTGCCCGAGCCGAGCTCCATCATGTCGCCGAAGGTGCCGGCCTCCTCGAGCTCGGCGACCGCGTCGGCGCGGGCCTTCATGTCCTCGGTCTTGTCGACCGCGCGCTGCATCGCCATGCCGACCTCGGCCATGGACTCGCCGACGCCCGTGGCCGCCTCGGAGATGCGGACCTGGGCCTCCGCGGCGCTGTACTGCGCCTTGATGGTCTCCTTCTTGGTCCGGAACTGCTCGACCTTCGTGCGGAGCTTCTGCTCCGACGTGATCAGCGCCTGCTGCTGGTTCTCGAGATCCTGGATCTGGCCCGAGAGCCCCTGCAGCTCCTGCTGGATCAGCGTCTTGCGCTCCAGCGCCGTGCGGGCCAGGTCCTCCTGGCCGGCTGCGAGCGCCTGACGGGCCTGGGTGTCGAGCTTGACGATCGACTGCTGCTGCTTGTCGGTCTGCAGCTGCAGGCGCTTCTTCGCCGTGACGACGTCGGCGATGCCCTTCTTGACGTTCTGCAGGTTCTCCAGCTGCTTCTGGTAGCTGTAGTCGAGCGTCTCACCGGGATCTTCGGCCTTGTCCAGAACCCGGGACAGCTTCGCTTTGATCGTGGTGGACATGCGGGCGCCGAGACCCATGTGGTGCTCCCTTTGGCGTGTCAGAGGACGGTCGAAGGCAGCCTATCGGTCCTGCCTCAACGCGCCGTGAAGCCCTCCCGCCGGCCCGCCGCGCGACGGGTCCGGCGGATCGCCGACGCACGCCCCTGGAACGAGAAGAGGCGCCGCGATGCGGCGCCTCTCAAAACTCGTCCCACCGTCACGGCTGGGGTGCGTGCCCCAGCCGTGACGGCCTACAGGCCGTCGGGGTGCGTGACGACGAAGTCGTCTGCGTCGACGCGGTTGTCCGGGCGCCACTGCGGGCCGCGGAGGCCGCTGGAGTCGCGGGCGGAGGAGGTGTCGAGGCGCAGGCCCGCGACGATCGCGTAGACGTGACCGGAGTTGCCGTAGACCGAGATCCACTGGCCCTCGCCCGCGACGCCGGCCTTCCAGGCGTCGTCGAACTCGTAGGACGACAGCGGCGTCTTCAGCAGGCCCGCGCCGATCAGCGCGTAGGAGACGGTGCCGGAGCAGTCGTAGGCGGAGTCCTCGACCTTGGCGTGCCCGCCGCCGAGGCGGTACGGCTTGCCGACGATCTTGTTGGCCGCGATGATCGCGCTCTGGACCTGGGCCGGTGCCTTGAGCGGCACGCGGGCGAAGTACGCCGTGCGGCCGTCGAGGGTCTTGCCCTTGTAGCGCTTGGCGCGGACGCCGTTGGTGGTGCGCATCCCCGCGGGGACGGCGACCGCGCCCGGCGTGGCCGGATCGGTCGGGGTGGCCGCGGGGGCGGCCGGGGCCGTCGGGGTGACGCCGCCCGTGGCGGGTGCCGCGGTCTGGGCTGACGCCGTGCCGGCGACGCCCGTGAAGCCGGCGAACACGACCGCCGTCAACGCTATGGCCCGTGAAGTCAAACGCACTGCTGCTCTCTTTCGTCGGCCTACGGGGTTAGCTGACGGGCTAGCGCAGAAAGAGTCGCGCTTCCGCCGGAATCCGGCGAACAAGCCCCAAGAACACGTGGTTCCCCCGCCCACCGGAATAGATCCCGGCGATTCGGCTGCGCGGACAGTAGCAGGGCCCGCGCAAGATCTCACCCGCGGATGCACGGGTTCCTGCAGCAGCTCGACGGGGCGTCGACGGCGAGGGCGACGCCCTCGGTCGGGCACGGGGGGAGAGCAGCTGCGGGCCACGTACCCCCGGAGGCCCCTCCCACACACGAGATCGGGCGCCGAGCCCCACCGCCGTCCGCTGCCGTTCCCGCGGGCGCACCTCCGGCACCGGGAGGCGGCCGCGCGGCGTGTGCGGTCGCGCACGCACGGGCATCGTCCGGATACGGTGCGGCCGATGCGTCCGGTCCTCCCCCGCCCCCGCCGCGCCACCACGGTCCTCCTCGCGGCCGCGACCGTGTCCGCCGCCCTCGCCGGCTGCGGGGGCGGCGACGACACCGGCTCGCCGTTCAAGACCCCGAAGGGCGAGTCGAAGGCCGCGGCCAGCCTGGGCATCCCGGTGGTCGCGACGCGCAACACCACCCGCACGGCGACGGGCGACCCGGTCGACGCCGCCGCGGCGGTCGCCCGCGCGGCGTTCCCGGGCGGCTCGGACGCCAGCCGCGCCAAGGCGGTCGCGATCGTCGACGAGGACGACTGGCGCGTCGCGCTCGCGGCCTCGGCGCTCGTCGCCCCGCCGGTCAGCGCGCCGCTCCTCTTCAGCGACGGCACCTCGCTCCCCGACCCCACGGAGGAGGCCATCCGGGCGCTGAAGCCCTCCGGCGGGACCGGCGGCGACGGCGTCCAGGCGCTGCGTGTCGGTGACGTCGGGCGCCCGTCGGGCACGCGCACGGAGAACATCGCCGGGAAGGACCCCTACGAGCTCGCCCGCGCGATCGACCGCTACACGACCCGGGCCCGGGGCCGCACCGCCGACCGCGTGCTCGTCGTCAGCGCCGATCGGCCCGAGTTCGCCGTCCCGGCCGCCGCCTGGCTCGCCAAGAGCGGCGACCCCGTCGCGTTCGTCACGTCGAAGGGCATCCCGGCGGCCACCGCCCGGCAGCTCGCGGCCCACCCGAAGGCCACGCTCTACGTCCTGGGCCCGAGCGCCGTGATCCGGCCCGCGGTGACCAAGCAGCTGCGTCGCTACGGCACGGTGAAGCGCATGGGCGGCGTCGATCCCGTCTCGAACGCCGTCGGCTTCGCGCGCTACAAGGACGGCGCCTTCGGCTGGAACGTCAACCGCCCCGGCCACGGCTTCACCCTCGCGCGGTCCACCGACACCCTCGGGGCGATCACCCTCGCGCCGCTCGCGGCCTCGGGGCTGCACGGTCCGCTGCTCCTGACGGACTCCGCCACCGCCCTGCCCGAGGCCGTCGCCGGCTACCTCCTGGACGTCAAGCCCGGGTACTACCCCGACGACCCGGCGCTCGACGCCACGCAGGCCGGCGGCTACAACCGCGCCTGGATCACCGGGGACGTGTCCGCCATCGACGAGGGGCAGCAGGCCCAGCTCGACGCGTTGCTCGAGATCGCCCCCGTCGACACGGCGCCGGACGCCGGGGAGACCGCGGACAGCGCCACGCGGTCGGACCGCGAGTCGCGCGGCGGCCCCGGCCCGACGACGACCTCCCAGGGCGGCGCGACGTCCCCCGGGACCACGACGGCCGCGCCGACGCCCCGCCCGTGACGCCGGCCGGGCACGGCGCCGCGGCACCCGTGGTCCCGCGCGCCACGCCCGGGCCCGGTACAACAGACGCATGAGCGAAGCGCAGCGCCCCGACCACCGCGACCTCGGCGCGGCCGTCACGGTCGACGACGTGCGTGCGCTGACCGGCGCCGCCACCCCGCACTTCGCGCAGCAGATCCGCAACCGGGTCGCCCGCCTGATCGCCCCCCTCCCCGCCGACCACCCCGCCCGCCTCGTCGGCGAGGCCGAGGTCCGGCGCCTCACCGCCCTCAGCCGCTCCGGCGAGGTCCGCGGCGCCCTGGCGCAGCCCGGGATGCCGGGCCTGCCGTCCACGGCCCTCCCCCGCGGCTGAGCCCCGGTCCCGGCCGCCGGGACCGCCCACCGTCGTCCCACCCCGAGGTCCCGATGCCCGCGCCCGTCCCGCCCCCCGTGCCCGGTCCGCCGCTCTGGGAGGCCGTCGCCGGCCTGCCGCTGCGGGTCGACGAGCTCGCCCTGGAGATCCTCGAACGGCCGACGAAGATGGGCGTCCGGCTGACGACCGTGGTGCGCCTGCGCGGCGACGGCCACGAGGGCGTCGGCGAGGACGTCACCTACGACCCGTTCTCCCACTCCGCGCTGCAGGGCTGGGACGGCCTGCCGGAGGTCCGCGGGTCGTGGACCGTCGAGTCGTTCAGCGCGGTCTTCGAGGGCGTCTCGCTCTTCCCCACCACGCCGGAGCACGCGGTCGACGAGCGCTACCGCCGCTGGGCGTTCGAGTCGGCGGCGCTCGACCTGGCGCTCCGACAGGCCGGGACGGACTGGGCCACCGCCGTCGGCCGGCCCGTCCGCCCGCTGACGTTCGTCTCCTCCCGCGGCGTGGGCGACCCGCCGGACCCCGCGACGATCGCCGACCTGCGGGACCGCTCGCCGGGGCTCGGCATGAAGCTCGACCTCGGTCGCGCGTGGGACGCCGACTCGATCGCCGCCCTCGCCGGCACGGGTGCCGCGACCACGGTCGACCTCAAGGGGCTCTACCGCGGCACGCCCGTCGACGCCCCGATCGACGCCGCGCTGTACGGCCTGATCGTCGACGGGCTCCCCGACGCGTGGTTCGAGGACCCGTTCGTCGACGACGACACGCGCCCGGTCCTGGCCCCGCACGCGGCACGACTGACCTGGGACGTGCCGATCCACGACGTCGCGGACCTCGACGCGCTGCCGTTCGCGCCGAAGGCCGTGAACCTCAAGCCGTCGCGGATCGGCAGCCTGCGCGAGCTCTCCGCGTTCTACGAGGCCTGCCGCGAGCGCGGCATCGGCACGTACTCCGGCGGGCAGACCGAGCTGGGCCCCGGCCGCGGCCAGGCGCAGCTGCTCGCCGCCACGTACCACCCGGACGGCCCGAACGACCTGGCACCGATGCCGTTCAACGACGTCGACCTGCCGGCGGAGCTCCCGTCGTCGCCGCTCTCGCTGGACGTCACCACCGCGGGATTCCGGCTCGCGCAGGACGACTGAGGGCACCGCGTCGACGGGGACGGCCCTGATTTCCGACGGTCGGTAGGATGCCGCGCCTCCCCGTCTTCGTTCAGCGAACCTGGAACCCCATGTCTGAGACAGTCGCCGTCGCCGGATCCGGCACCATCGCCACCGGCATCGCGGTCACCGCCGCCAAGACCTCGAAGGTCCTGCTCTGGGCCCGCTCGGCCGAGAGCGCCGCGCGTGCACAGAAGGCCATCGACAAGCAGGCCGCCAAGCTGGAGATCGACGTCTCCGGCGTCACGGTCACCACGACCATCGAGGACCTCGCCGCGGCGACGTACCTGATCGAGGCCGTCTCGGAGGACCACGCCACCAAGAGCGAGGTCTTCGCGAAGCTCGAGTCGATCATCCACGAGGGTGCGATCCTGGCGACCACGACCTCGTCGCTCTCGATCGAGAAGCTCGCCGAGTCCTCCGGGATCCACGAGCGCTTCGTCGGCCTCCACGTCTTCAACCCCGTCACGAAGATGGAGCTCATCGAGCTGATCTTCCCGGCGGCCGCCTCCGACGACACGAAGGACCGCTCGCGCGCCCTGGCGACGGCGTGGGAGAAGACCGCCGTCGAGATGCCCGACATGCCCGGGTTCGTCGTCAACAAGCTGCTGTTCCCGTTCCTCTTCTCCGCCGTGGAGCTCAAGGAGCAGAGCGGCCTGTCCGCCAAGGACATCGACGCCTGCATGCAGCTCGGCGCCGGACAGCCCATGGGCCCCTTCGCCCTGCTGGACTTCGTGGGCCTCGACGTCTCGAAGGCCATCGGCCAGACCATCGGCACCCCGATCCCGGCCGAGGTCGACCGGCTGATCGCCGAGGGCAAGCTCGGCCGCAAGAGCGGCGAGGGCTTCCTCGACTGGCGCCGCTGAGCAGACGGGCTCCGGCCGGACGACAAATGACCCCGAGGAGCGAGCTCCTCGGGGTCATCCGTGCGTGTGTGTGGTGGTCGGGGCGACGAATCGCCCGTCCCTATGTGGTGCAGCGCCGTCCCGGGCACTGCACCGTGTTGTCCCGTCCAGCCGCACCAGGATCGGCTCGGACAGGGACATAGTGACGGATGCCGCCGGGCAGGTCCGCCGGCGTTCCGGCGAATGGCCGAAATCGGCCGAAGTCCTTAGCTTTCGGACACCACGTTGACCGAAACGGGCCAACACGAAAGCGAGACGCGACGCCTCGGATCGCCCGGCTGGACGTTCGTCACTGCAGCTCGTCGACCCGCTCGGCCAGCTCGAGGTCGTTCTCGGTCACCCCGCCCGCGCTGTGGGTGGACAGCCGCAGGCGCACCTGGTTGAAGTCGTGGAGCGTGATGTCCGGGTGATGACCCTGGGCCTCCGCCAGTCCGCCGACGGCGTTGACGAACGCCAGGGCGCCGGCGAAGTCGGCGAACGACCACTCCCGCTCCAGGGCCTCGCCGCTCCGGGACCACGCCCGCGCCTCCAGCCACGTGTCGAGTCGTGCGTCACCGATCAGATCTGCCATAACCAGGCATAGTGGAGCACCTGCCGCCCGCCCGCCTCAAGACCCGTGGTCCGCGCCGCATCGTGTCGCTCGTCCCCCACGCGACGGAGCTCCTGTTCGCCCTCGGGCTGGGCGATCGCGTCGTCGGCGTGTCCCACGAGTGCGACCACCCCGCGGCCGCGCGGGACCTGCCGCAGGTGACCTCGAGCGCCCTGCCCGCGGGACTGGACGCCGCCGGGATCGACGCCGCCGTCCGGCAGCTCGCGGCCGCGGGCGGCGGGTCGAACCGGCTGGACGTCGACCTGCTCGAGCGGCTGCGCCCCGACCTCGTGGTCACCCAGGCGCTCTGCACCGTCTGCGCCGTGTCCCACGACGAGGTCGTCGCGCTCTGCCGCGAGATGCCGGGGACGCCCGAGGTCCTGGCGCTCGACCCCCACACGTTCGGCGAGACGCTCGAGGACGTCGCCGCGGTCGCGGCCGTCTGCCACGTCCCGGACGCCGGCGCGGCGCTCCGTCGCGCCATCGGCACCCGCGTGGACCGCGTCCGCGTGGCCGTCCGGGGGGCGGATCGGCCGCGCGTCGCAGCGGTGGAGTGGTTCGACCCGGTGTACGTCGCCGGTCACTGGACCCCGCAGCTGATCGAGCTGGCGGGCGGGACCGACCTGCTCGGTCTCCCGGGGGAGCGCAGCGCCCGCACCACCTTCGAGGAGCTCGCGCTGCTGCGGCCGGAGGTCGTCGTCTGCATGCCCTGCGGCTACGACGCCGAGCGCTCGCTGGCCGAGGCCGTCCCCCGCGCGGAACGGCTGTGGGAGGGCGGACCGCGGCGCGTGGTCGCGGTCGACGCCTCCGGCCTCTTCGCCCGGCCGGGTCCGCGCCTCGTCGACGGTCTCGAGCTCCTGGCGCACGTCCTGCACCCCGACCGGGTGCCCGCACCCGCGGCGGACGTCCTCGACGTGCCCCGGGCGGCGACGTCCCGACGACGGGCCGCGCGAGCGTGAGCCGCGCGCGTCGCGTCCTGTACCTGCACAGCTCGGCCGGCCGCTACGGGGCCGACCGGCAGCTCGTGGCGATGGCCGGTGGCCTGGACCCCGACCGGTGGCGCGCGACGGCGGTGCTCGCCGAGGACGGCCCGCTCGTCGACGACCTGCGCTCCGTCGGCTGCGAGGTGCTGGTCCGGCCGCTCTCCGTCCTCCGTCGCGAGCTGCTGTCGCCGCGGGGGCTCCTGCAGGTGGGCCGCGAGTGGACCGCCGACGTGCTGGGGCTCGGGCGCGTGGCGCGCGCACGGGGGGTCGCGGTCGTCCACACGAACACCTCGGTCACCCTGGGCGGGGCGCCCGTCGCCGCCGCGCTGGGCATCCCCCACGTCTGGCACGTCCGCGAGATCTACACGGGCTTCGAGCGCCCGTGGCCGGCCTACGGGCGGATGCTGCTGAGCGCCGCAGCCGTCCCGTGCGTCAGCCAGGCGGTGCGCGCGCAGTTCGACGGTCTCCCCCGCCGCGGCCGCGCCCGGGTCCTCCACGACGGCCTGGCCCTCGCGCCCGATCCCGTCGACCGAGCGACCGCACGGGCCGAGCTCGGCCTCCCGGAGGACGCGTTCGTCGTCGCGCTGCTCGGGCGCCTCTCGGCCTGGAAGGGCCAGGAGCTGCTCGTGGAGGCGCTCGGCGGGCCCCCGCTGCGGGACGATCCCGGCGCCGTGGTCCTCCTGGCGGGCTCCGCCTGGCGCGACGACCCCGCCCTCGCCGACGCCCTGCGCTCGCGGGCCGCGACCCTCGGCGTCGCCGACCGCGTCCGGCTGCCCGGCTTCGTCGACCGCGTCGGCCTCGTCTACGCCGCGGCGGACGTCGTCGCGGTGCCCTCGGTGCACCCGGACCCGCTGCCCAACGCCGCGCTCGAGGCGGCCGCGGCCGGGTGCTGCGTCGTCGCCGCGGACCACGGCGGTCTGCGCGAGATCCTCGACGGCGGCCGCACCGGCGTCCTCGTCCCGCCCGGGGACCCCGTCGCGCTGGCGGAGGCCCTCGCCGCGCTCCGCGACGACCCGGAGCGCCGCTCGCGGCTCGGGGCGCTCGCCTCCGCCGACGCGGCGGCCCGCTTCGGCGCCGACCGCCTCGCGGACGGGATCCAGCGCCTCTACGCGGAGGTCACCGACCCGCCGCGGGGCAGCGCCCTCAGCTGATCGCGCCGCACTCCCGGAAGCCCAGGGCCATCAGGGCGTCCAGCGCGCTCTGCTGCGCCAGGTCGAGATCGGCGGCGGTCGCGTCGCTCGGGCCACCGCCCTCGGTGGTCTGCGTCGCCAGGCGGTCGGCCAGGACCGCGACCAGGGCGCCGGAGCGCACCGCGTCGGTCTGCACGGGCTGCAGGCTGCGGGTGGCGGAGAGGTCGATCGCACCGATGCGACGGCTGATCTGCCGCCACGCGCCGGCCAGCGTCCGGAAGCCGTCGGCCGCGACGGCCGAGGTCTCGGACCGGCCGATGACGCGGTAGCCCGTGTCGACGGACTGCCGGTAGGCCGCGCAGACCGCGTTTCCGGCATCGACCGCGCCGGGCGAGCTGGGGCCCCCGAGGCACGGGGCGCCGAGCTCGCGGAGCGACGCGAACGCCTCCAGCAGCTGCAGCACGGACGGGAGCTGGGCGCTGTCGGGGGCGTTGCGCGCGAGCGCGGCGTCCCCGGACTCCGAGGCCTGCAGCGCACGGCGCAGGCCGTCGCGCAGCTCGGTGAGGCCGTTGCGGGGCTCGCTCACACGGCCGTCGAGGGCACCGGGCAGCCGGTCGCCCTGCAGCATGTCGAGCACGTCGACGACCCCGCGCAGCCGCACCGTGACCGCGCGCCGGTAGCCGGTGGGATCCGGGGTCAGCGGGGCCATGCGACTCGTGGTCAGCGCACGGGAGCACCGCCGTGCGGTCTCCAGGCGCCAGGCGCCGAGCCCGCCGACGCCGGGGTCCGCGCGCCAGCCGTCGGCCGTCCGCGTCGCCCGGGAGACCTCCGGTCCGTCCACGAGGCTCACGGTCGCCACGTCCCCGTCGACCTCGGCCTCCAGCGGCCGGCCGGCGACGCCGGGCAGCGGCTCCAGCGCCGCGCGGAGCAGGCGGTTGGGGAGGTTCCGGCACTCCGTGCGCGGGGCGGGGAGGTAGCGGGCCAGGGCGGCGAGCTCGCCGCGGGTGCGGGGGCCCACGGCGGCGCAGAGGCGACGCGACGTCGGGGTCGGGCGGGCGGTGACCGACGACGTGAGGCGCTCGGAGGCGGCGATCGCGTCGCGGCGCTCCTCGGGCGAGCCGCCCCCGCCCGTGGTCAGGAGGACGACCCCGACGACCACGAGCGCGACGACGGCCAGCCCGACGAGCAGGACGCGGCGGGATGGGCGTGCGCCGGCCGGCCGGCGCCCGGAGGGCAGCCTCACGCGAACGCCCCGAACGGCTCGGCGACCGACACGGCGGCGACGGCGGCGACCACGCAGAGAGCCCCGCAGAGCGCCGGTCCGAGCCAGCGCGGCCCGCGACGCGCGCCCTCCTGCAGCGCCAGCGCCGCGAGGGCCCCGAAGACGAGGCCGCCGAGGTGGCCGCCCCAGCTGACGCCGGGCCGGAAGGACAGCACGAGGTTGATGACGATCAGGAAGCCGAGCTGGCTCTGGAACGGGTTGACGCCCTGGCGGCGCATCTCGACGAGCAGGTAGCCGGCGAGCCCGAAGACCGCACCGGACGCCCCGACCGTGACGCCCTGGGTCTGGATCAGCGCGCCGAGCGAGCCGCCCAGGAGACCCGTCAGGTAGACGAGACCGAAGCGGGCGGTGCCGAGCTTGGCCTCGATCTGGCTGCCCAGGAACCACAGCAGCACCATGTTCAGGGCGATGTGGAGCAGGTCGGCGTGCAGGAAGCCGCCGGTGACCAGCCGCCACCACTCGCCGTCGGCGACCTGCGGGCCGTAGAGCCAGCCCTGACGATCGATCCACGACGCCTCGGGCCCGCCACCGACGCCGAAGTTGCCCCCGGCGATGAACGCCACGACGCAGATCGCGATGATCGCCTGCGTCAGCTGCGGCGCGTGGGTGCCGGCGATCGAGCCGATCGTGTGGACGCGCGTCTTCTCCTTCGCGCACTCCGGGCACCGCATCCCGACCGGGGTCGGGGTCATGCAGTCCGGGCAGATCGGACGGTCGCAGTTGGAGCAGGCCACGCCCGTCTCGCGCGACGGGTGGCGGTAACAGGTGGCCATCGGTCCGGGAGCGTACCGGTCGTGGCTGAGGCCGCGATCAACGACCGCCAAGGCGCCGGAGCCCGTGGCGCACGGCACCTGCGACGTCCTCCGCGGCCCGGTCCAGGGTCGCTCCGGCCTGCCCGCGGCGGGAGCGGCTGACCTGTCGCCAGCGGACGACCGCCAGGCCGGTGCCGGCCACGCCGCCGACGGCGACGGCGACGGCCGGGCGGACCCAGTTGCGGGGGTCGCGCATCGCGGCGAGCTCCCACGACTCGAGCTCGTCGGCGGCCAGCTCCGACAGGTTCCGCAGCGTGGTCTCGACCCGGGTCCCGAGCCGCTCGGGCGGCTCGACGGGCGCCATCGCCTCGCGGAGCAGCGTCTCGATGTTCAGGGCGGACTTGCTCACGAGGGGAGCCCCTGGGTCGGCGTCTCGGCCACGATGCCCTCGAGCTGCTTGATCGACCGGTGGATCAGCACCTTCGTCGCCCCGTCGGAGCGTCCCATCGCGCGAGCGATCTCGCGGTTGTCCATTCCCAGGGCGAAGCGCATGATCAGGGCCTCACGGCGGTCGTCCGGCAGGTGCTGCACGGCGGCGAGGATGCGTCCCAGCTCGTCGCGGCCCTCCACGAGGTCCTCGGTCGTGTGGGTCGCCCGCAGGATCGTCGTCGAGTCGTCGTCGTCGATCGAGGTCTGCGGGCGGCGCGACCGGTCCCGGAAGAGGTTGGCGGCGAGGTTGTGGGCGATGCGGATCAGCCAGGGCCGCAGGGGCCGCCCGTCCGATTCGCGGAGCGCACGCTCGAAGTGCCGGTAGGCCTGCAGGAACGTCTGCTCGGTCAGGTCCTCCGCGTCGTGGTGGTTGCCGACCCGGTAGTAGGCGAACGAGTAGACGTCGCGGAGGTGGTCCCGGTAGAGCTCGGAGAACCGGTCGTCGAGCTCGGCCTTTTCCACGTCGAGCACTGTACCGCCATGCGGCGGGGTGCCCGTCGTCCGCGACGCGCCCGCCTAGACGGCGTCGGCCTTCCGGTCGGGACGGTCGTCGGCCGCGGGGGCCAGGGTCCGCTGGGGGGCCAGGCCGTCCGGGGCCAGCTCGGGACGCAGCAGCGCGGGATCCACGCCGATGCCGCGCTCGGTGGTGTGCCCGCCAAGGCTGTTCCAGCCGAGCTCGACGCACGGCCAGATGCGCGAGGTCACGGCGGTGGCCAGCTCGCTCGTCGGGTCCTCGACCTGCGGGAAGGTCAGCGGCCGGCCCGCCCGGACGCTCACCTTGTGCGGGCGGATCCGCCACGTCGTGCGGATGTGGCTCGTCCCGTGGACGGTGACCGGGACGACGGGCGCGCCGGTCTCCAGCGCGAGGCGGCCGACGCCGCGCTTGGGACGGCCGATGCCGCCCGGGCGGGTGCGCGTGCCCTCGGGGAAGATGACGACGCAGTCGCCGCGCTCGAGCACCGCGCGGGCGGTGCTCATGGCGTCGCCGTCGGCGTTGCCGCGATCGATCGGGAACGCGCCGAGGCTGTTGAGGAACCAGCGCTGCAGCGGCTTGCGGAAGAGCTCCTTCTTCGCGACGAAGTAGAGCGGGCGGCGCGACATCGCACCGATCACGAAGGGGTCGAGGAAGCTGCGGTGGTTGGCCGCGAAGATGACCGGGCCCGTCGCGGGGATGTGCTCGCGGCCGATGCGCGACAGCCGGAAGTACACGTGGAAGAAGGGCTGGAAGAACGCCCGCACGGTCCAGTAGACGAGCGGGTTGACGCCCTTGCCGACCCGGGCGTGCAGGGCGAGCCGCTGGTCGCGGTCGAGGTCCGGGCGCTCCGCCTTCCCGGCGGCCTCCGGGACGGCGCCTCGCGCGAGCACCGGCACGGTCTCGGGGCGGACTTCGGGGGCAGGTGACTCGCGATCCATCTGCAAGAAGGACCCCGCACGAGGGCCGGGGTTACAGCACCTCTCCGTGCGGCGTCACGTGCCCCGCGGGGCGAAGTCGTCGGCCGCCTCCCGCAGGGCCGTGAGGACGTGGCGGGCGTGCGGGTGGCGCTCCCCGGGCGGCAGCATCGCGTAGATCTGCCGGCGGGGAAGGGGACCGGCGACGGGGCGCATGACGATGTCGGGGTGCTCGTGGACGAGCAGGCTGGGCACGAAGCCGATCCCGAGACCGCGTCGGATCATGCCGTGGGTGCCGACGGGTTCGTGACACAGGGCGACGATGTGCGGCTCGAAGCCCGCCTCGCGGCAGGCGTCGGAGAGGAAGCCCCGCGGGGAGGCCATGATCCAGTCCTCGCCGGCGAGCTCGGCCAGCTCGAGCGTCCCGGTCCGCTCGGCCAGGGGATGCTCGACGGGCAGGCCGACGAGGAACGTCTCCTCGACGAGGTCGACGCGCTCGGCACCCTCGATCTCGCGGCGGGGACGCGCGCGGTCCTGGTACCCGAGAGCGATGTCGAAGTCGCCGCCGAGGAGCCGTGGCTCGAGCGTCTCCGACGTGACCTCGTCGACGAGCACGCGGATGTCGCCGCCGGCGGCGCGCAGCCGCGCGATGCCGGACGCGACGAGCCCGGCCATCGCGGTCGGGAACGACCCCAGACGGACCTGCCCGCGATGGGCGCCGGCGAGGGCGGCGAGCTGCTCGTCGGCCAGGGCCAGGCGCCAGGCGACGTGGTCGGCGTGCTCGAGCAGGACGTCGCCGGCGGGCGTCAGGCGCAGCCCGCGACGGGCCCGGTCGAAGAGCCGCACGCCGATCTCCGTCTCCAGCAACGCGATCTGGCTGGAGACCGACGGCTGCGACCGCGACAGCTGCTCCGCGGCGCGGGAGAACGAGCGCTCGTGGGCGACGACCCGGAAGGTCAGGAGACGGCGCGGATCCATAGGAGAATCCGATGCTAGGGCACATCCTCGTATTGGGAATCTATGTGACCGCACCGCACCATGGAGGCATGAGGACCGCACCGCTCGTCCTGCCCGTGCTGGCAGCCGTCTCACTCGCCGCATGCGGCGGCTCGGAGACCGCCGGCGACCGTGGCGACGCACCGCCTCGCACGACGTCTGCGGCGACCGACGCGTCGCCGATCTCCGGGAGCGACGGCGGGGCGACGGCAGAGGGTCGCCTCGGCGACACGACGCGGAACATCGGGATCACCGTGGACGGGTCCGAGTTCGTGGGTCGGCTGGACGACAACGCGACCGCACGCGGGCTCGCCGCGCTGCTGCCGCAGACCGTGACGATGAGCGACCACGACGGTGCGGAGAAGACGGGCGGGTTGTCCCGGCCGCTCTCCACCGAGGGCGCCCCCGACGGTCACGACCCCCGCGCCGGCGACATCGGCTACTACGCTCCCGGCGGCGACCTCGTCCTCTACTACGACGACGCGGCGCCGTACTTCGACGGCATCGTGCGGATCGGCCGGTTCTCGGGCGACCTCGGGGCGCTCCGTCGCGCCCCGGACGTCCGCGTCCGGGTCGAGCGGCAGCGGGGCGGGCGGTAGACCGATGGGCACGCACGACCACGTCGCACCGACGCCGGGCCCCTCCGCCCCGGACCTCGGGGTCGCACAGGACACGCCGGTCCCGGCCTCCGGGGTCGGGACCCCCGGGGATCGCCTCCCCCTGGCGGCCGTCCTCGTGATGGCCCTCACGGGGTTCCTCCTCATCGCCACCGAGACGATGCCCGCAGGCCTGCTGCCGCAGATCGCCGCGGGGATGGGCACGTCCGAGGGCGTCGCCGGACAGTTCGTCAGCGTCTACGCGCTCGGGACCGTGGTCGCCGCGATCCCCGCCGTGGCCCTGACGCGCGGCATGCGCCGCAAGCCGGTGTTCCTGGTGGCCGTCCTCGGGTTCCTCGTCGCCAACGTCGTGACGGCGGTCTCCGGGGTGCTCGTCCTGTCGCTCGTCGCGCGCTTCGTGGCCGGCGCGTTCTCCGGACTCCTCTGGGGGATGACGGCCGGCTACGCACGGCGCATCACCCCGCCGCGGTTCGCGGGCCGGGCGCTCGCGATCGCCTCGGTGGGCACCCCGGTCGGCCTGGCGATCGGGACGCCGTTCGGCTCGTGGCTGGGCACGACCTTCGACTGGCGCTGGTCCTTCGGGACGCTCGCGGTGCTGACGCTGGCCACCGTGGTGCTCGCGGCCACCCTCGTCCCGGACGCCCCGGGCCAGGAGGCCGGCTCGCAGACCCCGTCCTCCCGGATCGTGCGCATCCCCGGCGTCGCCGTCGTGCTCGCCGTGATCGTCGCGTGGATGCTCGCCCACAACGTCCTCTACACCTACGTCTCCTCGTACCTGGACTCGGGGAGCGTGGACCTGTCGGTCGACCTGGCCCTCGTCGTCTTCGGGGTCGCCGCGCTCGCCGGGATCGCGGTCACGGGGGCGCTGATCGATCGCACCCTGCGTCCGCTCGTGCTCGCGAGCATCCTCGGGTTCGTCGTGGCCGGCGTCGTCTTCGGCCTGGGACGGGGGTCCACGGTCGCCGTCGTCGGCGCCGTCGTCCTCTGGGGGCTCGCGTTCGGGGGTGCCGCGGCGCAGCTGCAGACCGCCATCGGCATCGCCGCCGGGGACGACGCCGACGTCGCCAACTCGATGCTCGGCGTCGCGTTCAACCTCGCCATCTTCGGCGCGGGCGTCCTGGGCGCGGTCGTCGTCGGCGACCTCGGCGGCTCGGCGCTGCCGGTCGCGATGGTCGCCCTCGCCCTCGTGGCGCTGACGGTGGCGGTCCTGGGACGGCGCCGCGCGTTCCCGATGCGCCCCGTGGTCGGGGCATAGGTTGCCCCTGCCGGACGTCCTCGACGGCACGAACCGGCCCGGCCGGAGCCACGCCCTTCCCGCATCACATCCCGACCCCAGGAGACGCACCATGATCATCACCCGCACCACCGTCGACACCCAGAAGGGCCCCGCCGACTGGTTCACCGGCGACGTCTACATCGACGCCGTCGCCGCCCCCGAGGCCACGTCGACCTTCGCCGCCGCGCTCGTGCACTTCACGCCCGGTGCTCGGACCGCATGGCACACCCACCCGCACGGCCAGACGATCTTCGTCACCGAGGGCGTCGGGCTCTGCCGGCGCGAGGGCGGGCCGGTCGAGACGCTCCGCGCCGGCGACCGCGTCTTCTTCGAGCCCGGGGAGAACCACTGGCACGGCGCAGCACCGGGCCGGTTCATGGCGCACGTCGCGCTGCAGCAGAACGACGAGTCCGGCAGCCCGGTCACCTGGGGCCGGCACGTCACCGACGACGAGTACGACGCCACGGGCGAGGGGGCCTGACGCCGGAGCCCGACGCGGTCGCTCCCGGGAGCGGCACGCCCGCCGGAGCCGGGTCGACGGGGGAGCACCCCGTCGCCGTCCGTCCCCGGCGGAAGCCCACGGTCAGATTCGAACTGACGACCTTCGCTTTACAAGAGCGCTGCTCTGGCCAACTGAGCTACGCGGGCGGAGACGCCGCATCGTACTAGCGGGGCGGCGGCCCGCGGGACGGTCGTCGAGGCCCGTGGGCCCGGGCGGACCGGCGCCGCCCCGACCGCCCCGCCCGTGGGGCCGACCTCAGATCGGCGTGCCCCGCGCCGCCCCGGCGCCGTCCCCGACCAGGCACCGCACACCGAGCTGGCGGAGCCCCAGATCGATCGCCACGCCGGTGAGCTCGACCCGTTCCGCCAGGGCCCTCGACGGGAGGCCTCCCGCCCGGAGCGCGGCGGCGAAGCCCGTCGCGTCCCGCGACATCGTGCGGATGCGCGCGAGCACCGCCTCCCGCACCGGCTCCTGGCCCCGCGGGAGGAGCACCCGGTTGAGGCCGCCGGGCAGCGGCCGGAGCGCCGCCCGGACGGCGGAGGCGTAGGCCCGGAGGTCGGCGAGCGATCGGATGGGACCCAGCTCGGCGAGCGGGCGGGCGGCCCGTGCGCAGATGCGGTCGAGCCGGGCCGCGCCCTTCGGGTCCGCGATCACCGCGGTGTCCGTGAAGCAGAACCCGACCGCCCGCCGGAAGCGCAGGCTGACCGTCGCGGGCAGCTGGGCGACGAGGTCGTAGCCGTCCGGGGACACCCGACGCAGGACGGAGGTGAGCCGGTCCGGGTCCGCGCTGACCCGCGCCGCCGCGGTCCGGAAGCGCCGGGCGGCCACGGTCGTCGCCTCCACGAGCCGCCGGTCGGTGGCGGCGAGCCCGCGGGGCGGCGTCTCGCGCCCGACGCGGCGGGCGAGGATCTCGAGGATCCGGGCGTTCCGTGCGAAGTACGCCCGGAGGCTCGAGACGGTCCCCCGCGGTGGGACGACGCCGGCGGCCGACCGGCCCGCGCGCGTGCACGCCTCGGCGACGACGAGCCGGTGGGCCCATGCAGGATCGGCCTCGAGGTCGGCCTGCCAGCGCCCGGCGATGCGCGCGAGGCGCAGGACCCCCTCGCCCCCGCGGTCCACCACGGCGCGATCCCCGTCGATGCGGACGTCCCACGTGTCGGCGTCCGTCCGGTCGCGGTCGGCCGTGATCGGCCGCAGCCGCCAGGGCACCTCGGCGACCGCCACGGAGCAGCCCCGCCGCGCCTCGCTCGTGCTCGAGAGCTCGAGGAGGGCGTCGAGGCGCTCGCGCGTCCCGGCGGTGAGGCGGTCGCAGAGCCTGGGCCCGCGGAGGTCGGGGACGACCGCCGCCGCGGTCACGAGCTCCCGGACCGACGCGACCACCTCGTCGCGGGCCCGGTCGTCGGAGGTGTCGCGGGTCGCGACGTACGCGACGGCCGCGAGGGCGACGACGAGCACCACCACCCCGAGGGCGGCGCGGAGGCGTCGGGACGATGACCGGTCGGACGTTCGGGACCACAGCACCGCGACAGCGTCGCGGACGCGGGCGGGGCGCACAACCGTCCGGACGTTCCGGCTCCTACCCTCCGGACATGGCCGGCGACGCGACCCTCGAACCACGGGCGGACGACGAGCACCCGCTCCAGCGTCTCTGGGGCCGCTCGTCGTCGTTCCGCCCACGGATCGTCCTCGCGGTCGTCTCGACGGTCCTCAACAAGCTCTTCGACATCGCCCCCGAGCTCCTCATCGGCGTGGCGATCGACGTGGTCGTCCGGACGGACGGGTCGTTCGTCGGGCAGGTCTTCGACGTCGCCGACCGCGAGGACCAGCTGCTGATCCTCGGCGGCCTGACCGCGATCGCCTGGGCGCTGGAGAGCGCGAGCGACTACGTGGCCGCCCGGCTCTGGCGCGGGCTCTCGCAGGACCTCCAGCACGACCTGCGCGTCGACGCCTACCGGCACGTCCAGGAGCTGGACACCGCGTGGTTCGAGGACCGCGAGTCCGGTCGCGTGCTGACCGTCCTCAACGACGACGTGAACCAGCTCGAGCGGTTCCTCGACGTCGGGGCCGCCCAGATCATCCTCACGGTCACCAACGTCATCGCCGTCGGCGCGGTCTTCTTCACGATCTCCCCGTCGCTCGCGCTGACGGCGTTCGTCCCGATCCCGGTGATCATCGCCGGCTCGCTGCTGTTCCAGCGACGCCTGGGTCCGCGGTACGAGGCCGTCCGCGAGCGTGCCGGCCGCCTCGGCGGTCTGATCGGCGGCAACCTCGGGGGCATCGCCACGATCAAGGCGTTCGGCGCGGAGGATCGCGAGGCCGCGCGCGTCCGTGCAGCCTCGCTGGACTACGCCGTGGCGAACCGCCGGGCGATCGCCTACAGCTCCGCCTTCGTCCCGCTGATCCGGATGGCGATCCTCGTCGGCTTCATCCTCACGCTCGTCCTGGGCGGGCGGGCCGCGCTGGACGGCACCCTCGAGATCGGCCTGTACTCCGTCCTCGTGTTCATGACCCAGCGCCTCCTCTGGCCGCTGACGCAGCTCGGCGAGACGCTCGACCTCTACCAGCGCGGCGTCGCGTCGATCCGGCGGATCCTCGACCTGCTGGACGTCCCGGTGACCATCCGGCCCGGGACCCGTGAGCTGCACCACCGCGCCGCCGACGGGGTCGCCGTCCCCCTGCCGGTGCGCTTCGCCGACGTGCGGTTCTCCTACGGCGCCCGCCCCGACGCCGCGGTCGACGACGCCGACCGGATCCCGGTCCTCCACGGGCTGCAGCTCGACGTCCCCGCCGGCGAGACCCACGCGATCGTCGGCGCCACCGGCGCGGGCAAGTCGACGGTGGTCAAGCTGCTGCTGCGCCTGTACGACCCGGACTCGGGCGCGCTGACGGTCGGCGGCGTCCCCGCCGCCGAGCTGTCCTTCACCGCGCTCCGCGGGGCCGTCGGGTACGTCGGCCAGGACACGTTCCTCTTCGACGGGACCGTCGCCGAGAACCTGCGCTACGGGGCGCCGGACGCCGACGACGACGCGCTGCGGCGGGCGGCGGAGCTCGCGGAGGCCCACGAGTTCGTCGAGGCCCTCCCCCACGGCTACGACACGCCGGTCGGCGAGCGCGGCGTCAAGCTCTCCGGTGGCCAGCGCCAGCGACTGACGATCGCGCGCGCCCTGGTCCGCGACCCGGCGATCCTCGTCCTCGACGAGGCCACCAGCGCCGTGGACAACGAGACGGAGGCCGCGATCCAGCGATCCCTGCTGCGCGTCGCCCACGACCGGACGACCATCGTGATCGCCCACCGGCTCTCGACGATCCGCCACGCCGACCGCATCCACGTGATGGACGCGGGCGTGGTCGCGGAGGCCGGCACGCACGACGAGCTCGTCGCCCGCGGCGGCCGCTACGCGGCGCTGTGGTCGGTGCAGACCGGCGAGGTCTCCGACGCCCTGCTGGGCCGCCCCTCGCCGGAGCGGTAGTCCGCGGGGCCGCGGGGTCAGACGGGGAGCCAGGCCCCGTCGGCGCTGCGGCCGAGGACGATCTCGTGGGTCCGCTCGCCGTCCGCGACGACGAAGGTGGCCCGGTCGTCGTCGACGCCGGGCTGGTCGTCGACGGAGACGAGGCTGAGGCCGACCGCGGACGGGGCCGCGATCCCGCGGCTCCGCGCGGCTTCGAGCGCCGCGGCACGCATCACGACGGGGTCCCAGCCCTCGTCGGCCGCGTGGGCGGCCGCGAGCGCGGAGTTGGCGGCGCGGATGCGCTCGTCGGTCCCTGCGCGCTGCGACTCGTCGCGGCGGCGGGCGGCCAGGAAGCCGGTGAGGGCGAGCAGCGCGACGACCGCGATGATCACCAGGAGGACCACCCCCACCACCGACACGGCCAGTGGCACGTGGCCGGTCGGGTCGGTGAGGGCGGTGGGCGGCGCGACCGTCATGGCGCGCACTGTAGTGCGCGGGACGCGCCGACGTGGCGCGTCGCCGCTCGCCCCGCGCGGGGCGGGTCCTACGAGACGATGCGGAGCGGCACGCGCTCCCGCTCGCGGAGGAAGTCGCCGATCTTGCGCTTGACGCGCTGGAGGGCGTTGTCCACCCGCTTGGTGTCCGAGCCCAGGCGCTCCGCGATCTCCTCGTACGAGCGGCCGCGCAGGTAGAGCGCGAGCACCCGGGACTCGAGGTCCGAGAGCAGCTCCGGGACGGACGAGACGAGGGCGCGCAGCTCGTCGCGGTCCACCGCGAGGCGGGCCGGGTCGTGCTTCTGCGGGCCGGCGATGACGTCGTGCATCGTGCTCTCGCCCTCCGACGCCCCGGGGGGCGGCGAGGACAGCGACACGGCGTCGTTGAGCAGCTTGGCCTTGTGCCGGTTGTCGGCCTTGATGGCCGTGATCATCCGGCGCGTGATGCAGAGCTCGGCGAAGTTGCGGAAGCTCGACTCCCGGTCCGTGCGGAAATCGCGGATCGCCTCGTACAGGCCCATCAGGCCGTACTGGATGAGGTCGTCGCGATCTCCGCCGGACAGGAAGAAGGAACTGGCCTTCATCCGGACGAATCCCTGGTACCGCTGGATCAAGCGGGTTGTCGATGCTTCATCTCCGCGCTTCGCACGGGCGATGAGAAACCCATCCTCAACCTGACGTTGAGCGTTAGGGCTGGTCTTGAGTTGTGCCACGAGATGCCTTTCCGACCGCCTCCACGCGGTCTTGAAGCCTCGTAACGCGCGCCTCCCACGGCGCTAAGAGCTGACTTGGTGCTGCGATGTTCGTCGTTGACGCCGACCCCGAGGGCCCGGTCTAGACCTGAGGTCGACGGTCACGACGCGGTGAATCTGACAGGGTTATGTCCCGTTGTCAACACGATCTCG
Organism: Patulibacter sp.; assembly: GCF_030655195.1. Classification (GTDB taxonomy): domain Bacteria; phylum Actinomycetota; class Thermoleophilia; order Solirubrobacterales; family Solirubrobacteraceae; genus Patulibacter. The sequence continues at coordinate 6,699 of NZ_JAURWA010000092.1, read as the reverse complement.
CTGATGCAAGATCGCGTACAGGAGCGCGGCGCTCGCAGCCCCCACGTTGAGGCTGTCCAGACGCCCCCGCAGGGGCAGCGCCACGAGTGCGTCGCAGGTCGCCGCGACGCGGGGCCGCAGGCCCGTTCCCTCCGCCCCCATCACGAGCACCATGCCCCCCGTGTAGTCCGGCTGGGTGTAGGGCACGGCGCCCTCCTCGCGGCCGGCCGCGCCGTAGACCCAGGCGTCCGCGGCCTTGGCCTCGGCCAGGGCGTCGGCCAGGTTGCGCGCCTGGACGATCGGCAGGTGCTCCGTGGCGCCCGCGGACGCCTTCACGGCTGCGGGGGTCACCTCGGCGGCGCGGTGGCGGCAGATGATCATCCCCGTCGCGCCCACGCACTCGGCGGTGCGGGCGATCGCTCCGAGGTTCTGGGGGTCCTGCACCTCGTCGAGCGCCACGATCAGCGGCGACGGGACGGCGAGGAGCTCGGCGAGCTCGACGTAGGGGTACGGGTCGACGGCCGCGACGACGCCCTGGTGGTCGGGCGAGCCGCAGAGGGTGGTCAGCGCATCGGTCTCCGCCGTGCGGACGTCCTCGCCCTCGAGCCAGTCCTCGGCCGCGGCGGTGGCCGCCGTCGCCCAGATCGCGCGGACGGGACGCCGGTCGGCGCGCAGGGTCTCGTGGACGGCGTTGCGGCCGTAGAGCAGCTGCCCCTCGAGCGGCATGTCGCGCGGGAGCGGCGGCGCCTCGGCACGGGGCCGGTCGTCGCGGCGCGGGCCGCGGTCGTCGCGGCCGGCGGGACCGCCCTTCGGCGGACGCCCGCCCGGCTTGCCGCCGCGGCCCCGACGGGGCGCCTCGGCTTCACCACGGGCCACCGCGGCGGGCGACGGGATCTTGCCGGCCTTGCGGGCCTTCCAGTAGTCGGGGCCGCGCTGGTCGCCCCACCAGCCGTCGCCCCGCGGATCGGGGGCCCCGGACTCGGGGGGCTTGTTGCCCTTCCGCCCGCCCTCGGCGCGCCGCGCGTCGCGCGCGGCCTTGCCGCCCTTGATGTTCGCCGCGCGGCGGGCGTCGCGCGACTCGGCGCCCGACCCCTTGCCGCCCGGCCGGTCGCCGCGGGATCCCCCGCCGCCCTTCGGCTTTCCAGGTGCCATGGTGGTGCCTACGTTTCGGTTCGTACGAGTTCGGCGCCCGAGGCGCCGTCGCGGACGGTCCAGCCGTCCGCCGCGAGCGCGTCGCGGAGGTCGTCCGCCCGCGCCCAGTCCTTCGCCGCCCGTGCCGCGTCGCGTTCGCGCAGGAGCGCGAGCGCGGCATCGTCCGGGCCACCGTCGTCGGGGCCGTCCAGCACCCCGTCGAGGGCGAGCACGGCCAGCATGGTGCGGAGGTCGGCGTCGCCGACCCGCTCGCCCGCCGCGGTGCGGCGGTTCGCCTCGCGCACCCACGACCACAGGTGGCCGAGCGCGCGGGCGGTGTTGAAGTCGTCGGCCAGGGCGGCGAAGAACGCCTCGAGCTCCCCGGCCAGGTCCTCGGGCGACGGCCCGTCGACGAGCAGCCGGCCCGCCTCGCGGATCCGCCGGACCCCGGCGCGGGCCTGCTCGATCGAGTCGTCGGCCCAGTTCAGCGGCTGCCGGTAGTGCGACGACGCGAAGAGCAGCACGAGCGCGTCGCGTCCGATGTCGTCGAGCGCCTCGACGAGCGGCGTGATGTTGCCGACCGACTTGGACATCTTCGCGCCGCGCAGCTCGATCATGCCCGTGTGCATCCAGAGCTGCGCGAGCTCGTGGTCGCGGGCGCAGCGGGTCTGCGCGGCCTCGTTCTCGTGGTGCGGGAAGACCAGGTCGTTGCCGCCGCCGTGGATCTCGAAGCCGACCCCGAGGGCCTCCTCCGCCATCGCGGAGCACTCGATGTGCCAGCCGGGCCGGCCGCGTCCCCACGGGCTGTCCCAGGCGACGTCCTCGCCGGGCTTGGTCGCCTTCCAGAGGGCGAAGTCCAGGGCGTCCTGCTTGAGGGCCAGACCGACCGGGTCGTCCCCCTCCCCCTGGTCCATCATGTCGACGTCCCTGCGGGACAGCGAGCCGTAGCGCGCGTCGGCGCGGACGCGGAAGTAGACGTCGCCCTCCGCCTCGTAGGCGGCGTCGCGCTCGACGAGGTCGGCGATCAGGGCGATGATGCCGGGCATCGAGGTCGTCGCCAGCGGCTCGGCGTCCGGCCGGCCCAGACCGAGCCGGTCGGTGTCGGCCCGGTAGTGGGCCCCCATCTCCTCGGCCAGCGTCGTCGAGGGGACCCCCGTCCGCACGGCGGCGGCGTAGATCTTGTCGTTGACGTCCGTCAGGTTCGAGACGAGCGTGACGTCGTACCCCTCGTGCTGCAGGAACCGCTTGAGGAGCGCGAAGGTGACGAACGGCCGGGCGTTGCCGACGTGGATCCGGTTGTAGACCGTCGGGCCGCACGCGTAGATCCCGACCTCGCCGGGCACGCGCGGCGTCAGCTCACGGAGCTCCCCCGCTGCGGTGTCGTGGATCCGGATCGTGCGCACGACGGATCAGGGTATCGCGGCCCGGGGGCCGCACCCGGGGCCCCTCTCGCGCGGCCACGGGTTCGATCCCCGCGTCACCCGTCCGTCCGGCCGGCTCCGCCCGCCACGGGAGGGCCCGGGCGAGCGGCGGGCGGTCCGCCGGCCGGGCGGGGCCGCCGTCCGTGCCGTCGATGCCGCGGCCACGGAACGACGACGGCCGCCCCGGAGGGCGGCCGTCGAGGACGCGGTGCGCGCCGGCCGACGGCCGGCGCGCGCGGGGCAGGCTAGGAGCCGGAGACGCCCTCGCCGGTCTTGATGGCGACGTCGTCGTGCAGGCCGACCTCGCCCGACGGGGTCTTGCCCGCCTGGTACGGGTAGGGCGACTGCTTCGTCTCGCCCTCCTCGAGGTACTCGTCCTCGGCGTTGACCTCCCAGAGGTCGTGCTGCTCGCCGTAGAGGTTGTCCACCGCGCGCATCGAGGTGAGCATGGAGTGGTCCGAGTTGTTGTAGCGGTGCAGCCCGTTGCGGCCGACCTGCTGCAGGTTCTCGATCGAGGAGACCCAGCGCTTGATGGTCTGCACGTTCTCGGCGTAGCCGTCCACGTAGTCCGGGTAGGCCTTCGGGACGCGCACGACGTAGCCCTTGACGACCTGCCCGGGCTTCGAGAGCCCGATCTCCTGGAGCTCCTTCGTCGCGAGCGCGACGAGGTCCTCGTCGGACGACGTCCAGAGGTCGTCCCCCTCGAAGCAGAAGTACTCCATGCCGACGCAGGCCTTGGTCTCGTCCGGGACCATCCAGGGGCTCCACGAGCGGAAGTTCTGGACGCGACCGACGATGACGCCCGGCTCGTGGATGTAGATCCAGTTGTCCGGGAACGGATCCTCGCCCTCGAGGATCAGCGACACCGTGAGGAAGTCGCGGTAGCGCAGGCCCTCGGCCGCGGCGCGGACATCGTCGGGTGCGCCCTCGGTCATCCGCAGCAGGTTGCGCAGCGGCAGGGACGAGACGACGTTGCCGAAGTCGGTGATGGTCTCGCCGTTCACCGTGATCTCGGTGATGCGGCCGTCCTGCACCTTCATCCGCTCGATCGGGGACTCCATCTCGATGGAGCCACCGCGCTCCTCGATGGCGTTGGTCATCTTCTCCCACATCTGCCCCGGGCCGTAGCGGGGGTAGTCGAACTCCGTGATCAGCGTCTTGATGTCGCCGGTCTTGGAGGGGAAGAAGGCGTCCTTGGCCGCCGTCATGAAGGACAGGCCCTTGATGCGCTGGGCGGCCCAGTCGGCGGTCATCTCGCTCGCGGGACGACCCCAGACCTTCTCGGTGTAGGTCTTGAAGAAGTGCTCGTAGAGCCGCTTGCCGAAGCGGGCGGAGACCCACTCCTCGAGCGAGGCCTCGGGCTTGCGGCGGAACGGCTTCTTGGCCAGCGCCCACATGTACGACAGGCCCGAGCGCGTCAGCTCGACCGGGCCGAGCTTCTTGATGACGTCCATGCCGTTGAGCGGGTAGTCCAGGAACTTGCCGTTCCAGAAGATGCGCGACATGCGAGGACGACGGAGGAACTCGTCGCCCATGATCTCGTACCAGAGGTCCTCGACCTCGCGGACCTTGGTGAAGAAGCGGTGGCCGCCGAGGTCGAAGCGGTAGCCGTCGCGCACGACGGTCATCGCGATGCCACCGACCTGGTCGGCCGCCTCGTAGACGACGACGTCCGCATCGCGCTTCGCGAGCAGGTAGCCGGCCGTGAGGCCTGCGGGCCCGCCGCCGATCACCATGGTGCGCCCCTCGGGCGCGGTGTGGGTGCTCGAAGGCGTTGTGGGGCCGTCGTTCATCCTGACTCCTACGGTCGTGCTGCGTGCAGCATGGTCAAGGACCAGTACCCGCGACCTGGGAAAAGGTCACGGCCGAACCTCGAAGAGTACGCCAAAGACGCCCTGCGCCGGACCGATCACGGGTCGGCGCCCCACCATGCGCAGTCGCGGGTCCGCCTGCAGCAGGGCGCGCCAGGCCTTCGTGTTGTCCGCGACGAGCTTCGTCCAGGGACCCGACCAGTTGCCGCGGGAGATCACCGGCAGCACCAGCAGGATCGACGAGCCGGGCCGCTGCGCGCGGATCAGCCGATCGGCCACGACCCACGGCTCGGCGGCCTTCATGCGGTCCAGGCCGCGGCGCCAGTCGAAGATCCGGACGTCCTGCTGTCGGCCGAGCGCGGTGGCGTAGCGGACGCCGTCGGCGACGCCGCGGTGGTCGAGCCCGTAGGCGATCACCGGCAGCTGCTCGGGGTGGACCGAGACGACGAGGTCGCCCCGGCGCAGCTCCGGCGCCGTCGCCTTGACCATGGCCTCCGGCGTGGCCTTGTCGCGCAGCCGGGCGCCCTGGGTGCTCGTGCCCCACAGGGCGACCAGCAGCAGCAGCACGACGAGCGGCGCACGCCCGGTGCGGGTCAGCAGGATGCCGCCCAGCAGCACGACCGGGCCGACCGCGACGCCCATGTAGCGGTTGGCCCAGGCGGGACTGACCAGCGACGCGAACCACGCGAAGAGCATCGTCGAGACGAGCATCACGACGAGGACCAGCGCGTGCTGGCGCAGGACGCGGGCCTCGGCCTGCGGGGCGATGTTCGGTCCGGCGACGCGCCCCTTCGCGGAGCCGGCGATGACCGTCGCGCCGAAGACGGCGGAGCAGAGGATCACGACGGCCGGGATCTGCGGCTGGACGACGGAGCCCACGGCCTCCAGGAGCATCGTGAAGGTCGGCTTGAGCGACCACGGCGCCCCGGTCTCGCTGGCCTGCTTGGCCAGGATCGGGATCCACGGCGCCCACGCGACGGCCGCCGCGAGGTGCACGACGAAGCCGATCTTCACGACCCGCAGGCGCCCGGCGCGGTCGGGCTGCATCAGGGCCCGGGCGCCGACGGCGAGGACGCTGCCGCCGACGAGGAAGACGCCCCAGGTGTGGGTGTAGAGCAGGACGATCAGGACGGCGGCGAGCGCGACCTGGACCCGACGCGCCCCGACGTCGAAGAGGCGCAGGTGCAGGCCCGCCACGACGACGGACAGGAACGCCACCATCGAGTACATCCGGGTCTCCTGCCCGAAGTACGTCAGGTACGGCAGGGTCGCGGCCAGCGCGGTGGCCCCGAGCGCCACACCGGTCCCCAGCGGTCGCCGCGCCAGCAGGAAGACGCCGGGGACCGCGGCGAGCGCGAACACCGTCGAGAGCGAGTGGGCGGCCGCGACGGAGTCCCCGAAGAGCCGGAGCCAGCCGTGCAGCAGCAGGTAGTAGACGGGCGGGTTGCCGTCGAGGCGCAGGGCGGCGGGGATATCGGCGAAGGGGAAGTGCGCGACGCCGACGCTGATGCCCTCGTCGATCCAGAACGGGGCGTCGATGTTGCGCGTGCGCAGGTACGCCGACCACAGGAGCAGCAGGAGGACGGTGAACGGCGCGCCCCGGCCCACGAACCACGCGGCGCTGCGACGCAGCCCGGTGACCGCGGGGGCCGCGCCGGGCAGACCGGCCGGGCGCCCGGGGGCGGGCGTGGTGTCCGTGGTGCTCATCGGGTCCTTCCGGGCGTCGCGGGACAGTCCGCCGCCTCGATCTGCCAGTACGGGGTGCGGGCGAGGACGGGCAGCGACGGCACGCGGCCGACGCTCGGACGCAGGATGTCGCCCTCCTGCAGGCGCAGGCGCAGCACCACGGGGGTGCGGGCGAACTTCGCGTCCTTGACGTCGACGGCGTGCTCGTCGAGCGCCCAGGCCACCTGCGGCACCATGAGGTTCAGGGTGCTGACCGCGCCGCAGCCCTTCAGGCGCTCGGCGCCACCGGCGGACGCGATCGCGTCGTCGAGGCCGTGGACGAGGCGGCCCTCGTAGAGCACGCTGTCGACCTGCTCGGGCAGCTCGCTGACGGCGGCGAAGCCGATGCCGCCGACGGCGACGACGAGGAGGCCCGTCCGCGCCGGGGCCGGGAGCCGGCGCAGCACGAGTCCGGCGGCCGTGCCGGCGGCGACGATCAGGAGCGCGGCCGGCTGGATGAGGTACCGCTCGTTCCCGGAGTACCCGCGCTCGGTCATGATCGCGACGAGGACGAGCCAGGCGACGCCGAAGAGCAGCAGACCGGCGACCACGGCCCAGGGGTCGCGGACCGCCGCCGGGCGCGCCTCGACCGACCCGGCGCCGGGCGCGGTCGCCCCGGCGCGGACGGGCCT
>NZ_JAURWA010000090.1 GCF_030655195.1 Patulibacter sp. | reverse complement strand
CCGGCGGGCGGGCGTCGCGGCGTCGCCGGTCCGCGCGTCCGGCAGCGCCGTCGGGGGCTCGCCGCTCGTCCGGGCGCCCCGTGCCGGGACGCCGGTCGCCCGCGTGGCGGACCCTCGTCCGTCGATCCTGCGCCTCTTCGGGGCCGCTTCCGCGGGGGTGTCGGCGACGGGCCGGCGCGGACCCGTGGGAGCCCGCGGGTCCTCCGCGGGGTCCGGCCGCGACGCGTCCCTCTTCGTCGTGCTCTCCCGCGACGCGGCCGCCGACGGTGCGGGCGCCGCCTGCTCGGCCGGGCCGCCGCCGGCCTGCGCCATCGCGGTGGTGATGACGCCGACCTCGCTGCCGTCGGGGTCGGTGCTGTCGCCGGCGCGGTAGCCGAGCTCCGCGCGGTCGAAGGCGTCGCGGAGGGCCCGGCAGTCGGGGCAGCCCTGCAGGTGCTCGACGAGCCGGGCCACGTCCGGCTCCGGCAGGCGCGCCTCGGTCCAGGCGACGAGCAGCCGCGGCATCGCGGTGCAGGCACCCGTGCGGGTCGCGCTCCGCTCGCGACCGTCGGGCCGGTGCGGGTTCTCGGCGTGCACCGCGGCGGCACGACGGGTCGCGCGCAGCAGCGTCGTCGCGGGGGCCTCGGCGTCGGGGTCGGCCGCCCGGGCCAGCCGGTAGGACGCGAACGCCTCGCCCGTCGCCCCGAGGGCGTCGGCCGGGGCGGTGACGGTGCGGAGGTAGGCCAGGACGCGTCCGGCGCGCCGGGAGACGAACGCCGCGAGCGCGGCGGGATCGGCGGTCGCCGAGGGCTCCGGGACGTCCGACGTCGTCTGTGCAGGGGCGGCCACCGACGACAGGCTACCCCGTCCGCACGGCCGTGACGGGACTGGGTGCGGTGTCCCGGGGAGCCGTTCGTCCCCGGACGATCCCGACCTCAGCGGCCCCGCCGCGACAGGCCGTCGCGGGCGCCCAGCAGGTGGTCCCGCGTCCAAGCCCGGTGGGCGGCCCGACCGGGTGGGGCGCCGAGGACGGCCCGGCCGGCCGCGCCCGCGACGTTCAGCGCCGCGGTGGCCGCGGCCACCGCCGGGGAGCGACGCGACGCCTGCCAGGCGTAGGTGGCCGCCATGAAGCGGCGGGCGCGGTCGTCGCCGAAGGCCCCGGTGGTCGCCGCCGCGATCTCGTGGTCGACGTGCGCCTCGGGCACGTACCGGGTGGCGGCACCCGCGCGGGCGGCGCGCCAGCAGACGTCGAGGTCCTCCGCGTACATCCACATCGCGGGGTCGAAGCCGCCGATCGCGTCCCACGTCCCACGGCGGATCGCCAGGAACGCCCCGTGCGCCCACGGCACCCGGCGGCCGGCGTCCGGGTCCCAGCTGCCCTCGAGCACGTGACGCCTGCGGGCGGCGTCGCTGCGCTGCGTCAGCCCGGCGTTGAACGCCGCCGTGAACCGCAGTCCGGGGAACGGGTGGACGCTGTGCTGCGTCGTGCCGTCCGGGGCGACAAGCCGCGGGGCGAGGATCCCCGCGTCGGGGTCGGCCTCGCCCGCCCGCAGGAGGGCCTCCAGCGCACCGGGCCGGACCGCGACGTCGGCGTTGGCGGGGCAGATCCACGCCGCGTCCGATCCCCGCGCGCCGAGGTCGACGGCCGCCCCGAAGCCGAGGTTCGTCCCCGGCTCGACGAGCCCGACCGCGGGATGACGTCCGCGGACGAGCTCCGCGGACCCGTCACCCGGGGCGTTGTCGACGACGACGACGCTCGCCCGGCCGGCGTCGAGCTCGGGACCCAGCGAGGTCAGGCAGCGGTCCAGGAGCTCCGGGGTCCGGTACGAGACGACGACGACGAGGAACGGCGCGCTCACGGACGTGCCGCCCCGGTCCGCGGGACGGCCGCCGCGGCGACCGGGATGCGGACCGGCACGACGCCGCTCAGGCGCGGATGACGCCCAGGACCTCGTCGCGCCTGCGCTCCATATCCTCCGGGGAGACGAGGGACTCCAGGCAGAGGCGCAGCAGCGGCTCGGTGTTGGACTTGCGCACGTTGAAGTGCCAGTCCTCGTAGTCGACGGAGACGCCGTCGACGTGCGTGATCGTGGCGCCGGCGGCGCGGTGGGTCTCCTCGATCTCGGCCATCTTGGCGTCGGCGTCCTCGACGGTCGAGTTGATCTCGCCGGAGATGAAGTACTTCTCGTGGAAGCGCCCGACCAGCTCGGAGAGCTTCTGGCCGCGGACCGAGAGGAGCTCGAGGATCAGCAGCGCGGGGATCGAGCCGGAGTCCGCGTTGGAGAACTCCTTGAAGTAGTAGTGGCCCGAGACCTCGCCGCCGAAGATCGCGCCCTCCTGCGGCATGCGGGTCTTGAAGAAGGCGTGGCCGACGCGGTTGATCAGCGCCGTGCCGCCCGCCGCCTCGACGATGTCGGCGACCACGCGGGAGGCGCGGCAGTCGTAGAGGATCGTCGCGCCGGGCTGCTTCTCGAGCAGCGACTCGGCCAGGAGCGCGGTGAGGAAGTCGCCGTCGACGAAGCGGCCGAGGTCGTCGATGAAGAAGCAGCGGTCGGCGTCGCCGTCCCACGCGATGCCGAGGTCCGCGCCGGACTCCAGCACCTTGTCGATGATGAACTGCCGGTTCTCCGGCAGCAGCGGGTTGGGCTCGTGGTCGGGGAAGTTGCCGTCCGGCGTCCAGTAGGTCTCGACGAGGTCGAGGTCCAGGTGCTTCAGGACGGGGCCGATCATCGGGCCGGCCATGCCGTTGCCCCCGTCGACCACGACCTTCAGCGGCTTGATCTTCGCGGGGTCGATGAACTCGAGCGCGGCCTGCTGGAACGCGTCGTAGACGTCCTCCTCGACGACCTGCCCGGGGGCGACGCCCTCCGGCTCGGCGTCGAGCTCGGTGCCGAGGCAGAGGTCGCGGATCTCGCCGATGCCGCGCTCGCCCGACAGCGCCAGCGCACCCTTCTCGACGAGCTTGGCGCCCGTGTACGCCTTCGGGTTGTGCGAGGCCGTGCACATCAGGCCGCCGTCCAGACCGCGCGTGCCGACGGTCCAGTAGAGCATCTCGGAGCCGACCTGCCCGAGGTCCACGACGCTCGCGCCCTCGAGCACGATGCCGTCGCGGTAGGCGCGCAGGAGCTCCGGCGCGGAGAGGCGCATGTCGCGTCCGACCGCGACCGTGATGTCCGTGACGGCCTTGCCGGAGAGGTCCGAGATGACCCGGGCGAACGCGCGGCCGATGCGGTGGGCGACGGTGGCGTCGATCTGCTCGCCGGCGATGCCGCGGACGTCGTAGGCCTTGAAGATCTCGGGAGGCACGCTCATGACGGCCCATCCTATGGGCCGCGCAGGGCCCGGCGCGGGCGCGGCGCTGCACGTCACCGGACCTTCCCGGGGCCTATCGCACGGCGCCTCGTAGATAGCCGCCGATCTCCCGCACCAGCGCTCGTTCGAACAGGAGCGTCGCCGCCCCCAGCAGGACCACGAAGACGACCAGCTCGATCCCGAGCGGCACCGACAGCGTCGTCAGGAGCACCCCGACCGCGGTGGCCGGCAGGACGGGGATCAGGGAGCGGACCGTCAGCCGCAGCGGCGACCACGACCCGAACCGCCGGCGCACGTAGACCGTGCGGATCGCGAGCTGCCCGAGGGCCTGGGCGAGCATGCTGACCGCCAGCCCGTCGAGGCCCCAGATCAGGATCGGTGGGACCTGCAGGACGACGAAGAGGAGCAGCGCGCCGATGCCGTTGACCGCCAGGGGACGGGAGTCGCCGGCCACGAGCTCGTACTGCCACCAGTTCGTACCGAGGTGCGCGACGGCGACGGCGACCGCGAACCACTGGACCACGCCCACGGCCGAGCGCCACTCGTCGCCGTAGACGGCGGGGATCAGCTGCGGCGCGAAGATCACGATGCCCGCCGCGACGGGGACCGCCCACGCGAGGCCCACGCGGTTGGCCTTGCCGAACGTCTCCCGCAGCACGTCGGGGCGGTCCTGCGCCGCGGCGATCGCGGGGTAGAGCACGGTCGAGACCGCCTGGTCCAGCCGGGCGGCGAAGAACGTGATGTTCGAGGCGAGCGTCACGGCGGCGACGGCTCGGCCGTCGATGGACCGCTGCGCCAGGACCATCAGCCCGAGGCCGACCACGGCTCCGGAGACGGCGGCGATCCACAACGACACGGAGATCCGGCCGTAGCGGCGCAGCGCGACCCGGTCGAACTTCGGGCGCAGCCGGAACGGGCAGAGGACGACGGCCACGATCGCCGTCGCCCATGCCCCGGCCAGGATCCCGAGGACGATCGACCACGCCCCGAACCCGGCGATCGCCAGGCCGACCGCCACGACGGTGCCCAGCACCGGGTCGATCGCCTGGATCACGCGCAGCCGGCCGAAGTCCATCCGCCGCGCCAGCACCCAGAGCGGGGCCTGCAGGGTCTGCGCGGGCCACGCCAGCGCGCTGGCCATCCCGAGCAGCAGCAGCCGGTCGTCGCCGTACATCAGCGCCAGCAGGGGGGCGGAGGCGATCGTCAGGACCGTCAGCGCGCCGTTGACGGAGACCTCGATCGCGAAGACGCGCTGGAACGCGAGCTCCTGGTCCTCCTCGTCCTGTCCGACGAAGACCTCGTTGGTGCCGGTGGTGCGGAAGGCGGCCAGGAGCGCGCCGAAGGCCAGCAGGGCGCCCCAGATCCCGTACTCCTCGGGACCGACGACGCCCGGGAGGACGAAGTTGCGCGCCGTCTGGACGAGGCCCATCGCGGCCATCCAGATGCCGCTGATGAGGACCCCGCGCGTGGCGTGCTCGCGCAGGGTGCGGGAGCCCAGGGCGATGCCGCGTCGCTCGGCGGCCCCGGCCGAGGCGGTCGTCGCGCCGCCGCCCGGCAGGTCTCCGGCGAGCGGGTCGATGCCCGGCACGTCGTCCGGCGTGCGCAGGACGCCCGACGCGGCGACCTGGACCTGCGCCGGCACGTGGGCCTCCGGACGAGCGCGCGGCGCCTCGGGCGCAGCAGACCCCGGCGCGGCGTCGGCCGGCGGCTCGTTCGGGGGATCTGCGGCGGGCTCGGTCAACCGGGGCGGCGCTTCGGAGGAGACCGTCCGGGTCCCCGCGGGGAACGCGGCGGACGGACGGCGGGACGCCGCGGCAGTCTAGTGCGACCGCGCGGCCGGGCGACGGGGGTGGCGCCCGTAGACTGCCCGGCCGTGGCCCAGCCGATCACCCGCGAGTTCCTCACCGACGTCCTGGCCTTGGTCCCGGCCCCGGACCCGGTGGTCGAGTTCGGCTCGCTGCAGGTCGAGGCCGAGCAGGACATCGACCTGCGCCGCTTCTTCCCCGGCCGGCCGTTCACCGGCACCGACTTCCGCGAGGGGCCGGGCGTGGACCGCGTGGAGGACCTCCGCGGCCTGACCTTCGCCGACGGAGAGATCGGGACCGCGATCTGCCTCGACACGCTCGAGCACTGCGCCGACCCCGTGACGGCGGTGCGCGAGATGCACCGCGCGCTGCGCCCCGACGGCGGCCTCTGCCTGATCAGCTCGGTGATGCTCTTCGGCATCCACGGCTACCCCAACGACTACTTCCGCTTCACGCCCGAGGGGTTCCGGCAGCTGCTCGAGCCGTTCGACGACGCGTGGGTGATCGGCATCGGCGACCAGGGCATCCCGCGCGAGGTCTTCGGCGTGGGGATCCGCGGCGGGTCGCTCGACGCGCTCGGCCTGGGCGCGATGCCGCACCTGGCCGAGCGCCAGCGCTGGTGGGACGACGCGACCGGCATGGTCCGGCTCGGACCCCTGCGGTACCCGCCGCGGCTGCTGGCGAAGGAGCTGGGCTGGGAGGCCCGGCGCCTGGTCCGCGAGCGCCTGCGCCGCGGACGCCGGGCCGGGTAGGGGAGGGCCGATGACGCAGCGCGCCGCGATCGTGACTGGGGCCACCAGCGGGATCGGTCGGGCCGTCGCCCGCGCGCTGGCGGAGGAGGGGCACGACCTCACGCTGACCGCCCGCCGCGCCGACCGGCTGGACGCCGTCGCCGCCGAGCTGCGCGCGGGCGGCTTCGCGGTGCACGCCGTCCCGGCCGAGCTGCAGGACGACGGTGCCGCGGCGCACGTCGTCGCCGCGCACCGCGAGCGCTGGGGCCGGCTCGACGTGCTCGTCAACAACGCCGGCGTCGGTCGCGGCGCCGCCGTGGCCGAGACGACGCAGGCCGACCTGGACCTGCAGCTCGCCGTCAACCTGCGCACGCCGATCCTGCTCTACCGCGAGGCGATCGGGCTGCTGCGCGCCGGCGCGCGCGAGCATCGCAATGCGCTGGTGGTGAACGTCGCCTCGGTCACGGGGGTCTACGGCGAGCCGTGGCTGTCGGTCTACGCGGCGACGAAGGCGGGGCTCATCAACTGGACGGAGTCGATGCACCGGGAGCTCTCCGCCGAGGGGATCAAGTCCTCCGCGCTCTGCCCCGGCTTCGTCGACACGCCCAGCCGCGACCCCGCGGGCGGCGCCCCGGACCCGACGGCGATGATGACCCCGGAGGACATCGCCGAGGCGGTGCGGTTCCTGCTGCGGGTCTCGCCGGCGTGCTGCGTCCCGCGGATGGAGCTCGTCCGCCCGGGCGAGCGGATGACCTGAGACCGGACCGCCGGGGCGCCGTCCGCGTCGGCGCCTCAGCCCGGCGTGGTCCCCACCAGCACGTGCTGGTAGGTCAGGAACGCGCGGACGCCCCGAGGTGCGAGCCGGGGCAGGTGGCGGTCCAGGCGCGACGGCTTCCACGGGTGGACCTTCATCACGCGCAGGACGTCGCGGTCCACCGGTCCGATCGGCGCCCCCGCGTCCGCCAGGAGGTTCATCGCGTCGCCGAGGGTGAACCAGCGCAGGTGGGTCGCGTCGAAGAGGCCGGCCTCGCGTCGCGGCCAGGTGCCGTGACGGGCCAGGGTCCAGAACGTCTCCCAGTAGCGGACGTTCGGGAGCGAGACCACGACCGATCCGCCCGGCCGCAGCAGGGCGACCGCGGTCGCCAGCGCGGTCCACGGCTCGCGCAGGTGCTCGAGCACGTCCGCGGCGATCACGCAGTCGTAGCCGTCGCCGACGAGCTCCCGGGCGGACGCCGGAGAGGCCAGCAGCGCCTCGAGGTCGGCGACCTCGACGCGATCCAGACGGGTGCGGGCCCGCTCGGCGTAGACCGGGTCGAGCTCCAGGCCGACGATCTCGCGCGGGGCCGTCGCCTTGAGCGCCGCGCCCAGCGCACCCGAGGAGCAGCCCAGGTCGAGGATCCGCCGCGCGGAGCGGGGGACCATCGACTGCACGTCGGGCCGGGGGTTCTCGTACGCGAACTGGCGGACGTCGCGCAGCACGTCGGTGGCGGGGGCCTCCATGGCGGCGGATACTGACGCAGGACCCGCCCGCCCGGTCCCCGCCCCGCGGGTCGCGCGCCGCGGCCGCGACGGCGGGCGGCGGGGCTCGGCACACCCGCGGGCGCCCCGACCTCGCCGTACACTGCGGCGCTGTGGCCGACCGCATCCCCCAGCCGTCCCCCGTCGAGGACCGCATCGCCGCCGCCCGTGCCGCGATCGCCGACAACCCTGTCTGGTACCACGCCATCGAGCTCGCGCCGGGCGTCGTCACGCCCGGCTTCGTCGACCACCGTCCGGTCACGCCGAAGATCCTGCCGCGCGACCTCACCGGCGTCCGCGCGCTCGAGGTCGGCACGTTCGACGGCCACTGGTCCTTCGCGATGGAGGAGCGCGGCGCGCAGGTCACCGCGCTGGACCTCCCGGCGTTCGAGGCCACGAACTTCCCGCCGATCCACCGCGAGCGGCTGCTCAAGGAGATGTCCGAGCGCGACATGGAGCTCGGGCGCGGCTTCCGGCTCGCCCACGAGATCCGCGGGTCGTCCGTCGAGCGGCTCGAGGTCGACGTCCAGCGCTTCGCGCCCGAGGAGGTCCCCGGCGAGTACGACCTGGTCTTCGTCGGCGCGATCCTGCTGCACCTGCGCGACCCCGTCGGCGCGCTGGAGCGCCTCCACGGCTGCCTGCGCCCGGGCGGTCGTCTGATCGCCTTCGAGGCGTTCTCGCTCGCCGCCACGTTGCGGGCCCCGCGCCGCGCGATGGCGACGTTCGAGACGGTCGAGACCGCCTTCAACTGGTGGGTGCCGAACCTCGCCGCCCTGCGCGCCTGGTTCCTCACCGCCGGCTTCGTCGACGTCCGGCGCCACGCGATCATGCGCCCTCCGACGAACCCCGAGATGAAGGGCGTCAACGTCCTCTTCACGGCCAAGCGCGGCGCGTGAGGGCCGACGCCGCCGAGCGGATCGCCGCGCTGCCCGAGGACCTCGTCGTCCTCGACGTCGGCGGCTGGGCGGCACCCCTGTGGCGCGCGGACTGGGTCGTCGACCTCCTGCCGCACGAGACCCGCGGCCTCTACGGTGCCGCGGACCCCGACCGCGAGCGGTTCACCGCCGAGACCTGGCGGCAGGCGGACGTCTGCGGCCCCGAGCCGTGGCCCTTCGAGGACGGGCAGTTCGACGTCGCGATCTGCTCCCACACGCTGGAGGACGTCCGCGACCCGGTCTTCGTCTGCTCCGAGCTGCGCCGCGTCGCGCGCTCGGGCTACGTCGAGCTGCCGGCGGCGATCGAGGAGCTGACCTTCGGCGTCCAGGGCCCGTGGGTCGGCTGGTCGCACCACCGCTGGATCGGCGAGCGGAACGGGGACGGGCTCGTCCTGACCCACAAGCCCCACCTGCTCTCCGCGCCCGGGCGGCACCTGCCGACCGGCACGCACGAGCGGGTGCCCGAGAGCGAGCGCACCATCGCGTTCTGGTGGGAGGGCGACCTGCCCGTCCGCGAGCGGGTCCTCGTCGACGCGGACGAGTTCGACGGCTGGCTCGGCGGGCTGCTGCACTCCTGCGCGCAGCGGGCCGGGGTGCCCGTCCCGGAGGCCGATGCCGGCACCGGG
Organism: Patulibacter sp.; assembly: GCF_030655195.1. Taxonomy (GTDB): domain Bacteria; phylum Actinomycetota; class Thermoleophilia; order Solirubrobacterales; family Solirubrobacteraceae; genus Patulibacter. The sequence continues at coordinate 64,023 of NZ_JAURWA010000090.1, read as the reverse complement.
CGGAGCGGTCGCGCCGCCCGGCGGCACGAGCGGGCCCGACGGGCCCGCGAGGCGCTGGGGCACCGCACCTCCCGCTGGCGCGACGGCCGCCGGTGAGCCGCCCGGCCGACGCCGACGCGGCCCCCGGGCGGCCCGACGTCTCGGTCGTGCTGGCCACCGCCGGGCGCCGGGTCGGCCTGCTCTGGGCCCTCGACGCGCTCGCGCTGCAGGTCCTGCCCGGGGACGCGACGCTCGAGGTGCTCGTGGTCCACACCGCCGGGCCGGTCGCCGAGCCGCTGCAGGCCGCCGCGGAGCACCCGCTCGTGGTCTCCGGCGTCGCGCGGATCGTCGCCGACCCCGCGCCGTTCGCCGCGGGCAAGCGCAACGCCGGCTGGCGCGCCGCCCGCGCCCCGCTCGTCGCGTTCACCGACGACGACTGCCGCCCGCGCCCGGACTGGGCGGCCGCGTTCCTGCGCGCCCACCGCGCCGACCCGACCGCCTACCTGCAGGGCGGCGCGGCGATCGACCCCGACCAGGAGCGCGTGGCGCTGCGCGCCCCCCGGCCGCGCCTGCAGACCTTCGTCCCGCCGACGCCGTGGGCCGAGCTCTGCTCCGCCGCGGTGCCGCGCGCCGCGCTGCAGCACGTCGGCGGTCTGGACGAGACGTTCGAGCGGGCGGGAGAGGACACCGACCTGGCCTGGCGGCTGCGCGACGCCGGCGCGCCCTGGACGGCCGTGCCCGGAGCGGTGGTCGACCACGCCGTCGAGACCCCGGGCCTGCGCGGTGCGCTGCGGGTCGCCGCGCGCTTCGTCGACGCGCCCCGGCTGGTCCGCCGGCACCCCGGGCTGCGCGCCCACTTCGCCGCCGGGCTCTTCTTCTCGCCCGCCCACGCGTGGTGGCTGCTCGGCGTGGCGGGCGTGGGCCGCGCGGTCCTTCGCTGCGAGCTGCTCCCGCTCGGGCTGACCGCCCCGTGGCTGGCCTGGCACCTGACCCGCTACGGCCGCACGCCCCGGGGCGCGGCCCGCGCAGCCGCCGAGCTCCCGGGGGACGCGCTGATCGACGGGGCGCAGGTCGCGGCGTTCGTGGCCGCGTCGGTGCGCGAGAGGACGCCGCTGCTGTGAGCGACCGCGCGCCCACGACCGGCCGCGAGGTCCTCCGGCCGACGCTGCTGAACCCGGTCTTCTGGCCCGAGGTCCGCCGTGGCAGCGAGCGGGCGGTCCGCTCGCTGGCCGACGGCCTCGTCGCGGCCGGCCACGCACCGCGCCTGGTGACCTCGTACGACGGCCGCACGCCGCGCTACGACGTCGAGGACGGCCTGGGCGTGACGCGCCTGCCGCGCGTGGCGTCGCGGCACCTGTGGCGCACGGTCGCCGACGACCACGCCGCGCACCACCCGCTCGCGCTGCCGCTGCTGTCCGCCGACCCCGGCGACGTCCTGCACGCCTTCTACCCGACCGACGCGACCCTCGCCGTCCGCGCGGCGGTCGGCCACCGGGCCCTCGGCGTCGTCCGCCCGCCGGGCCGGGGACGTCGCCCGCGGGTCCCCGTCGTGGTCAGCGTGATGGGCCCGCCCGACCGGGTCTGGGGAGTCGCGGTGCGCGGTCGCCTCGAGGGCCTCGTCGACGCCGCGCGCGCCGCCGACGCGGTGACGACCCTGAGTCGCTTCGCCCAGGACCGCCTGTGGCGGACCTTCGCCGTGCGCTCAGAGATCGTCCCCCCGCCCGTGGACCTGGAGGCGTTCGCCCCCGACGCTGCGACGGAGCGCCACGAGGCCCCGACGATCCTCTTCGCGTCGGACCCCGCGAGCGGCGCCAAGCGCATCGGGCTGCTGCTCGACGCCGTGCGGATCGTCCGCCGCGACCGGCCGGGCGTGCGGCTCCTCGTCAACCGCCCGACCGACGCCGGCCTGGCCGCGGACCTGACCGCGGTCGCAGGGGTCGGGCTGGTCGACCTCGACGACCGCGGCGCCCTCACCGACGCCTACCGCCGCGCCTGGGTGACGGCCCTGCCGTCGGAGAACGAGGCGTTCGGGCTCGTCGTCGCCGAGAGCCTGGCCTGCGGCACGCCGGGCGTCGCGTTCGCGGGGGAGGGACCCGCGGAGGTGCTCACCGGCGACGACGTCGGCCGGATCGCCCCCGACGCCACGGCGGCGTCCCTGGCCGCCGCCCTGACGGGCGCGCTGGAGCTGGCGGAGGACCCCGCCACCCCCGGCCGCTGCCGCGCCGCGGTCGGGCACCTCGGGGTGCCGGAGCACACCGCCCGCACGCTGCGGCTGTACCACGCGGCGCTGGCGCGCTCCGCGTAGCGCGCCTCCGCGACCCCCGCCGGACCCGTCCGCCGCGCTAGGCTCGACCCATGTCGGGGCACAGCAAATGGGCGAGCATCAAGCACAAGAAGGCGATCGTCGACTCTCGCCGCGGCAAGGCGTTCACCAAGCTCAGCCGTCACATCACCATCGCCGCGAAGGACGGTGGCGGTGACGTCGCCGGCAACGCGTCGCTGGCCCTGGCCGTCCAGAAGGCCAAGGACGCGTCGATGCCCAAGGACAACATCCAGCGGGCGATCGACAAGGGCACCGGCGCCGGCGCGGACGCCGCGTCGTACGAGAACGTGATGTACGAGGGCTATGGCCCGGGTGGCGTGGCGGTGCTCGTCGAGGCACTGACGGACAACCGCAACCGCACCGGTGCGGACATCCGCCACATGTTCACGAAGGCCGGCGGCAACCTCGGCGAGCCGGGGTCCGTCGCGTACCTCTTCGACCGCAAGGGCGTCATCGTCGTCGACGGCGAGAAGCACGACGAGGACGCGCTGATGGTCGCCATCGAGGCCGGCGCGGACGACATCGAGGACGAGGACGGCACGTTCGTCGTCGTCACCGAGCCGGGCGCGCTGCCCGACGTCCAGAAGGCGCTCGACGCCGAGGGCATCGCCTACGAGTCCGCCGACCTCGTCTACCGCCCCCAGGTCCGCACGCCGCTGGACGAGGAGGGCGCGGAGAAGCTCGCGAAGCTGATCGATGCGCTCGACGACAACGACGACGTCTCCGAGGTCCACGCGAACTTCGACGTCGACGACGACGTCCTCGAGCGGGTCTTCGGCTAGCCGCCCAGCCCCGTGAGCACCGGGGCGCCGCTGCGCGTCCTCGCGATCTCGAGCCTCTATCCGCCCCACCACCTCGGCGGCTACGAACTCGTCCACCGCGGTGTCGACGAGCGCCTTCGGGCCTCCGGGGCCGACGTCCGGGTCCTCGCCACCGACCACGTCGAGCCCGGCGCGGCCGAGCGCGGCCTGCGGGACGACCCGGACGTCCACCGCGAGCTGCGGTGGTACTGGCGCGACCACGCGTTCCCGCGCCTGCGTCCCCGCCAGGTCCTCGCGCTCGAGCGCCACAACCACCGCGTCCTGCGCCGGCACCTCACCGGGCACCGCCCCGACGTCGTCGTCTTCTGGGCGATGGGCGGCATGAGCCTGTCGCTGGTCGGCGCGGTCCGCCGCGCCGGGGTCCCCGCCGTCTTCGTCGTGCACGACCGGTGGCCGATCTACGGGCCGGTGTTCGACCGCTTCGCGCGGATGCTGCGTCCGCTGCTGCGCGCCCGCGGCCCCGTCGCCCGGCGCCTGGGCAGCGACCGGCCGCGCGGTCCCGAGGGCACGGTCCTCCTGAACTCGCTGCGGCTGGCGGACGAGCTGGTCCGCACCCGGTCGATCCCGCCGGGCTGGCACGTGCTGGCCCCGGGGATCCCGCTCCCCGACGCACCGGCGCCCGAGCGCCCGTGGGCCGGCCGCCTGCTCTGCCTCGGCCGGCTCGACGAGCGCAAGGGCGTCGACGTCGTGGTCGACGCCCTCTCCCTGCTGCCCGGCGCCACGACGCTGACGGTGGTCGGCGGGGGAGACCCGTCCGTCGGCGACGACCTGCGGGCCCGCGCGGACCGGGCCGGGGTCGGGCACCGGCTCGAGCTGCGCCCGGCCGTCGAGCGGGACGCCCTGCCCGCGTTGTTCGCCGACCACGACGCGCTGGTCTTCCCCGTCCGGTGGTCCGAGCCGTTCGGGCTGGTCCCGCTCGAGGCGATGTCGTTCGGTCGCCCCGTCGTCTCGACCGCCGTGGGCGGGCAGGCCGAGTACCTCGAGGACGGCGACAACGCGCTCGTCGTCCCCGTCGACGACGCCGACGCGGTCGCGGGCGCCGTCCGTCGCCTGGCCGAGGACGACGACCTGCGCTCCCGCCTGCGCGCCGGTGGTCTGCGGACCGCGACGGGCATGGACGAGACGCGCTTCCAGGCCGGCGTCGAGGCCGCGATCCGCCGCGCCGCCGGCCGGTGACCGTCCGCTCGCGACCGGGACCCTGGACGTACGAACAGCTGTTCGTGGGAAGGCGTCCGGGCCTTCGCGCAGAATGGCGGTGTGGTGATCGTCCTCGGCATCGATCCCGGCCTCGCCAACACGGGGTACGGCGTGGTCCAGCGACGCGGCAGCGCGATGGCCGCGCTGGACGGCGGCGTCATCGCCACGCGCTCAGGCGTGGACCTCGGCGAGCGCCTGGACCACATCCACCGCACGGTCTGCGCGCTGATGGACCACCACGACCCCGTCGCGCTGTCGATGGAGTCCCTGTACTTCGGCAAGAACACCTCGAGCGCCCTGGCGGTGGGGCAGGCGCGCGGCGTCGTCCTGCTCGCCGCCGCCCAGCGCGGCATCGAGTGCATCGACTACACGCCGCAGCAGATCAAGGGCGCGGTCTGCGGCAGCGGCGCGGCCGACAAGGCGCAGGTCCAGCGGATGGTCCAGATGCTGCTGCGCCTGGCGGCCCCGCCGTCGCCGGACCACGCTGCCGACGCGCTCGCCGCGGCGATCTGCCACGCCAACCACGCCCCGCTGCGCGCGGCGGTCGCCCGGTGATCGCGCTCCTGCGGGGCGCCGTGCACGAGCGCCGCGCCGACTCGGTCGTCCTGCTCACCCCGGGCGGCGTCGGCTACGTCCTGAACTGCTCCAACACCACCCTGGCCGCCCTGCCCCCGGCCGGCGACGACGTCACGCTGCTCTGCCACCTGGCGGTGCGCGAGGACGCCCTGACGCTCTTCGGCTTCGGCTCCGAGCCCGAGCGCGACCTCTTCCACCTGCTGCTCACCGTCCAGGCCGTCGGGCCCAAGCTCGCCCTGGCCGTGCTGTCCTCGGGCGGGCCCGACGAGGTCGCCACGAGCATCGCGGGCGGCGACGCCAAGCGGCTGCAGCAGGTCCCCGGCGTCGGCAAGCGCACGGCCGAGCGGATCGTCTCCGAGCTGCAGGACAAGCTCGCCGGGCGCGCGAGCGTCGGTACGGGTGTCGGCGGCGCGGCGCGCGGGGTGGTCACGGCCGGCCCCGCCGACGAGGCGCGCGAGGGCCTCCTGGGCCTCGGCCTCTCGCCGGAGGAGGTCGACGCGCTCCTGGCCGTCTCCCACGGCGACACCGCCGCCGAGCTGATCGCCGACGCCCTGCGCAGGTCCCGCGCGTGAGCGGCCGCGGCACGAACGCCGGCGACGGCCCGGGGCTGCCGCCGATCGGCCAGGGCATCCGCTCGCCCGACGGCGTCGAGGACGACGCGTTCCGCCTGCCCGACCCCGAGCCGCTCCCGGGCGAGGAGGCCGAGGATCTCTCGCTGCGCCCGCGCAGCCTGGACGAGTTCGTCGGTCAGACCCACGTCCGCGACCAGCTGAAGATCGCCATCGACGCCGCCCGCGGCCGGGGCGAGACCCTCGACCACGTCCTGCTGGCCGGCCCGCCGGGCCTGGGCAAGACGTCGCTGGCCCGGATCCTGGCCGAGGAGATGGACGCACCGTTCGTCCCGACCGCCGGGCCCTCGCTGGAGCGCAAGGCGGACATCGCGGCGCTGCTGACCGCGCTGCAGCCCGGCAGCGTGTTCTTCGTCGACGAGCTCCACCGGCTGCCCAAGGCGCTGGAGGAGACGCTCTACCCGGCGATGGAGGACCGGCAGCTGCCGGTGACCATCGGCCAGGGCATCGGGGCCCGCGTGGTCACGCTCGACCTGCCGCCGTTCACGCTCGTGGGCGCCACGACCCGCGCCGGGCTGCTGACCCGCCCGCTGCGCGACCGCTTCGGGCTGCAGCAGCGCCTGGAGCCCTACGAGCTCCCCGACCTGATCTCGATCGTCCGGCGCTCCGCGGGACTGTTGGGCATGAGCGTCGAGGACGACGGGGCCCGGATGGTCGCGCTGCGCGCCCGCGGGACGCCGCGCGTGGCCAACCGGCTGCTGCGGCGCGTGCGCGACTACGTCGAGGTGCGTCACGGCGGCACGGTCACGGCCGGCGCCGCGGCCGAGGCGCTCGACCTGCTCGGCGTCGACGCGCTCGGTCTCGACCGCCTGGACCGCGAGATCCTCCGGTGCATCTGCGCGATGTTCGCCGGCGGCCCGGTGGGGCTCTCGACCCTGTCGGCGGCGGTCGGCGAAGAGGCGGACACCATCGAGGACGTCTACGAGCCCTACCTGCTCCAGCAGGGCCTGCTGCAACGGACCCCGCGGGGCAGGATCACCACCCCGCTGGCCTTCGAGCACCTGGGACTCGCCGTCCCCGGCGCCTGACGACCCTGGTCCTTACCCGGCACGGCGCTCCCGCGAACCCCGCGCGGTCGACCGGCCCGCGCGGGCGGCGTCCGGTGCACCGCACCTGACCGCCGGACGGGGCCCCGGGGCGGTCGACCCGCGCCGTCCCGAGGGCACGGCTCGGCGTTCTCATCCGGTCGGTACGCTGGCCGCTGCGCTATGACCGAACGTCGCCGCCAGTCCATCATCCTGCTGTTCGTCGCGCTCCTGGTCGTCGCGTCGGTGGTCGTCCTCGTGGCGAAGCCGACCAAGCGCGGCCTGGACCTGCAGGGCGGCGTGCAGCTCGTCTACCAGGTCAGCGGGACCAAGGGCGAGGGCGTCACGGACGACGCGATCCAGCGCACGATCGACGTGATGCAGGACCGCATCAACCAGTACGGCGTCGGCGAGTCCGAGATCCAGCGGTCCGGCACCAACCAGATCGTTGTCTCGCTCCCGTCGATCACGAACACCGCCGAGGCCCAGCGCCGCGTCGGCACGACGGCCCAGCTGGCCTTCTACGACTGGGAGGCCAACGTCGCCGGCCCCGGCGGCCGGCTCGACGCCTCCGACCAGCGCGTCACGGGCGCCAACGCCGGCGGCATCGGCGTCGGTGGCGCCGAGATCAACAACCCGGTCGCGCTGTCGCAGTACGGCGCCGTCCTCCGGGCCTCGAAGTTCCCCAAGCGGACCAACCCGGCGGGCACGATCCCGACGCAGACCGGGGACCAGTGGTACCTCGTCGACGACAAGGCCAAGACGGTCCTCAACTCGTCGCCGAGCGCGTCGGTCGCCGAGCTGACCGCCGACCTGCGCACGAGCCGCAACCCGACGCTGCGCCGCGCGCTGGACGCCAACGGCCAGCCGACCGCCGACAAGCGCTTCGTGAAGGTCAACGAGGGCTGGCGGATCATCCAGGCCGCCAACAACGTCAACACCGACGGCAAGGTCATCCCGGCCGGCAACCGCTGGTTCATCATCCGCGACCGGCCGGGCCTCCTGGGCGACGACATCAAGAACCCGGCGCAGGGCGTCGGGCAGGGCGTCGGCCAGAACGGCCCGCTGGTCTCGTTCGAGTTCACGGACACCGGCAAGAACCGCTGGCGCCAGACCACGCGCGAGATCGCCGAGCGCGGTGCGGAGAACTGCATCCAGACCCGCGGTCTGACGCGGTCGCAGCAGGGCGACGCCTGCAACCAGCACTTCACGATCGTCCTGGACCAGCAGGCGATCTCGTCGCCGACCATCGACTTCCAGGAGTACCCGGAGGGCATCTCGGGCTCCGGCGGCTCGCAGATCTCCGGCTCGTTCTCGTTCGAGCAGGCCAAGAGCCTGGCCAACCTCCTGAAGTCCGGCTCCCTGCCGCTGAAGCTCAACGTCATCTCCTCCCAGCAGGTCTCCGCGACCCTGGGTGAGGAGGCGCTCTCCCAGGGCCTCCTGGCGGGCATCGTCGGCTTCGGCGTCGTCGCGCTGTTCCTGATCGGCTACTACCGCGTCCTCGGACTCATCGCCGTCGCCGGCCTCGCCGCGTACACGCTCTTCTTCCTGGCGATCATCAAGCTCGTCCCGGTCGTCCTGACCCTGCCGGGCATCGCCGGGCTGATCCTCACGATCGCCGTGGCGGCCGACGCCAACGTCGTCATCTTCGAACGCTTCAAGGACGAGCTGCAGGACGGCAGATCGGTCCAGCGCGCCATCAAGGACGGCTACCGCAAGGGCCTCTCGGCCATCATCGACGGCAACGTCATCACGTTCCTCGTCGCGTTCGTGCTGTTCCTCGTCGCCACCGCCGGCGTCAAGGGCTTCGCGTTCACGCTGGGCGTCGGCGTGCTCCTGTCGATGTTCACGGCCGTCCTGCTGACCCAGGCGATCCTGGGCTTCGCGGCCCGGTCCAAGCTGATGTCGCACCCGGCCGCCCTCGGCGCCCGAAAGCGCGACCCGATCTGGCACCGCTTCGACTTCAACGGCTTCGGCCGCTGGTTCTTCGCCGCGTCGGGCATCATCCTCGCCATCGGCGCCATCGCCGTCGGCCAGCGCGGCCTGAACTTCGGCATCGACTTCGAGTCGGGCACGCAGATCACGGCGACCGCGCGCCCCGGCACGACCGTCGACCAGGTCCGCGACGCGCTACGCCCCGTCGGTCAGGGCGAGGCGAAGATCCAGGAGGTCAACGACGGCGCCCGGTTCCAGATCCAGACCGAGGACCTCTCCACGGCCGAGCAGACGCGCGTCAACCGCGCCCTGCAGACGGGCGTCGGCGTCCAGCCCGACGATCTGAACTCCAACACGGTCGGGCCGACGTTCGGCGAGACGGTCGCGAAGACGGCGGTGATCGCCATCCTCGCGTCGTTCATCCTGATCGCGTTCGTCATCTGGTTCCGGTTCGGCCTGCGCTACACCGTCCCGATCCTCATCGCCGTCGTCCACGACCTGCTGATCACGGCCGGCATCTACGCGTTGTCGGGTGCCGAGGTCACCGCCTCCACCGTGGCGGCGCTGCTGACGATCATCGGCTACTCGCTGTACGACACGATCATCGTGTTCGACCGCGTCCGCGAGAACCTCAACCGGCTCCCGTCGGCGGCGTTCTCGCAGATCGTCAACCGCTCGATGAGCGAGGTCCTCGGCCGGTCGCTGATCACCTCGTTCTCGGTCGGCCTGCCGACGCTGGCGCTGTTCCTCTTCGGCGGGGACACGCTGAAGGACTTCGCCCTGGCGATGCTCATCGGCACGATCTCCGGCGCCTACTCGTCGGTCTTCATCGCCGCCCCGGTGCTCACCGAGTGGATGGAGCGCGTGCCGGCCTTCAAGGCCCGTCGCGCCCGCCTGATCGCGGCCAACGGCGGCACGCTGCCGCCGTACCCGGAGAAGGGCGGCCGCGAGGTCGACGTGGACGCCGCGAAGAAGCGCCGGGCGTCCAGCCGAGTCACCACCCCGGACGCCGCGGGGGAGCAGGTCTCCGCCGCCGAGTTCGCCGAGATGGTCCGCGACCTCGGCGTCGAGGGCGCCGAGGCCCAGACCCGCGGGCGCACCGTCGAGCCGCCCGAGCTGACGACGAGCGAGCCGACCAACCGCGCCGAGCGGCGCGCGGCCGCCCGCCGTCCCGCGACCTCCCCGGCCGTCCCGGACGAGCCGGTCCAGGACGACGGGCCCCAGGCCCCCAAGCCCGTCGAGCGCGCCGCGGACCTCTCGCCCGAGGAGGTGACGTTCCGGGACGACCCGGGCCGTGGCTCCAAGCGGAAGAAGCGCCGATGAGCACGCAGAAGACGACGCCCGCCCCGCGCGGCACCACGGAGGACTGACATGGCGATCCTGGTCTGGGTGCTCATCGCGCTCGCCATCTGGCACTTCACCGTCTTCGTCCCCGACCGCTTCGCGGGCGGCATCGTCGGCGCGTTCGGCGTGGCGATCGTCGGCGGCATCGTCGGCGGCCTGCTCCTGTCGGGGCTGTCGATGCCCTCGCGGGACGCGACCGACGTCGTCACCGTGATCCTCGGGATCCCGGGCACGCTGATCTCCCTGGGCCTGCTCTGGCTCTACGGCGCCCGTCGCGAGGCCGCCGAGGCCCGCGCCGCCGGCTCCACCGAGGCCTGAGCGCCCGGGGTCGCCCGGCGGCCCCGCCGTCCGCCCGCCACCGCGGGCGGACGGCGTCGGCGACACGGCGGTCCTCCGGGCCGCCCCGTGGTCGGTGACGCTGCCGTCCGTCGCGGCGCCTACCCTCGACGGGTGCGTTTCGAGATCCCGCCCGCGCCGGCCGCCCGGGTCGCGGCCCTGCAGGCCGCGCTCGGCGTGGGCCCCGTCTGCGCCGAGGTGCTCGTCCGGCGCGGCTTCGCCGATCCGACGGCCGCCGCCCACTTCCTCGCCGCGGACGAGCACCCGCCGCTGAGCGCCTTCGCGGGCCTCGCCGACGCCGCCGAGGTGGTCCTCCGCCACGCCCGCGCGGGGTCGCGGATCGTCGTCCACGGCGACTACGACTGCGACGGCGTCTGCGCCACGGCCACCCTCGTCCGCGCGCTCCGCCAGGTCGGGGCGCAGGCGGACTGGTTCCTGCCCCACCGCGTCGAGGACGGCTACGGCCTGCACGAGCGCACGGTGCGGCGGTTGGCGGCCGAGGGCGCCGGGCTGGTGATCACCGTCGACTGCGGCATCACGTCGGTCGACGAGGCCGCGCTGGCGACCGAGCTCGGTCTCGACCTCGTCGTCACCGACCACCACCGTCCGCGCGCCGACGGCGTGCTGCCGGACGTCCCGATCGTCCACCCCGGCGACGGTCGGTACCCGTTCCCGCAGCTCTGCGGCGCCGCGGTCGCCTGGCGGCTCTCCGGGGCGCTGCTGGAGGCCGCGGGGCTCGACCCGCGCGACGCGGACGTCGACCTCGACATCGTCGCGCTGGCGACGGTCGCGGACGTCGTCCCGCTGACCGGCGAGAACCGCTGGATCGTCCGCCAGGGCCTCCGGGCGATCGCCGACTCGCGTCGGCCCGGCCTGCGGGCGCTGCTGGACGTGTCGCAGACCTCGCCGTCGGACATCGACGCCACCGCCGTGGCGTTCCGGCTGGCCCCGCGCGTCAACGCCGCCGGCCGCATCGGTCGTGCCGACCCGGGCGTCGAGCTCTTCCTCGCCGGGGACGAGACGGAGGCCCGTCGCCTGGCCGACCGCCTCGACCGCGCCAACCTCGACCGCCGCGAGGTCGAGCGACGGATCCTCGACGACGCCGAGGCGCAGGCCACCGCGCAGGGGGAGCAGCCCGCCTACGTCCTGGCGGGCGAGGACTGGCACCCGGGCGTGGTCGGCATCGTCGCCTCGCGCATCGTCGAGCGGTTCGGCCGCCCGGCGATCCTGCTGGGGCGCAACGGCGACGAGCTGACGGGGTCCGCGCGTTCCGTCCCGGGGTTCGACCTGCTCGCGGGCCTCGACGCCTGCGCCGCGCACCTGCTGCGCCACGGCGGCCATCGCGCCGCCGCCGGCCTGGCGTTGCGGCCCGACGACCTGCCCGCGTTCGCCGCCGCGCTGCGGGCCTACGCCGCCGAGCACCTCGACGAGGACGCCCTGCAGCCCGCCGAGGTCGTCGACGCCGTGGTCGGCGGGGCACAGCTCGGGATGGCGCTCGCGGACGAGCTCTCGGCCCTCGGTCCCTTCGGGGAGGGCAACCCGGAGCCCGTGCTGCTCGTGCCGTCCGGCCGGGCGGAGGGCGTCCGGCCGCTCGGGGCCGCGGGGGCGCACATCGCCTTCACGCTGGCGTCCGGCTCGTCCCGCGTCGCCGCGGTCGCGTTCGGGCGCGACCGGATCCCCGGTGCCGACGAGGCCGCGGCCTACGCGGGCGGACCGATCGCGGGCACCTACGTGCTCGAGCGTCACGCGTTCCGGGGCAACGTCACGCCCCGCCTGCGCGTCCGCGAGCTCGCGCACCCGGCGCCGGCCCCGGTCGACCGGCTCGACGGGGCGGCCGCCGACGCCGCCCTCGCCGTCCTCGAGGCCCCCGACGGCCTGCCCGCGACGGTGGCGGACGAGCCAGGCACGCCCGACTGGCGCACCCGCTTCGTCGACCGGTCCGCCTCGGGCGCAGCGGCCGCCATCGCCGCGCTGGTGGGCACCGGCGAGACCGTCACCGTGGTCGTCGCCGACGCCGTCCGGCGCGTCGGCCCGCTGTCGCAGGTGGTCGGCGGCTTCGCGCTCACCGACTGGTGGAGCGTGGCCCGCGCACCGCGGTCCCTGGACGGCACCGTCCACCTCGTCGCGCTCGATCCCCCGAGCGACCCGGCGCACGTCGCGGTGCTCGACGTGCTCGCGGGCGTGCAGCCCTGGAGGGCCTGGGGGGACCCTGAGCTACGATTCACGGTAGATGCGCTCGGACGCGAACACGACCTGCGGAGCGGGGCGACGGCCCTCTACCGCCGTCTGCGCCGCGACGGACCTACCGCCGTGGGCGCGCTCGCGGAGCCGGACCTCCCCGGATGGTGGCTCGGGCTCCTGCTCCGGGTCCTCGAGGAGTCGGGCGCGATCGTCGTCGACCGCGCCGAGCGGATCGTCGCCGTCGGTGACGGCCCCGTCCGTCCGCTGGACGACGGCCCGACGGCCCGCGCGTGGACCGCTCGCGGCCGGGAGCGCCACGCATGGCTGACCGGCACGCTCCCGCGCCCGGTCCCGGCACGGTGACCACCCACGACGGCCTCGACGCCGTCCCGACGCGCGCCCACGCGGACGAGGCGCCCGTCCGGGGCGGGGGAGTGCCCGTCACCGACGAGCGCTCCCGCGACCGCGTCGGGCTCTCCGCGGCCGACCTGGCCGCCGGTGCGCCGGGCGTCCACCAGGCCCCGCCCGAGGCAGGTCCGGACGAGGTGCGGGAGGCCGCGCAGGAGGGCGAGGTCCTCACGGCCGAGGAGCTCTCGCTCCGCGCCGACCTGCACGCCGTCATCGCCGAGCACGCCGAGGAGGACCGCGCACCGATCGACGTCGAGCGGGTCGACGACGCGTTCCGCTTCTCCTGCCTGCACCACCGCGAGCAGCGCCGCAAGTCCGGCGAGCCGTTCATCGCCCACCCCGTCGAGGTCGCGAAGATCTGCGCGGGCATGCACCTCGACACCGAGGCGGTCGTCGCGGCGCTCCTGCACGACACCGTCGAGGACACCGCCGCGGAGCTCGAGGAGATCGAGTCCCGCTACGGCCGCACCGTCCGGCTGCTCGTCGACGGGGTCACCAAGCTCGACGGCATCGCGTTCACCTCGCGCGACGAGGCGCAGGCGGAGAACTACCGCAAGATGGTCGTCGCGATGGCGGCGGACGTCCGCGTCATCCTGATCAAGCTCGCCGACCGCCTGCACAACGCCCGCACGCTCGCGGCGCACAAGCGGCCCAAGCAGCTCGAGATCGCCAAGGAGACCCTCGAGGTCTACGCGCCGATCGCCCACCGCCTCGGCATCCACGCGATCAAGTGGGAGCTGGAGGACCTCGCGTTCGCGACCCTGCACCCCCGCAAGTACCAGGAGATCAAGGGCCTGGTCAACCAGCAGCGCGGCGAGCGCGAGGTCTACGTGGCCTCCGCCGGCGAGTACCTGGCGCAGGAGCTGGAGGGCGTCGGCATCGAGGCCGAGATCTCCGGGCGCGCGAAGCACTTCTACTCGATCTACCAGAAGATGACCCGCAAGGGCCGGGAGTTCAACGAGATCTACGACCTGACGGCGATGCGCGTCGTGGTCGACTCGGTGAACGACTGCTACGGCGCGATCGGGGTCATCCACTCGATCTGGAAGCCCCTGCCGCGGCGGTTCAAGGACTTCGTCGCGATGCCGAAGGCCAACATGTACCAGTCGCTGCACACGACGGTCGTGGGGCCCGAGGGCCAGCCGCTGGAGATCCAGATCCGCACGCAGGACATGCAGCGCACCGCCGAGTTCGGCGTCGCGGCGCACTGGATCTACAAGCAGCGCGCGCCGCAGGACACGAGCACGGGCGCGTCGACCACGACCTCGGGCACCCCGACGGTCGACGAGATCCGCTCCGACGGCGACCGCTTCACGTGGCTGCGGGCGATGCTCGACACCTCGCGGGACAACGACGACCCGCAGGAGTTCATGGACGACCTGAAGGTCGCCCTGTTCGAGGACGAGGTCTACGTCTTCACCCCGAAGGGCGACGTCAAGTCGCTCTCCCGCGGCGCCACCCCGGTCGACTTCGCCTACGAGGTCCACACGGACGTCGGGCACCGCTGCGTCGGCGCCAAGGTCAACGGCAAGATCGTGCCGCTGAGCTACACGCTGCGCTCCGGCGACATCGTCGACGTGCTCACGGCCAACCGCGAGCGCGGGCCGTCCCGCGACTGGCTGACCCTCGCGCAGACCAGCCGCGCGCGGTCGAAGATCAAGGCGTGGTTCAAGGCCGCCGGCCGCGAGGACTCCGAGCACCTCGGCCGCGAGCTCCTGCAGGAGCAGCTGCGCAAGGCCGGCCTGCCGGCCCAGCGCCTCGTCGGCTCGCCGCTCCTGGCCGACGTCATCAAGGAGATGGGCTACCGGAAGGGCGACGACTTCTACATCGCCCTGGGTGGCGGCAAGGTCTCGCCGCACGTCGTCGTCAACAAGGTCCTCAAGCACCTCAAGGAGGGGGAGGCCGCCGACGACGAGCCCGCGGGCCCCGTCGAGGCGCTGCTGCGTCCCGACGTCGTCCGCCGTCAGCCGACGGGCTCCGCCAAGAGCTACGGCGTCACCGTCGACGGCGTCGGCGACGTGATGCTGCGGATGGCCAAGTGCTGCCGTCCGGTCCCGGGCGACCCGATCGTCGGCTACGTGTCGCTCGGCCGCGGCATCACGATCCACCGCGACGACTGCCCCAACGCCCAGCAGCTGCGCAAGGACCCCGACCGCTTCGTGCCGGTCGACTGGGCGGGCCAACACCAGCAGTCGTTCAAGGTCGAGATCCAGGTCGACGGCTACGACCGCCACCGCCTGCTGGAGGACCTCACGCGCGTCTTCGCCGAGGCCGGCGTCAACATCGTCTCGGCCGTCTGCACGACGACGCCGCCGATGGTCCGCAACCGCTTCGTCGTCGAGGTGGGGGACACCAAGGCCCTGCGCACGACGGTCAACCGCCTGCGCAACACCGAGTCGGTCTTCGACGCCTTCCGCATCACGCCGTCGGTGTAGGCGCCCGACGAGGCGGAGGACGCGAGCGGCGCGAGGGCCGGCCGGGCGGCCCGGCCCGTGGTCGATCGGTCGACCGAGGCAGGTTGGTGCGGTGGGGCGGCACGTCGCTGCGTCGCACCGGGCCTGCGGTCGACCGACGCAGGTTGGTGCGGTGGGGCGGCACGTCGCTGCGTCGCATCGGGCCTGCGGTCGACCGACGCAGGTTCGCGCGGTAGGGCGGCACGTCGCTGCGTCGCACCCGGCCCGGCGGCGCACCTCCGCCGCCGTGCGCCGGCCCAGCCGCCCGGGTCCCGCGGCGGGAGGGACGGGGGCCCGGCGCCCCGGGTACCCTCCCGTCCGTGCCGTCTCCCGACACGTCCGCTCCCGCCGCGACCGAGGACCGCGAGGCCCTGCTGGCCGAGGCCCTCGGTCGTCCCTGGTACCACACGATCGAGGTCGCACCCGGGCGGTTCACCGACGGGACGGTCGACCACCGGGAGATGACCCCGAAGCTGCTGCCCGCGAGCCTCGCCGGCAAGCGGTGCCTGGACGTCGGCACCTTCGACGGGTACTTCGCGTTCGCGATGGAGGAGCGCGGGGCCGCCGAGGTCGCCGCCGTCGACCTCGAGACCTTCGACCAGGCCGAGTGGCCGCCGCGCAACCGCCCGCGCCTGCTGGCCTCCGGCGGGGACGCCGAGCCCGGCGAGCGGTTCAAGATCGCCGCCCGGCTGCGGGGCTCGGACGTCCGCCGGGCGCTCACGCCGATCCACCTGATCTCGCCCGAGACGGTCGGGGGGCCGTTCGACCACGTCGTCCTCTCCGACCTGCTGCTCCACGTCCGCGATCCCGTCGGGGCCCTCGAGGCCGTGCGCACCGTGATCGCCCCCGGGGGCCGCCTGCTCGTCGCCGAGGAGGTCAACATCCGGCTGTCGATCGCGTCGCCGCGCCGGGCGGCGGCCAAGCTCCAGACCGGCTGGACGGACTACGGCTGGTGGCAGGCCAACGTCGCGGGTCTGTGGCAGTGGCTGCACCAGGCCGGCTTCCGCATCGAGAAGCGCGCGTTCTACACGCTGAACGCGAAGGGCGCCATGAAGCGCCTGCACGTCGCCTTCGAGGTCACGCCCGACCCGTCGGCACCCCAGGCCGGCTGACCCGGGCGGGCGTCAGGCCACGATCAGCAGGCCGCCCGGCCGCACACCGATCTCGGCGCGGGTCGTCCCGCCGACGAAGTCGCCGTCGACCTGGAACGGGAGCGGCCGGTCGTCGGTGCTGCGGATGACCGCGGACGTCAGGCCGGGCACCGCCTCGACGGCGCGATGGCGCCCGAGGTCCAGCGACGGGACCAGGGCGCGCAACGTGACTCCGGGCATGACGGTCGGGCGCGAGTGCCGGAGGACGGCGCCCGAGAGGTGCCCGGTGTCCAGGGCCTCGCCGTGCAGGAGCCGCACGGGCCGCGAGGCGAAGTACGTGAACTCCGGGGCGTTCTGGAAGATCGCGGTGACACCCGGCAGCTCCCGACCGTCGGGCAGCTCGAGCACGAGCTGCGGCGGGTTGCGCACGTAGTGGCGGTTGAACGTCGCGACGGCGGCCGCGGTGTAGAACCACGGACCGAACCGGGCCTTCAGGTTCGGGCGCTGGTCGACGCGGTCGACGACGCTGGCGTCCAGGCCGACGCCGGCGGCGAAGGTGAACCACCGGTCGCCGATCCGGCCGACGTCGACGGCCCGGGGCTCCCAGCGGTCCGCCAGCGACAGCATGTGCTCCGTCGCGTCGATGATGTCGCCGGGCATCCCGATCAGGCGGTGGAAGACGTTCGTCGCGCCACCGGGCAGCGGCACGAGCGGCACGCCGCTGTCGATCAGGCCGTTGGCCGCCTCGTTGACGGTGCCGTCGCCGCCCAGCGTCACGACGGCGTCGGCGCCGGACTCCACGGCCGCGCGCGCCAGCTCGGTGGCGTGGCGCGGGCCCTCCGTGTCGACGGGCTCGACGTCGAAGCGGTGCGAGAGGGCGTGGACGACGAGGCTGCGCAGCCGCGGCGACGTGGTCGTCGCGTTCGGGTTGACCACGACCGTCAACCGCCGGCGCCGGGAGGAGGTGAGCGCCGAGGCGTCGGGGGCGGGCGCGGAGGCGTGCACGTCGTTTCACAACCCCGCCGGGTCCGCCACGTTACGCCCGTCGCCCGCGACCCCTCCGGAAGTACCATCGCCCGGTGCCCCTGCCCGAGGATCCCGAGCTCCGCCGCATCGCCCGCTTCTGGGACGCCCGCGCCCGCGAGGACGCCCGCCGGTACTCCGTCCCCGGCGGCGCCCGCGTGGGCGAGGCGACGTTCGAGGGCGCCGGCGAGGCGGTCCTGAGCGCGCTCGAGGCCACGCTGGGCTGGTCGGCGGAGGGCGCCGCCGTCGCCCTCGACCTGGGGTGCGGCGCCGGACGCCTCACGCCCGCCCTCGCCGCGCGCGCCGACCAGGTCGTGGCGGTCGACGTCGCGCCCGGGATGCTCGACGCGGCCCGTCAGCGGGTGGGCTCGACCGACGCGGTCAGCTACCTGCATGCCGACGCGGGGGAGGTCACCGGGCTGCCCGCGGCGTGGGTGGACGTGGCGCTCGTCCTCGGCGTGCTGCCGCACCTGCCGACCGTCAAGCTCGTGGCCGCCGTCCTGCACGAGCTGGGTCGTCTGCTGGCCCCGGGGGGCTCGGCGGTCTTCGACGTGCGCTCCGCCGACCCGGCGCTCGTGCTCCCCGGCGAGGACGACCTGCCCGCCCACGTCGCGGGCCACCCGCTGTGGCGCGGGACGATCGTCGACCTGGAGACCCTGGCGGCCCTGGCGCACCAGGCGGAGCTCGTGGTCGAGCGGATCGAGGGCTCGGGAACCGCGCGCTGCCTGGTCCTGGTCCGCCGCGAGGAGCACTGATCGCCGCGGGGAGGGGCCCTGCGTACTGCGTCGGACCCACCGGCACCACTGGTACCCTCGCGGCGGCCGCCGTCCCGGACCGGCCGTCCCCCCTGATGCCCCATTCCTCCGCAGCTCCACGTCCACCGCGCCGCGCGCGCCGCATCCTGCTCGGGGGCGTGCTGAGCCTCGGGCTGGCCGCCGCCCTGCCGGCGGCCGCGTCCGCCGACGCGCCGACCTGGGCCGAGTTCGACCCCGCCGGACTGCCGCAGCCCGTCGAGGTGCACCCCGCCACCGGCGAGCAGAAGATGATCATGGTGGCCATCCCCGGGGGTGGCTGGAGCGCCGGCACCAACACGCTGCTCGAGCTCTACGGCTACATGGACTGGTGGACCAAGCTGGCCCAGTCCAAGGGCATCTCCATCCACGTCATCACCCACCGCCAGGGCGGCTTCTCCGGCGCGGTGCC
Organism: Patulibacter sp.; assembly: GCF_030655195.1. GTDB lineage: Bacteria > Actinomycetota > Thermoleophilia > Solirubrobacterales > Solirubrobacteraceae > Patulibacter. The sequence goes on along the minus strand of NZ_JAURWA010000090.1, from coordinate 45,499 downwards.
GCTCGAGATCGCCGACCTGGGCGACGCGCTGGGCACCATCCGTCAGCAGAACCCGAACGTCCCGATCTGCGTCTACGGGCTCTCCTCCGGCGGCCACCTGGCGGCGATGCTGCAGATCCTGCGGCCGGACATCACGACGTGCGTGGTGTCCGACGGCGGCCCGCTGGACATGGACGCCTTCTTCCAGGACTCCTCCGAGCTGCGCGGCATCACGCTCGGCGACTTCTTCCAGGGGCAGACCGCACAGACGCAGGTGCGCGACTGGTTCAACACCCCGGAGCACCCCGACAACGTCTCGCGGCTCTCCCCGTCGACGCAGACGGGCCGGATCGGCGACCTGTTCGCGATCGAGGCCGGGCGCAACCCCGACAACAGCGCGGCGGACCGCTCCGTCGGCGATCGCCAGGGAGAGCTGATCCGGCAGCGGATCCCCGCCCGGACGACCGTGCGCTACGTGCACGCCGCCCGGGACGGACAGGAGTCGCTCCCGACCGCGCACAACCTCTACTCGTCGTTCCTCGACGGCTCCCCCGGCGGTGCCGAGGCCACGGAGGCCCGCCAGATCTACGGCGAGGCCGCCGACTGGATGCTGAAGCAGGCCGCCAAGTGGACGGCGGCGCAGAACCCGGCCCCGGCCGCCCCGGCGACGCCGCCGCCCGGCGCCGCCGGTCTGCCGACCGTCGTCAAGGCCCAGAAGGTCGCCGTCGCCCTCCGGGCCTCGAACGTGCGCCCCGACAGTCGCGGGCGCGTCAAGCTCCGGCTCCGCTGCACCGGGGCGACGACGTCCTGCAAGGGCAAGGTCAAGGCCACGATCTCGGGCCTGCCGTCGCGGTCGGTCTCCTACTCGATCACCCCCCGGCGCTCGACCTTCGCGACGGTGCGCGTGACGCTGACCGCCCGGCAGCTCGCGGTCCTCGCGCGGCGCACCAGCGTCGTGGCGCGCGTGCAGATGACCGCCGCGTCGCCGCAGCGCACCAGCGTCAGGTCGACGGCCAACGTCCGCATCCGCCGGACCGCCGCCCTCGCGCGCAAGAACGCGGCGGCCAAGGCCGCCGCGGCGAAGCGGGCCTCCCGCTAGAGCACCGGGGTGCGGTGCTGCGCGCTGCCGACCAGCAGTGACGCGGCACCGACCACCTCGCCCGCGGCGCGGACGGCGGTGATCCGCGGGCCGACCTGTCGCAGGGCGCGCACCTGGCGGGCCGTCCACGGCAGCGCCCCGAGCAGCGGCGATGCCCGGCGCGTCACGACGGCGGTCGCGATCGACGCCGCGGCCAGCGTCGTGGTGGCGGTCGCCGCGTTGAGGACGACCCCGGCGGTCAGCAGCTCGCGGCGCAGCTCGGGCACCCGGGCCACCAGGCTGGGCATGTGCTGCAGGTCGCGGTGGTGGAGGATCCAGCCCCGCGCGTCGCGCGGGAAGACGGCGTGCTCGACGAGCGCGTCGGGGGCCCAGGCGGTCCGCGCACCCGCCCGGATCGCGCGCCAGGCCGTCACGGTGTCCTCGCCGAACGGGCGCCGCGGGGCCTCGTGCGCGTCGGCGACCCAGTCGTCGAAGCCGCCGGCGGCGTCGAGGACGCGACGCTGCACGAGCAGGTTGGCGGTCGCCCAGAGCGGCGTGGGGGCGGGGTACTCCAGCGTCCGGTCCCAGGTGCCCCGGATCGCGGTGCGGTCGGCGGCCACCGGCCCGGCCACGAGCTCCGCGGCCGCCGTCCCCCGCCACAGCGCCGCGAGCCAACCGGGGGTGGGGAAGCAGTCGGCGTCGGTGAAGGCCACGTGCGTGCCGGTCGCGGCCGCCACCCCGGCGTTGCGCGCCCGTCCGGGACCGCCCGCCCGGTCGTCGAGCCGCACGACGCGCGCCCCGGCGCGTGCCGCGAGCTCCCCGGTGCCGTCCTGCGACGCGTTGTCGACGACGATCAGCTCGAACGCCGGTGCGCCGGCCTGCGCCAGCACCCCGCGGACCGCCCGCTCGATCGTGTCGGCGGCGTCGCGTGCGGGGACGACGACGCTGACCTGCGTCGTCGGGTCCCGGCGGTCGGTCACAGGTAGTCGTTGCGGCGGAACCACCAGATCATCCCGCCGAGGATCGCCAGCATCACGCCCATCAGGATCCAGAACGCGTGCGACTCGGCCTCGCCCGGGACCTTGACGTTCATGCCGAAGACCGACGCGATCAGCGTCAGCGGCAGCACGATGACCGTGATCGCCGTCAGGACCTTCAGGGAGTCGCTCTGCGCGTGGGCCAGCACGGACTCGTTGGAGCCCTCGAGCGCCTCGGCGACTTCCTTGAAGTTCTCCAGGGTGTCCCAGACCCGCTCCGAGGCGTCGTTGATGTCGTCGAAGTAGAGCTCCTGGTCCTCGACGAGGTACCGGCGCGCCGCGTTGAGGTCCTTCAGCGCCGTGCGCTGCGGGCGGACGATCTTGCGGAAGTTGATGATCTCCTGCTTGGCGTTGGAGATCTCGCGCACGATCTCCTTCGAACGGCCCTCGAAGATGTCCTCCTCGAGATTCTCGAGCTTGTTGCCGATCTTGCGCAGCATCGGGAACGACGCGTCCACGCACTCGTCGACGATGCGGTAGAGCAGGTAGCCCGGTCCGCGGGAGAAGTGCCGCTCGCGCTCCTCGTCGCGGTCCTCGACGCGCGAGAACAGGTAGTCGATGGTCCGCAGCGGGCGGTTGGGGATCGTGATGACGAAGTCCGGCCCGATGAAGACGTCGAGCTCCAGCGCGTTGAGCCGGCCGATCGCCTTGTCGTAGTGCGGGAAGTGCAGGACGACGAAGATGTAGTCGTCGTAGACGTCGACCTTCGGCCGCTGGTTGCGCGACGAGATGTCCTCGTAGTCCAGCGAGTGGAAGTCGAAGTGCTCCTGCAGCCACGCCATCTCGGCGCGGCCGGAACGCCCCAGGTTGATCCAGCGCAGGCCGTGCGCCTCGACGACGTCGACCTGCGGCGTGTCGGGCTCGTCGTGGCCCGAGGAGGTGGTCTCAGCGGTTCGGCTGCCGAACCCGAAGCGCGGACGGGGGAACGTCGGCATCGGGACTGAGGGGATCGTCGTCGACGGCGGGCACGGTCCGATGCACTCTACTCCGCACGCCGTCGGCGGCCCTCGCCCCCGGCGGTCCGTGGCGACGACCGATCGGCCGGGCCGCCTCTGTACCGTGCACGCCCATGACTCCCCCGACCGCGCCCGCGGCCGCCCCCACCGCCGCGGAGGTGCGCGCCGCGGTGGACGCGGTGCCGCTCTGGTACCACTCGATCGACCTGCCCCACGGGATCACCACGCCGGGCTGGTTCGACCTGCGGCCGATCATCGACACGATGCCCTGGCCCGATCTGCGCGGCAAGCGGTGCCTCGACGTCGGCACCTGGGACGGGCAGCTCGCCTTCGAGATGGAGCGTCGCGGCGCGTCCGAGGTCGTCGCGATCGACCTGAAGGACCAGACGCAGTGGGACATCCCCGTGCGCGGGCGCCCGCTCGCCGCCCCGGTCCTCGAGGGCATGGTCGGCGAGGACAAGGCCGCCGGGTTCACGACCGCCCATCGCCTGCTCGGGTCGAAGGTCGAGCGGCGCGCGATCTCGGTCTACGACCTCACCCGTGAGGCCGTCGGCGAGTTCGACTTCGCCGTCTGCGGCAGCCTCATGCTGCACCTGCAGAACCCCGTCAAGGCCATGGAGGCGATCCGCAAGGTCACCACCGGCCACTTCCTCTCGGCCGAGATGCTGCGGGTCCGCGCGACGCTCCAGCACCCGCGCCGCGCCGTCGCGCTGCTCGAGGCCGACGAGGGCCTGGTGCAGTGGTGGCACCCCAACCTCGCCGCCCATCGCCGGATGGTCTGGGCCGCCGGCTTCGTGACCGAGAAGCAGAGCCGCCCGTACGTCATCCGCCTCGGCGAGGGGCACCCGACCGGCTACACCCTCAAGGAGCGCGCCTTCGCCCTCGGCCGCCGCGCGCTCTTCGGCCACCACGGCCTGCCGCACGTCTCCCTGCTGGCGCGCGTCGACCACACCGTCGACGCCGTCGCCCGGTAGGGAGAAGGCCGGGCCCCGCCCCGAGCGTCGTGCTCCGGTCCGCGCCGGACGTCGCGCGCCTCGGGGCACCCGGAAGGACCGGGCCCCGCCCCGAGCGTCGTACTTCGGTCCGCGCCGGACGTCGCGCGGCTCGGGGCACCCGGGCGAAGCGGCTGCTCAGCCCGGACGTCGCGGGCTCCTTGATACGCTGCCCCGGCAGCACGCATAGACACATCCAGAGGGGGGGAGGGACTGGCCCGTCGAACCCCCGGCAACCACCGCGAAATCGCCGACGCGGAGAGGTGCCAATTCCAGAGAGATGTGTGGCTGGACCAGTACGGACCTCCGCCACACCCTTTCGGCGGAGGACCGACCAGGAGTTCAGCCCCTATGACTGCCAGTTCCCTGACCTGTCGCGAGTGCGGCAGCACGTACCCGCTCGAGGCGCACTTCGTCTGCTCGCGGTGTTTCGGCCCGCTCGAGGTCAAGTACGAGGACAACCCCTCCAAGGGCGATCCCGAGGCGATCAAGCGGCGCATCCAGGCGGGCCCGCAGAACATCTGGCGCTACGCCGACTTCCTGCCCGTCGACCGCGTCCCGGTCCTCCCCGCCGGCGGCCCCGGCGGGACCGCGGGCCTCGAGGGCCTGCCCGCCGGCGTGACCCCGCTGGTCCGCGCGGACAACCTCGCCCGGGAGCTCGGCCTCCGCGAGGTCTGGGTCAAGAACGACGCCGCGAACCCGACGCACTCCTTCAAGGATCGCGTCGTCGCCGTCGCCGCCGCCCGCGCCAAGGAGCTCGGCTTCACGACGCTGGCCTGCGCCTCGACCGGCAACCTCGCCAACGCCGTCGCCGCCGCCGGCGCCGCGCTCGGGATGCCCGTCTACGTCTTCATCCCGGCGGACCTCGAGGAGCAGAAGATCCTCGCGACGGGCATCTACGGCGCGACCGTCGTGACCGTCCGCGGCAACTACGACGACGTCAACCGGCTCTGCACCGAGATCGCCGGCGAGCGGCCCGACTGGGCGTTCGTGAACGTCAACATGCGCCCGTACTACGCCGAGGGCTCGAAGACCCTGGCGTACGAGATCGCCGAGGACCTCGGCTGGCAGATGCCCGACCGCATCGTCGCCCCGATCGCGTCCGGGTCGCTGTTCACGAAGATCGGCAAGGGCTTCCAGGAGTGGCAGGACCTGGGGCTGCTCGACGCCGAGCAGGCGCTGCCGATCATGAGCGGCGCCCAGGCGGCCGGCTGCAACCCCGTCGCCCACGCGTTCGAGCAGGGCCAGGACGTCTGCCGGCCCGTCAAGCCGAACACGATCGCCAAGTCGCTGGCGATCGGCAACCCCGCCGACGGCCCCTACGCGATCGAGCTGGCGCGCAAGACGTCGGGCACGATCGACCAGGTCACCGACGACGAGATCCGCGCGGGAATCGCCCTGCTCGCCCGGACGACCGGCATCTTCACCGAGACCGCCGGCGGGGTGACGACGGCGGTGCTCAAGAAGCTCGCCGACGCCGGCCGGATCGGCGCCGACGAGCGCGTGGTCATCGTGATCACGGGCGAGGGCCTCAAGACGTTGGATGCGGTCCGGGGCACCTTCGAGTGCCGCGAGATCGATCCCAACTTCGATCAGTTCGAAGCGACCGCGGAACACCGCACGGAGGTGTCGGTCTGATGGCCGAAGTCACGTTCAAGATCCCCACCCAGCTGCGCGCCGCCACCGGCGGCGAAGGCACGGTCAAGGCGGAGGGCACCACCGTCGGCACGGCGCTGGAGAGCCTCTTCACCGCCCACCCCGAGCTGCGGGGCAGCCTGACGGACTCCGAGGGCGACCTCCGCCGGTTCGTCAACGTCTACCTCGACGGCGAGGACATCCGCTTCGGCGACGGCCTCGGGACCGCGGTCCAGGACCGCCAGGAGCTGCAGATCCTCCCCGCCGTCGCCGGCGGCCGCTAGCGACCGGAGGCCGCCCGTGGGGCGGCCCGGGCGCACCGAGGGACGACGAAGGCCGGGCGCATCGCCCGGCCTTCGTCGTTCTCGCACCGCGCCCCACGCAGCCGCGCCCGACGCGGGGGAGGCCCGACACCGCCGCGCCCGGGGAGCCGGGCGGGCGGACCGCTCCGTCCGGGGCGCGCTCAGTCGCCCGAGGCGCCGGCCAGCGTCGGCCGCCGGGCCGGGGTGCGCGACGGCGTCCGGCGACGGGCCCAGGCGATCGCGGGCTTCTCGATCAGGTGCCACGAGACGACCGCCAGGACCGTGCTGATCGTGAGGACCAGCAGGATCGCCACGGCGGGCTGCGCCGGGAAGCGGTCGATCGACCGCAGGACGTAGATCACCGGGAAGTGCACGAGGTAGACGCCGTAGGAGAGCGTCCCGTACCACTGCAGCGGGCCGCGCTCGAAGACCACCGAGCCGGGCAGACGGCCCGTCGCCACCGCGGCGATCAGGAGCGCGAAGCCGACGCTGGCGGGGGTGTCGACCAGCGCCTGGTGCATCGTCGCGGGGCCGACGTCGAGGACGAGCCACCCGGCCTCCATCACGACGAGCGCGGTGCCGACCGTGGCCAGGACGATCGTGCCGCGGGGCGATGCACGGCGTCCGTGGGCGAGGACCGCGACGAGCATGCCCGCGCCGAACGACGCCAGGCGGGCGGGCAGCGTGTGGCGGACGTCCACGCCCCAGCCGTTGAGGGCGGCCTGACCGAGCACCACGGCGCCGGTCACCAGTAGTCCACCGCAGGCGACCGCGAGGACCGCTCGGCGGTGGCGCGGATCGGGCAGCCGGGCGGTCAGCGCGGCGACGAGGATCGCGAACACCGGCACGAGCAGGTAGAACGACGCCTCGACCGCCACCGTCCACGTCGGCGGGTTCAGGGTGCCCATCGCCGCCGGGTCGTAGACCTGCAGGAACAGGAGGAACGACGGGAGGACCGACGCCGGCTGGGCGTACCCGGAGTCGATGCTCGCGAGCACCGCCGCGGTCAGGAGGATCGCGACCCAGTACGCCGGGCCCACGCGTGCGACGCGCCGCAGGGCGTAGACGCCGATGCGGGGGAGGCGCCGACCCTCGATCGCCGCGGCTGCGAACGGCCGGAAGATCAGGTAGCCCGACAGCACGAAGAACATCGGCATGCCCAGGCGCAGCTGGCCCATCAGCCCGTCGGACAATGACCCCGGCGCGGCCAGGCCCGTGTCGGGGGCGAACATCCAGACGTGGACCAGGATGATCCCCAGGGCGGCCGCGCCGCGCATGCCGTCGAGCGCGCCGAGGCGCGGACGGTCGGACGCTGACGCCGACCCGGTCGCGGGCGCATCGGGACGTGGAGGACTGGAGGAGCTGCCGAAAGCGATGACCTGAGGCTGTCAACCCCGGGTTCATGCAACCTAAACGGGTCCGATGGGGTTGCTCGCCGCCTGCCCGCCGCGGGTCGTGGGGTCTGCGAGGATCGCCGGGTGCAGGACATCGAGATCCGTGGGGACATGATCCGGCTGGGGCAGCTGCTGAAGCTCGCCGGCGTCGTCGACTCCGGCGGCGAGGCCAAGGCCGCGCTGCAGGAGGGACTGGTCTCCGTCAACGGCGAGGTCGACGCCCGCCGAGGGCGCCAGCTGCACGACGGGGACGTGGTCGCGTTCGGCGACGACGTCCTGCGCATCGTCGCTGCAAATTGAGGGGTTCTGTCCGGCGACCGCTCTAGGTTGCCGCCATGTCGACGCACGCCGCCGCGGACCCGAGCTGGGCGGCCAGCGACCTCCTCGAGCACGCGCGGACGCTCACCGCTCTCGCGGCCGGCCCTGCGCCGTGGGACGCCGACGAGGGCGCGCTCGTCTCCGGCGTCCGCGAGCTCCACGCGCGGTGCGTCCGCCTCGAGATCGATCCCGTCGTCGCGCAGGTCCCGTCGCGTCAGCGCGCGCGGCTGGCGGAGGCCTTCGACCGGCTCGCCGGTGCCTCGGACGACCTCGCGTCGATCGTCCTCCTGCGCTGCACCGACGACGGCGGGGCGCCGGACGGCTCCACGCCCGACCTGCCGGCCCTCCTGGAGCGCGTCGCCGAACGCCACGACCACGTGATCGCCCTCCTGGGCCGCGCGGACGTCCGACGGACGCACCCGACGAGCTGACCCCGGGCGTCCGCCTCGGCGTCGCTCGGTGCCCCTCCGCGACGTCACCCGGCGCCCCGCCGTGGCCTCGCCCGGCGCCCCTCCGCGACCTCGCCCCGCTGCCCCGCCGTGGCCTCGCCCGGGATTCCGGGAGCCGTCGCCGGGGCCCCGCAGCCCCGCGGTCTCACGGGACTCTCACGGCGCGGCGCGGGGGCTGCTCTAGGCTCGATGCAGCCCCCAACGCCCGGTGTCCCCACCGGTCGGGCGGCCCCGTCCACGACGGGACCGCTCCTCCCACAGGCGCCCCGAGTCCGCGCCGGACAGAAGGAGAGTCCACATGATCCGCATCGCCCCGACGGTCCTCGCGACCGCCGCCATCGTCGCCGTCGTGCCAGCCGCGTCGCAGGCCGCCGCCCCGGTCGTCAAGCCCAGGGCCAGCACGGGCCTCGCCGGCTCGATCACCCCGGAGAGCGCCACCCTGACCGGAGCCGTCGACCCCGGCGGCGCGCCGACGAACTACCGCTTCGAGTTCGGCACCACGACCAAGTACGGCCTGAAGACCCCGCGGACGAGCGCCGGCTTCGGCGTCTCGCCGGTCGCCGCGACGGGCGGCCTCGGCGGGCTGAAATCCGCCACGCTCTACCACTACCGGATCGTCGCGAGCAACCGGAAGGGCACCGTCCGAGGGAAGGACCGCACCTTCAAGACGCCGCGCCAGCCCCTCGGCTTCGCGGTCGCCGCCAACCCGAGCGCCGTGGCCTTCGGCGGCACCACCACCATCGCGGGCACCCTCGGCGGCACCGGCAGCGCCGGCCGCCAGGTGCGCCTCGAGCAGAACCCGTGGCCCTACACCGCCGGCTTCCAGCCCGTCGGCAACGTGCTGCTGACCACCGCCACCGGCGGCTTCTCGTTCCCGGTCCTCGGCCTGGGCATCAACACGCAGTACCGGGTCAGCACCACCGACAAGACCCCGACGGTCAGCGACGTCGTCGGCACGCAGGTCGGCGTCGTGGTCACCACGAACGTCAAGCGCCGCGTGAAGAAGGGCAACACCCTGCGCTTCTCCGGCCGCGTCCGCCCGGCGAAGGTCGGCGAGCAGGTCGGCGTCCAGCGCCTCTCCGGCACCGCCTGGAAGACCCTCAAGGGCTCCCGCACCCGGACCGGCACCGCGGAGTACGCGAACTACGCCACCCGCGTGACGATCCGCAAGAGCGGCACCTACCGCGTCTTCGTCACCGTCGCGGACGGCAGCCTGCAGGGTCTGCCGGGCTCGTCGGTGCGCATCTCCCTGCGCCGCTGAGCAGGAGGCGCACGACGCCGACGGAGGACCCAGGGTCCTCCGTCGGGCGGCCGTCGGGGCGCCGGCCGTCGCGGCGGCCCCGCGGTGCCCCGGGCCGCTACGCCGGGTTCGCCGCGACCGGCCGGGCCTCGGCCTTCGACGGGCGCGGGTCGCCCAGACCGAGGTCGCGGCCGATGAGCTCCTGCATGATCTCGTTGGACCCGGCCCAGATCCGCGTCACGCGGGCGTCGGCCCAGGCACGGGCGACCTCGTACTCGTTCATGTAGCCGTAGCCGCCGTAGAGCTGGACGCAGTCGTCGATGACCCGGTTCTGCACCTCGGCGGTCCAGTACTTCGCCTTCGCCGCGTCGACGGCGGTCAGCGCCCCGTCGTTGTGCGCGCGCAGGCACTGGTCGACGTAGGCCTGCGTGACCTCGACCTCGGTGACCATCGTCGCGAGCTTGAAGCGGCTGTTCTGGAACGTGCCGACGGGTCGACCGAACGCCTGACGCTCCTTGACGTACTCCAGGGTCCGCTCGAGCGCGATGGCGGCGTGGCCGATGTTCACGCAGGCCGCGCTCAGCCGCTCCTGCGCGAGGCGCTCCATCATGTACGGGAAGCCACGGCCCTCCTCGCCGAGCAGGTTCTCGGCGGGCAGGCGGACGTTCTCGAAGAACAGCTCGGCGGTGTCGGCCTCGTGCTGGCCGACCTTGTCGAGCTTGCGGCCGCGGTTGAAGCCGGGCATGCCGTCCTCGACGACGAACATCGAGATCGCGCTGCGGGACGGACCGTCGGAGGTGCGGGCCGCGACGACCACGAGCTCGGCGTAGTAGCCGTTGGTGATGAACGTCTTGGAGCCGTTGAGGATCCAGGAGCCGTCGTCCTGCTGCACCGCGTTGGTGCGCAGCGCGGCCAGGTCGGAGCCGGCACCCGGCTCTGTCATGCCGATCGCGGTGCGCAGCTCGCCGGTGACGAAGCCCGGGAGCCAGCGCTCCTTCTGCGCCGGCGTGGAGAGCTCGACGAGGTACGGCGCGACGACGTCGGTGTGGATGCCGACGCTCGAGCCGTAGGCCATGCCGGCCTTGGCCAGCTCCTCCTGCAGCACCGCGTTGAAGCGGAAGTCGTCGAGCCCCGCGCCGCCGTACTCCTCGGGGATCCCGATGCCGAGGAACCCGGCCTCGCCGGCCTTCAGCCAGACCTCCTTGGGGATCTGGCGGGTCTCGCGGATCTCCTCGTCCCGGGGCATGATCTCGCGCGCGACGAACGCGGCGACCGCCTCCCGGAACATGTCGTGGTCGTCGGTGTAGATGTCGCGCTTCATCGGTGCTCCCTGGGTCTGACCGCCCGCAATCAAACCACCCGGCGACGGGTCCCGGGGGCACCCGTGGCCGAACGGGGCGGCCCCGGGCGGCGGGGCCGTCGTGGAGTGCTCGTTCCAGGTCCGTGGCGGACGTTCACCGGTGGCCGACGGGTGGTCGGGCTGATCGTCGTCAGTAGATCTGCTCGCCGGACGCCGGCTCCACGCTGTGGCGCTCCCGCGGCCAGAGCAGGTCCGCCGCCGCCCAGAACGGCACCCCCTCGGGCACCTCGATGACCTCTTCGTGCTCCGCCTCGACGACCCAGGGCTGCCCCTTCTTGTAGTCGCGGACGAGGGCCTTGACGCGCTTCATGCGAACGTATGTTCGTAGTAGCGCAGGACGGCACGGAAAGGCCTGCATCTGGTCGGTACGGCCACCGCGGGCCGGCCGCGACCCGACGGCCGTCGCCGGACTGCGGGATCCTCCGTGCGTGGACCGACTCCGGATCGTCAACGCGATCGACCGGGCCGCGACGCCGGTCGACCGCGACGGCGTCCGCGTCCTCCGTCGCGCCGATCTGCCGCCGGCGTTCCACGTCCCCGTGGCCGCGTTCCTGGGCCAGCGCGGCATCGTCCTCGACGAGGGCCGGTACGTCTTCGCGTCCGCGGACCTCTACCGGGACTCCTGAGGGCGGCCGCGCCGGCGGAGGAGCACATGGAGCGCGTCGCCCCGACCCTGCTGCGCCTCGCGCCGTTCGACGATTGACCCGCCCGCGGGGGGGGGCGACGGTCTCAGCCGACCGCGACGAGGCGCCAGGGGTGCTCGCGGTCCTCGGTCAGCGCGAAGGTCCACGCGTCGGTGCGCTCGCGCTCGTCGTCCTTCGACCCCTCGACGACCGCTGCGGTGGCGCGGTCCTCGCGGTACCAGCGCGCCCGGTAGCGGAGGCGCACCGACATCTGGCCCCGCTCCCCGGCGTCGGTCACCGCCACGACGGTGACCTCGTCGACCTGCGGGCCGCGCACGACGGTGCGGGTCCTCCCGGTCTCGTCGGGCCCGTGCAGCAGCCGGCGGGCGGCCTCCGGGTCCGCCAGGCGCTCGAGGTCGTCGTCGGGGCCGTCCACCGCGGTCGCCCACGCGGCGACGGCGCGGTCGACGGCGATCTGCAGGACGTCCGGGCTCCACCGGTCGTCGACGAGGGAGAGGTCCAGCGCGGCCGCGTGCGCGTCGTCCGCGAAGCTCGTCGAAGCGAGGCCGGCGACGGACCCCGAGGGCGCGCCGTCCGTGGCGATCTCCGTGCGGGATTCCGCCGCCAGCTCGGGGTCCTCGGCCGGGTCGAGGATGTTCTCCGACGTCAGGTGGTGGCCGCCCTCCTCGTCGCCCTCGATCGAGACCAGGCGCCAGTCGTCGCCGTGCTTGGCCATCGTCCAGTACTCGGAGAGGATCGTCGAGGGGCCCCTCCTGCCGGTGGCGTACTTCTTGCCCTCGGGGCTGTCGACCCAGGCGTCCATCGGCAGCTCGACGTGGAGGACGACGCGGTCGTCGGCGTCCTCGAGGCGGTTGACCAGCGTGATGAGCCGGATGTCCGGGTCCCCGGTGAGCACGACGCGGTTGTGCCACCCCTTCTCGTCGAAGTCGTCGAGACGCCGGACCCACTCGTCGAGCAGATCGCCGCCGATGAGCCGACCCAGGGCCTCCCGGTCGCGGGCGTCCCACGCGGTCTGCACGGCCACCACCAGGTCGGCGCCGGTGGCGACGAGCGCCTCGGCGTCGAAGTCCGGGTCGTCCTCGGCCGCCACCACGGCGCCGGACCGGGCCTCGCGGTCGCGCTCCGCATGGCCCCGACGTCGGCGACGCCGCAGGACGGACGCACGGGTCAGCCCGAAGACGGCCAGCCCGGCCATGGCGATGAGGAAGACGACGAACAGCCAGACGCCGCCTTCTCCTCCCGACCCCGACGATCCCCCGGAGCCGCCGGAGAACCCGCCGCCTCCACCCCCTCCACCGCCGCCCGAGAACCCCGACGACCCGGAGCCGGCCTGGGCGACGAGCGGGTGGGTCATCACGGACGCGAGGACGGGCACGCGGCCATCATCGCCCGCCGGTCGGCGGGAGTCGAGGGCCCTCGGGGCGGGTGGCCCGCCCCGGGCGACCGGCCGCGCGGGCGTCGCCGACCGGGGACGACGGCCCACCGGACGGACGAGGGCGGCTCAGGTCGCGTCGCGCTGAGCGGCGATGAAGGCCCGACCGGGGGCCGGGTCGACACCGAACCGGGCGGCGTAGAGCTCGTGGACCGCGTCCCACGGCCGGTGGGCGTCCTGCTCGCTGAGGTGTCCGCCGTCGAGGTGGGGCGGCAGGCGCGAGAGGTAGGCGTCCCAGCCGGCCGCGGTCTGCGCGGCGCGGTCCCGGTCGTCGAAGCCGTGCGTGAACTTGAGTCGGCAACCGTCGCCTTCGGCCCGGAGGTCGAAGCGGTAGGTGTCGGTGGCGAACGTCCAGGCCAGGCGGTGGGGCGCGTCGACCTCGGTGACCTCGCCGGTCGTGCCGTAGGCCTCGAACGTCTCGCCCTCGGTGGGGGTCCAGTCGGCTGCGGCGGGGAACCACCGCTCGAGCTCGGCCGGGTCGCTCACCGCCCGCCAGACGCGCTGGACCGGGTGGGCGAGCGTGCGCTGCAGGCGCACGGCGGGGCGGCCGTCGATCGTCTCGATGGTGTCGTGGGCGGTGGAATCCTCGGGGGTCATGGGCGCTCCTCCAGGTGTCGTTCCAGGGCGCCGAGGCGCCGGGCCGAGCGGTGAGGCTCCGCCGTGGCGGCGCCCGCGCTCGTGCCGTCATGGTGCCGCGCAGCGACGTCGACGTGGGAATCGCGTGGCTCGAGGCCCGTGAGCCGGCCCGCGGCACCGCCGGCCGCGGCGATCAGGCAGTCGCCGAGGTCGTTGCGGAGCTCCCGGACCCCGGGCTGGAGCCCGTCGGCTGCGTCTCCGGTGCGTTCTGCTCCGGCGGCGTGACGCGGGATGGCCTCGGGCCCCTCGTTCGCCCGCGGAAGGTGCGAGGCCTCGTGTTCTGACCTGCTCCGGACGGCGGTCGAGGAACGGCGTGCGAGCGACGATGTCCTGACCGACAAGGACTCGGCCAGCAATCAGGACACGTGGGAGGGCGACAACGTGGACGTGACCGCGTTCTACGACGACGACGGCAAGGTCAGGCAGCTCGACGACAGCACGGGGGAGAGCAAGTTGCCCTGTGCGAGGACCCGTCAATAGGCCTCTGCAACCGCGTCGGCCCGCACCTCGACGGCGAAGCCCTTCGCTCTCGACGAGCGATGCGACGGCGGTCGAGGCGCTCAACGCGGCTTCCGGGACGCCGATCGCCGGGGACCGGGAGCTGACGACGGACAGGCCCACGGGGCCGGAGCGCTGCCCGAGGCTCGCAACACCGTGGCCCTCTCAGACGTCTCGCCCACAAGACGTCACATTCGTCGGCTGCCGCAGTTGTGACACGCGCAACACCTCGCGGGATCGCCGCTGGCTCTGGAGGAATGAGCCGGGTTGGGGGCGTGGCGTGAGCCGTGTCAGAAGGGACCGCGGTCGTTGTTCAGTTCGGAAGGACGCGGCGGTAGACGACGTTGCCGTCGTGGTCGTACTGGGTGACCCGGTAGCGCCCGGACGTTCCGCCTCGGCCGAAGAAGCCGAACAGTCCCTCGCGTACGTCGATGCGGGCGGTGTAGGCCCCGGTGCCGCGCCAGATTCGTGCGGGGGAGCCCGGTCGGACGCGTTGGACGCGGACGGTGGTCGCTCGTGGATGGGCGAAAGCGGAGAAGCCTCCAGCTCCGGAGCTCCAGGTGTTGCGGATGCGGATCGGGTGCTGGCCGGGCTGGATGGGCGAGGCGCCGCCTCCGCCGCCGAGGCCGTCGGGGCGGATTCGGCGAGTCGAGATCACGTAGGCCTGGGTTGCGGGGTCTGTGTCGATCGAGCGGGCGAGTTGGTCCCGGGCGCGGTCGACGACCGCCGGATCGGCGTCGGGTGCACGGTCGTCGAGTGCGGCTCCGCGAGCCTTCTCGCATTCGGCCGGGTCAACAACGGTGAAGTTCTTGTTGGAGGTGGTGACGAGGAACAACAGGCGGGCGCCGTCGGGGAACTTTGCCAGTCGTACGGTGCTCCGAAGAACGGCCGCGCCGCCGCCGGCACGGAGCGCCTCGGCCATGACTGCGTCACTGACCGGGGCCGCAGGGGCCCGCGAGAGGTTCGGGAGCGCCCGGATGAGTTCGGGGAGCGGTTTGCCGTCGCTGAAGGTCGACGGTCCGGAGCGGGTCGTGATCGCCCGGCGGCAGGGGCCGTCGGTGGCCGTGTTCTCGCGAATCTCGCGTTGCAGGCTGTTGGCGCGGGACGCGATGCTGGGCCCATCGAGGATGCCGGCGGCGCCGGCCGCGCCGGCGAGGACGGCGGTCGGTACCAGGATCAGCAGCAGTCCACGACGGCGCCACCGGGGGCGGGTGCGGTCCGGGCGGAGCTCGCGGACGCTCTGGCGGAGCTGACGCTCGAGGTCGTCGAATTCGCTCATCGCTGATGCTCCAGTCGGGCTCGAAGGCCACGTAGGCCTCGGTGGACGTGCTGGCGGACGACGGATTGCGAGCACGCCATCTCGGCCGCGATCTCGGCGTACGTTCGTTCGTTGATGACGCGAGCGGTCAAAGCGGTCCGTTGACTCTCAGGGAGGTCGCTGAGGGCGACGAGGAGGTCGGCTTCCGACGTCCGGCCGCCGAGCTCGGTGATGCGCTCCAGCGCGGTGTCTTCCAGGACGAGCGGCTCCCGACCCAGCCGCAGACGCGCGTCGTTCTCGACGCGTTGGGCTCGCAGGCTCATGGCCAGCTTGTTCTTCGCGATGCCAAAGAGCCAGGCCGCTGCTGGCGCCCGGTCGGGATCGAACCTCGAGAGCCCGGTGACGACCGCGGCGAACGTCTCCGCCGCGAGGTCGAATGCGAGCTCAGGACGCCCGGTGCGCCGCAGGTGGAAGCCGACGACCAGTGGCAGGTAGTGGCGGTAGAAGTCCGCGAACGCGTCGTCGTCGCCGCGGGCGGCTCGGCGCAACAGCTCGGCGTCTGTTTTGGGGCGGTCCATCAGGAGCTACTTTGCTGCAGCGCCGAACTTGTGACGGCGAGATGCCGACGGATTTGTGGCGGTCTCGCAAACGACCGAACTCATCGGCGTCGGTGGGCGTACCGGACGAGGTGGCAGTCCTCGAGGTAGTGCATGAGGCCGGTGCTGCTCTGACCGGTGCTGATGTAGAAGGTGCCGTCCGGAAACTCGCGACCGATGCGTTCGGCCGGCCACAGGGCGTGAGTGATCCTCTCGTTGATGCGCTCGGCGACATCTCGCGACGGCGCGTGCGTTCCGATGATCCACAGGGCCTCGTCCTCGCGTGTTTCTCGGCGTTCGAGGTCTACGACGCCTGGGAGGTCGCGGACGAGCTTTTCGGCGTCGTCGAGTGGCAGGTCGGTGTTGGGGTCGAGGATCGCGTGGTACCAGCGCTGATCGTTGTCGTAGGTAGCCGATTCTGCGGCGTACCGGTCAAATTGGCGGCCGACGAGCACCGCCGCAGCGGCACGGTCTTCGGGGGTCATGTGGGGGAGGTCGTCGTATGGTTCGGTCCCGGCGCTCCACTCTTGGTCGTAGAGGCGGACCGTCACGCGCGCCGATCGGGCGGTTGCCCACGCGATCGCCGCCTCGAAGTCTCGGGCGAATTCGGCGGTCTCCCCACTCGGGTCGACGACGGCCTGAATCTCGGGGGGATCGATCGCGTAGCCGTCCTCGAAGTCGACGATCGCGGTCACCTCGGGCATCCCGCGATCCTGTCACGCGCATCGAGACGTCGGACAGCTCTCAAACGACCCGCGTAACGGGACGTTAAGCAGTGACGGTCTCGGCATGGCCCCGCGGAGATCGGGCGACTCGCGGCGACACTCCCGCTGCGCCGAGATCGGGGCGCTCGTGTTGGGCTTGAGGGCCGAAGGCGCCCGCCATGACGCTGGCGGCGACCAGCACACGCTGGGCGGCTTCCGGATCCACGTATTGATAGCTCTGCGGCGGGCGCTGCACCCCGTCGATCGAGACGAGAGGTTGTGAACGAAGGAGACGGTGTGCTTCAGCGATGCGTATGGCCGAGGCCTGGCGCGCGCCGGCGAAGTAGGCCCGATGCTCTCGCCGCGAGATCCCGGACACCCGGCCGAACCGGTCCCAGATGCCGGTGATTGTGTCGGCTTCGATGCTTCTGACGCGGAACCATCCGACTACCGCGCTCACTGGGGCGGTCGCGTAGAGAATGGCGTGGGTCGTGTCCGAAGCGAACGGGACGCGGCGGAGCTCGACGTGCTTGGTGCCGTCAAGGATGGCGTCCGCGTGACGGGGGTGGATGGAGATCAGCGCTATCCGCTGAGGACCTGCTTCACCCATGACATCCCTTCGGGTCGGACGTGAACGACAGTCTGGGGTTGACCCTTGACGACGCCATTCTGGCGCAGCTCCCGGATCGAACGGAACGGCGCGAGGAATCGGTCCTGACGGAAGAGCATCGCCAGAACGGGACCGTCAGCGGTCATGCTTCGCACTTCGTCCTCGGAATAGACGGTTCGCGATCCGACGAACTGTTGGATCGCTTCGGCGTCCGTGCTGACCATGGTCTGTTCCAGGACACCGACAGCGGTCAGGCCTTGTTCATCACGCGAGCGGTAAAAGAGCAGAGTGTCGCCGGGGCGTGCGGTGCGTACGTTCGCGCGGCACAAGTAGGCCTTTCGAAGGGCGTTGCCATGGGCGCGCGGGCCCGAAAGGGTCTGTTGTTGACCCGGGGCGTCTGGAAAGAGGGTGGTGTGGAATTCGGGCCGGATCGGAACCAGGAAAACGCGTCCATCTTGAACGAGGACGTTGGGCGGACCGAACTTGACGTGAAAGTCCAACGGGTCGAGCGTCGCGCGGTCCTGCGCCGAGGGCTCAAGACGTTTGACGTATCTCCGTTCTCCGCTCGGGTCGTCGGCGTGGTGTTCGAAGCCGAAGGTCTCGAGGAGCGCGATGAGTGGCTCGTGGCGCCTGAATACGGTGAGCCAGAGCACATCATGCGAAAGGTGTGCTGCACGGAACACCGTCTTCAGGAGGAGCTCTCCATACCGGCTGCCCTTGAACTCGTCGGCAACCTTGAAGGTGGAGATCTTGCCCGGGCGGCTGCCCACACCGATGGCCTCATCGAGGCCCTTCAAGATGCAGATGCCGGCGAGTTGCCCGTTCTCGGCGTTGACTATCAAGGCGCGTCGGCCGCTCCTAGCGCACTCGCGAAACCACGCGTCAAAGCCGGCGTAGTCGACGCGGAGGGAGTCGAAGAATGGGCTCTTGAGATCCACGGCGTGCATAGGGCGATCGTCAACGCTGGGGACAAACAGGACCGGCTGTGCAACGAGCCGCTCGAGCATCGCGATCGCATCGGTCACTGTGTGGACCCGGTCGCTTACGTTGAGACGCTGCGCCTTCCGATGGATCTTGGTGTCCTGGGTGATCAGCCCATGGACTGCGTCAGCGACCACGCAGCCCAGCAGCTGATGGTCGTACCAGTCGTGGGAGCGAAGACCGGGACTCCCAAGGGTGGCGATGACGTCGTTGGGGACCGCGGGGGCGTCCTCGAGTTCCGGGTAGCGGCCGCGGAGAAGCATCCGGAGCTGTCGACGGTCCGTGTCGGAGTCGTTGGCTATCTCCTCTTCGATAGTCGGATGGAGCAGGAGCTGATGCGACCCGGACGCCACGCGCGCCAACATGACAGCGAGCTCCGTGCCCGCCTCGACGTCTTGGGTGCGCCCCGGCTCGCTGCTGATCAGGACGTTCGTATCGATTAGGAACCGCACGAGCTCCTACCTGGTGGGTGCTCTCTCCGGGGCCATCACGCGATAGCGAGGCTAACGCGGCGGGCCGCCAGAACCACAATGCCTGGACTTGTCGCAGTCGGCGAACGCTTGGCGGGCACGAGTCAGCGCGCCGAATTGCGGCGGGCGGCGGCCTAGGTCAGAAACGACCTGGCGGGTCCGGTCCAGCGTTCGTCGGCGGGGCACGGGGCTCGAGGCGCCGACGCATGACCGACCATGTTCGGATGACGTCTCGCGCGCTCTCCGGATCGTCGGTCGGAGCCCTACGCACGTTCGCCTACTGGATCGCGAACGGCACCGTCGGTCTCCCGGCGCTCGAGGGCGTCGACTACTGGGCGACGATGCGGGCCGAGCCGAGCCTGATGGAGCAGGTGTTCGCGATCTTCGGGAACGTCCTCCGGGTGGACGAGGCCGGCCGCGTGGTCAACGCGAAGGACGCAGAGCGCCGGGCGAGCGCGTGGCTGCACCAGTACATGACCGGCGTGTTGGCCGAGCCACCGTTCGAGGACTGGGAGGTCGAGCTGCACGGGCCGTTCGGCGCCTGATCAGCGGTTCGCCGCCCTTCGCCGACCACCAGCTGTTCCGCCTCGGCCTGAGAGATCCTGGGGGAGAAGTCGGGCGTGTGCGGCGCCCGTCACCGGGGCCGGCCTGGCTTGAGCGTCGCTGAAGCGAGCTGGCTCTCCCCAGAGCACGTCGAGACCGACCGTCATGGTGCGCGCGCGAGACTGCGCCGTTCAGTCCCAGCGCGTGAGTCGGTGCTGCTTGATCAATGCGATGAGCGTCGACGCGTAGGACGGGTCGGTCGCGTAACCGGCGCGTGCGATCGCCCGGGCGAAGCGCTTCGGGCTCTTGCTGTAGCGGAACGCCGTCGCGTAGCGCGGGTTCTCGCGCAGGAACTTGCCGTGGTCGACGAACGAGGCGCGCATCGTGCGGTAGGCGCGGAATTGGGCGATCTGCCGGACGTTCTTGCCGCCTTCGGACTCGTTCGTCGGCTGATGGATGCAGGCCACGGCGAAGGAGCCCCAGCGGTAGATGCCGGCGACGGTGTCGACCCCCTGGGCCTTGATCCCGAAGAAGTTGTTCGCTCCGGCGGTGGCCTTGCCGTCGTCGGACTCCAGGATCGCCTGGGCCAGGATCACCGACGCCGGGACACGCGTGGCCTTGTACGAGCTTCGGGCCTTCGGGCCGGCAGCGCGCAGGAACGCCGCACGGGATCGGGGTGCCTTCAGCAGTCGCACGGGCCGCCGCAGGAAGCACTGCCCCTGCGTGCCGCGCACCCGGGTGGGGATGGGTGCACCGCACGGCGGTGCGACGAGGACGTCCTTCGTCGACGTCCGGGTGAACGCGTCGGGCAGGTAGGCGATCTCCCCGCTGGGCAGCTGCACCTGGTCCCAGATCCGTGAGGACCCTTCGGGCCCGTCCTTGCGCTCGGCGTTGATCTGGCAGCGGATCAGCAGGTTCTGGCCGTCGGTGACCGCGCCGCCGGGCTCGGGTGAGCGCGGGTCCTTGCGGGTGAGGAGCTGAGATCCCGGGTCCTGCGTGTGGACGATCCCGACAGGTGACGGCGCCTGCGCAACCGTGAGGACGCGGGGCGAGACGACGTCACCGGGTGCGCGAACGGCAGGCGCCGGCTGCGCTGACCCGAGCAGAGGCGGCGGGCCTGGGGCGGCGCCGGCGGTGGGGGACAGGGCGACGCAGGCAAGGCCGGAGAGCGCCACGGTGAGCAGGACGGGACGGTGAGCACGCATGGGGACACCGGGACGGTAACGGCGGCCGTCCAGGTCGTGGCCTGGACGTCGAGGGTTGGCCTTCGGAAACCACCCGGTGGTCGGTTAGTCGTAGCCGAGGCAGCCAGCCAGTGTGGACGTTCCGGAGGACCACTCTGGGATCTCTGTGATGCCGGCGGCGACGGGTGCTGCCGCCCAGGCCGGGACGACCCCGCCGGCGAAGTTGCATTGCTCCTTCCATGTCATCTCGACGGGGGAGCTCACCCCGACCGAAACGGCCGCACCGATGAGTAGGGCCGCCAGGACGAAGTGCTTTCGAATCGGCCGTCGCGTCGCTCGGCGCACGATCAAGACAACTGCCAGCAGCACCGTCAGCGCGGCTATGGGCGCCAGCGGGGCCAGCACGATGACGACGTATTCGATGCTTTCGGTGGAGGTCCCGCCGAGCGCATAGAGCACGGTGAAGATCGGAAACGGAGCAGCCAGCAGACCGGCCGCGAGCCAGATTCGGCGGGACACACGCACACCGCGATCCTGCCACGCGTCGCGAAGCCGACGACCCAGATGCGATCAGTTGCGCGGGCGCTTCTGCAGGAGAACCCCGAGGGTCGACTCCTCGTCGCCGGGCCGAACGCCGAGACAGTCGAATCGCATGTTCCCTCCCCGGCCCGGCTCGCAGCCGTAGGTGTTGCGTCGCACCTTGTAGGTAGCGGGTTCTCCGAGCCGACGGGACACGTATCGCGCAACGACTGTTGCCTCATGACACGTCAGGCCGCGGGTGTAGAGGTAGCCGCCGTAGTGCGACCTCGGTGCGCCGGCTGGCTCGCGGACGACCACCTTGCCGCACGTCTTGAGCGGGAACCGACGGCGAGCGGCTCGACGTCCATCCGTTCCTCCATCGCACCGGAAGGGCCTTCGACGAGCATGGCAACGAGCTGCCGCCAGGGACGCCCACCGTCGGGCCCTGGCGCCTGCAGAGCTTCCGGACGGTCGATGACCGAGTGAGCACAGCACTCGGTATCCCGCTGGTGCCAGACACCGAGGAGTGATTCAGCGCCCATCTGCGTGTGGGTGCCGGGCCCGAAAGTGTCGCTAGCGACCCGAGCGGTCGACGGTCGCCTATCGGGCTCCTGGAACGGCTCGGGCGCGCCGGCGAGCGCCTCGCGGGTACGGCGTTTCGGGCGCTCAGCCGTAGGTGACACTGCGCCAGACCCACCAGCTCGAGGACCTCACGTGCAGCTCAATCTTTCCGATCGCAGTCTCGTCATCTCGTCCGTCGTCGCCGGCCTGATCTATCTGGTCATCGCACTGGCCACCGGAGCGTCGTTCATCGGTGCGCTCATCGGGGCGCTCATCGTCGTCGTGGTCGCGGCGCTGATCAACGTGGCCATCCGCACGCTCAACCACCGTCGTTCGCGCCACTGACGCGAGGCTGGCGTGAAACGACGCCGAGGCACGACCGCTGGGACATCGAGACGAGAAGGCGCGACAGCGGAGAGAGCGACGCGAGTCGCCCCGGGCACTGGCGCCACACGGTCCGTGTCCGAGACGACCGTGCCCTGAACGCCTTGTGCTGGCACCGGGTCCTCTACGACCGGCGTCGGTCTCAGTCGACGGGTCGCGGAGCGCCGTCGGTCGCTGACGATCAGGTGCCTAGTTCGCCGGTGTCGACCCTGGCTGAACGTCGGTCGCGCTGTGTCGGCGAGCGGACAAGCCCGGCTGTAGGCCAGGCGAACGGCGAGAGAAGTCGCCGGGTGGGCGCGAACGCCGTGGCTGCGCGCACTGCGACGTACCCGACGGGTGCGCCGAGAACGTTGGCGAGCAGGTCGTTGACATCGGCGACGTGGCCACCGTTGCCGGTGAGGGCGTTGACGAGCTGCAGGACCTCGATGGTGAAGCTGAGCACGAACGCGGCTGCGGCCAGTGCGCCGACCGACCGGATGGGCAGAACGAGCGGGAGCAGGACACCCAAGGGGGCGAAGATCAGTGCGTTGCGCGCCATGTCGGCCGGTTCGGTCCCTCGCAGCGGGACGAGGTTCAGATAGCTCGTCCACGCCCCGCCGCTCGCCGCATCGAGGTAGATGGGGAAGGCGCTGTTGACGACGATGCCTGCCGCGTAGACGCACAAGGCTGCACCGACGAGAAGCCGCGGCAGCGACAGAGCGGCTCGGCGTCGAAGGACCGTCGCCGTGATGATGAGACCGACGGTTCCGAGGGCGATCGCCGCAGGCGCGCTTGAGATCTCGTGCGGCGGGAAGGTCACGGCCGGAAGACGATAGGGCTTGCCGGCCGCGCTCCTGACCTTGGCATAGAGCACCGAGCGGTACCCAGGAGTGCCGGGGCGCCAATCGACGGCGGGGAGCGCATCGCTCCGCCTCCGGTGGGGTTTTGAAGGCATCCCGTCCCACCGTCCCAGGTGATCACGTGCAGCCCCAGCCACGGCGTCCTCGCGACGGCACCCGCATCTCCCTCTTCGCCGCGGTAGCGCTTCTCGGTGTTGCTTTGCCCTGCAGCCCTTCAGCCGCTGCCACAGGGAGCCGGTGCACGACGGCGCCCGAGCGGATCATCGCGACCTGGGGTGCATGGGACCCGGTCAGCCCTTCGCTGATCGCCACGCGGCAGCCCGACAGCGACACGCGAACGACGCTGGAGAACGATCTTGCCGTCGACCCCAGGCTCCGCCAGGGAAGCATGGCGCGACAGGCTCACCTCGGGGTGCGGACGGTCCGCACCGCCCGGGGGATCGGCCAGCCGCAGCTCTGCGGAGCGGGCAGGCGAATCGTCCGTCTCCCTCCGATCGGGCGACGGTCGATCGTGGGCGCGGTGTCCGTGAACGGCTCGTTCGTCGCATGGAGGGTCTGGCGTCCCGGCGAACGGGGCCGCGTCTACCGCGGCCAGGTCTCGCGCGGTCGTCTGCACGACGTCGAGCGAGCGGTGACGCCGAAGAGTCCCAGGGACGAGGCCGTCGACGGACGTCTCATCGTGGTGCCGGACGGACTGGTGGCGTGGGGGACCGGCGATGCATCGTCGAAGGGCACCTTCTCGAGGGTCTACGTCTGGGAGCGAGCGGGGCGTCCCCGGAGCACGCGGCTTGCGAGCGACGAGTTCGGGCAGGCGGCGTATCTGATCAGCATCCGGCCCGTCGACGCCCGCCACGTCCTCACCAACGCGAGCGACACGCCCATCGTCGTCGGCCGGCCAACGCGCGGGTCCTGCCCGAAGCCGGTCGTCGGGACCTGGGCGGCCTTCGGCGATCGGCAGATCCTGGCGGTCGTCGACACCGACCGTCGCACGGAGTCGGACTCCGACGGCGACATCGCGAGGGGAGGATGGGTCCTGGTCTGCGACCCGTCCACCGGAGATCCGGAGTCCGTGATCTCGGAGAGCTTCTTCGGTGACAAGTACGGCTACACCGACACCACGTTGCGGCGCATCATCCGAGACGGCCCGTGGATCGTCGCCGAGCGGACCGTCGGGACCACGGACATCATCGACACCCGCGACCGCAGCCAGGCCAGCGCCCCGGGCTTCGTCGACGTCCCTGGCGTGCCGGTGCCGGCGGACGTGCAGGGCCCGGTACCGCAGACGCCCACGCCCGCGGGTGTGGTGCTGGTTCCCGGCGCGATCGCGTCGACGTCGACGAGCGGGACCTCCGGGCGCGGCATCGTGCTCCGCGACGCGACGGGCCGGCGCGTGGTGGGACACGGGCCTCCGGGCAAGGGCACGGACTACGCCTTCCGCGGCATCGCCCCGACCCTCACGCTCGACGCGACCACGCTGACCTGGACGACCGCCGACCAGCCCGGGCGTGCAGACGTCCATCCGCTTCCCACCGGACCGATCACGACCGTGCTCCGCAGAGACCTCTGAGGGGCGCGGCTGCCGGCGTCGGCGTCGGAAGCGTCCCGCGATTCGGCGGACGGCGTCGCTCGGGCTACTTGATGATCAGGACGTCCTGAGCGCCTCGGAGGTCGTCCAGGGTGTCGCCGACGATTCCGAAGGACAGAAGGCCGAACATGACGATCCCCAGAGCGAAGACGACGGCGCTCAGACGGTTGGGCCGTGGTCCGGGGCGCAAGGCGTCCCAGGCGGCGATCACGACGAGCGCGAGCGCTATCGGGGCGGTGGCCACGAAGAAGTCGTTCTCGAACAGCGAGCTGCACGGGTTGCAGTCGGTGCAGTTCCCGCGCGTGTCCGCGTCGAAGCCGAACCAGAGTACGGCGATCAGCGAGACGTAGGCGACCATCGTCTGCATCGACGGTCGGCGGAGCGCACGCACGTCTCGAGCGTATCCCGTCGCCTCCGCGGCCGACGTTCGTCCGACGGACGAGGCGGCTATCTCGCGTCATCGGCCTCCGGGCATCGTGGCCCAGCTGCTGAGGGCCGATGCCCGGCGGGTGCCGGTGCCGAACGCTCCGCCGTAGCGGGCGCGGACGCTGAAGCCGCGACGGACGACGAGGGTGGCGGAGAACCCGCCGTCGCGACGGACGATCGGACCATCGTTGTTGCCGGTCGCTCTCGTGGGCGGTGCGCCGGGTCGTGGGGCGGAGAAGAGGGTGAGGGCCGCGCCTGCCGGGATGCCGCGGGTGCGACCCGTGATGCGGACGGTGACCTCGCGCGACGTGGCTCGAAGCGTCCGGGCGACGCGGAGGTCGACGTGGGTGCGGCGCAGCGCCTCGAACGGGTCGGGATCGGTGATGAGGGTGCCCATGGGACCGTCGACCAGGACGCCGCGAGGGGTGAGGCGCGCGAACGCCGCGAACGGACCGGTGGGCGACGGCACCGCCTGGAACGTGCGGCCGCCGTCCTGGGTGAGGAACGTGCCGGTGTAGTCGGAGCTGACGATGCCGTGGTCGCGGTCCTTGAAGCGCACGAAGTACCGCGCGTTCACGCCCCACGATGGATCGAGGAACGAGAGGTCGTCGGTGGCGCCGCGCAACGTGAACGTGCGACCGGCGTCGTGGGAGACGTAGAACCGCTTGCCGAGCGAGGCGTAGAACGTGCGGGGCGAGAGCATCTGCAGGTCGGTGATGCCCGGGATGGACCGCATCATCCGCCACGTACGTCCTCCGTCGTCGGAGCGCACGATGTTCGCCTGCGACACGTCATCGATGTGCTGGGACTGGGACCACGCGACGATCGTCCTGCCCGAGACCTCGAGGTCGGTGACCTGGATGCCCAGGTCCTTCACGGTCCCGTCGACTCCCCGGATGCGTCCGCGGGATGCGCGGACCTCCGGCACCACGCGTCCTCCGACGATGCGCGCGACGCCGTCCCTGCCGGCGACGACGATCGTGTTCCCGGTGACGGCGACGTCCTCGGGGTCGACCGATCTCACGCTGACCGGCCGACCCCAACGACCGGCACGGAGCCGCCGGACGGTCTTGTCGTCGAACAGCGCGACGACGCCGCCCGGCGCCGATGCGGCGGCGATCGGGACGGCCGTGGTCGGTGCCGGCGCGAACGCGGTCCACCGGACGCCGTCGCGAGACACATACCAGCCCTCGTCCTGCGCACGGATCGTGACGCGGTGGTCGTCGAAGGTGCCGGTCGCTCGCGCCGGCCTCGGGGTGTAGCTCGCTCCGCCGTCGTCGGAACGGACGACCGAGACCGAGTCGCTGCTCTCCTCGAAGGCGGCTCCGAACGCGCCGCGGATACCGACGATCGTTCCCGGACGAGGGCTGGAGGCCGAGAGGGGCAGCGGCGGGCGTGGGGGGCCGAACGTCGTGCCGTCGAACGGGTACGCCTGGCCGGGGACCTGCTCGCCGTCGTAGTCGCCGCCGGCGTTGACCAGGCACGCCCCGGCGGGATCGCAGAGCACGGTGGGATTGTCGCCCGGGGCTTCGCGGTCGACGACCTGACCGGTGGTCGGATCGACCACCGCCACCGCCGTGCGGCTCATCGTGAGCTCACGGGTTCCACCGAGAGGGACGACGATGCGACCGTCGGCCAGGACGCCGAGCGTGTGGATCGGCTGGGCGGCGAGGAACCCCTCGCTCTGCGGGCGGGTCATCAGCCGGGTCCAGGTGCGGCCCCCGTCGGTCGAGCGCTCCAGGGCAGTGGCGGGCGGCTCGTCGTCGACCGCAGCTCGCTGGATGCTGAGCGCGCGGAGGTAGGCGCCATCGGGAGCGGCGGCCAGCGCCGTGACGGTCAGGCGTGGTCGCGGCTCCGGGGGAGGGTCCGGGGAGGTCCGGGGGCGCGCGGCATCGCGGGACGTCGGGGCGCCGGGTTCGGCTGCGACGAGGACGTGCCACGAACGACCGCCATCGCTGGTGTTCCAGACCGCTGGACCGGATCGCGGCCCGGGCGGCAGCGACGTCGTGGAGGGGAAGAACGGCGTCGACGAGGCGACGACGATGCCGTGCTGCGCGTCCTGGAACGCCGCGCCGATCGTGCCGGCCGGTGCGTCACCGGGCAGATCGACGAGACGCCAGTGGTTCCCGAGATCTCCCGACGTCGCGACGCGCGAGCCGCCGGTCAGCAGGATCCGGCCGTCCGGGAGGACCGTCGACCGCACCGGCCCGCCGACGCCGGGCAGCACACCGGTGCGACGCGACGAGCCCCGCACGGCCTCGAAACCCGAGCCGATCGAGAACGTCGTGCCGTCGGCACCGGCCGCGACGCTCGACCGGTCGGTCGCGGGACCGACCGTGCTCCACCCCGCCCACTGCGTCGGCCCCGAAGGACCGAGCGGTCCTGGACCTGCGGCCGACGCACCTGCAGGAACGAACGCACTCGCGCAGACCACGCCCGCCACCCACAGCGGGAGGGCCGCAGCGCCTGGTCGACGAACGATGAACCGAGGCCGGCTGGTGGGTGACACGAGGACTCCTGGGACGGGAACGCAGACGCATGAACCCACGCCGCACGCTGTCGATGCGCCTGGTGCCCGCACCGAGTTCCTGACCCGTGAGGCGTCGTGGTCGCGCAGCCGGGCCGCCCGAGGCACCCTGGTCGGGTCCCGCGAGTGGGCCGGCGCCGAGACGCCCCCCCGATGAAGCTGCCCCGGAAACGACGAAACCCCAGTCAACGACTGGGGTCTCGAGGAGCGCGCCCGGCAAGATTCGAACTTGCGACTTTCTGCTCCGGAGGCAGACACTCTATCCACTGAGCTACGGGCGCCGGGTGGACCGCTGGCGATCCGTTGCGGAGTGTAGCGGGACTGCCGGAGGGTCGCCGGACCCGGTCGGACCGGCTCGCGGTGGGGATGTCGGGCCTGACGGAACGCGGGAACGTGACACGGGTCGGCCCGCGGGGTCCGGGCCGAGGTTCGAACCCCGGGAACGTGCGGAACATCGCGCGCGCCGCGACGGTCCGCACGTTCCCCGCGGCAGGGCGACGACCGAGTGCGGCACGTCCCGTCGCCGACGGCGTGCCGCACCTTCTCGACGTTGCGCACCGCGCCGCCGGCCGATCCGAGCCCGCCGGTCGGCCCGGCCTGCCGTCCGCTCGGCCCCGAACGTGCCGCCGGCCTGCCGTCCGCCCGGCCCCGACCCACCGCCCGACCCGACGTCCGCCCGGGCCCGACGTGCGGACCCTCCGACCCGCGCCGGCCGCGTGGCGCGGCCGACCCCGCCGACCTCGCCACGCGGCCGACGCCGCCGACCTCGCCACGCGGCCAACCCCGCCGACCTCGCTACGCGGCCGACCCCGGCCCACCCGGCCCACCCGGCACCCCACCGACTACCCTCGCCCCCGTGAACCTCGAGGTCCTCTTCGCCGGCACCGGCGGGTCCGCGCCGACGCCCGGGCGCGGGCTGCCCGCGCTGCTGGTCCGGCGCGGGGGAGAGCACGTGCTCGTCGACTGCGGGGAGGGGACGCAGCGCCAGCTCATGCGGTCCTTCGGCCTGGCCGAGATCGACCTGGTCCTGCTGACCCACCTGCACACGGACCACTGGCTCGGGCTGCCCGGGCTGCTGAAGACGCTCGACCTGCAGGACCGCACGGTGCCGCTCACCATCGTCGGCCCGGTCGGGACGACGGCGGCGCTCGCGGCGGTGCAGGACCTGACCGGCCGGGTCCGCTATCCCCTCGACGTGCAGGACGTCGAGCCGGGCGACATCGTCGAGCGCGACGGCTGGCGGGCGGAGGCGATCGGGGTCCAGCACCGGACCACGGCGCTGGGCTGGGTGCTCGCCGAGGACGACCGGCCCGGCCGGTTCGACCCCGAGGCCGCACGTGCCCTGGGCGTCGGCCTGGAGGACCCGCGCGAGTTCGGCCTCCTGCAGAAGGGTGAGACCGTCCGCGGCGTCCGGCCCGAGCAGGTGACCTCGGAGAAGCGCTTCGGTCGCCGGATCGTGGTGTCGGGCGACACGCGGCCGTGCGACGCGCTGCGTGCGGCGGCCTGGCGGTGCGACCTGCTCGTCCACGAGGCGACCTTCATGGACGAGCAGGCCGAGCGCGCGCGCAAGACCGGGCACAGCACGACGAGCGAGGCCGCGGCTCTGGCCGCCGAGGCCGAGGTCGGGCTGCTCGCGCTCGTGCACCTCTCGGCGCGTCACCGGCCGACCGAGGCGCTGGCCGAGGCGCGCCGCACCTTTGAGCACACCGAGCTGCCGCGGGACTTCGACGTGATCGATGTCCCGTTCCCCGAGCGCGGCGACCCGATCTTCCGGCCGGGGGCGGGGCGGCCGAGACGCGCCGAGGACGCCGCCGAGGACGCTGCTAGCCTCCCGCCTGCTCGTTAAGCCGGTCCAGAGAGGCCGGGACGATCCCATCGCATGACTCTCGAGACCACCGTCCTTGACGGCGCCGACATGGCGCGCACCCTCGCGCGCATCGCCCACGAGATCGTGGAGGGTCACCCGGACCCCGACTCGATCGTCCTGGTCGGCATCCACACCCGCGGCGCCCTCCTCGCGGGCCGGCTGCAGGAGCGCCTGAGCGCCCTGCTCGGCACGGACGTACCGCTCGGCGACCTCGACATCGCCTTCTACCGCGACGATCTCGGCGAGGTGCCCGACGCGCCGGTCCGGGACGAGACGGGCCCCGTCATCCACGCCACGCACCTCGACGGCATCCCGCTCGAGGGCCGGTCCGTGGTGCTCGTCGACGACGTGCTCTTCACGGGCCGCACGATCCGCGCGGCGATCGAGGCGATCTTCGACTACGGCCGCCCGGGCCGGGTCCAGCTCGCCGTCCTCGTCGACCGCGGCCACCGCGAGCTGCCGATCCGCGCGGACTACGTCGGCAAGAACCTGCCGACGTCGGTCGCCGAGCGCGTCAACGTGCGGGTCGCCGAGATCGACGGCCGGGACGAGGTCGCGATCGAGCGGCGCCACGTCGATCCGCCGTCGCCGACCGACCCGCCGGAGGACCGCGCCGCATGAGCCTCGCCGCCGCCCGCGCCCGCCGTGCCCCCATCGCCGGAGAGGACCGCGCCGCATGAAGCACCTGCTGTCGATCGAGGACCTCGAC
Organism: Patulibacter sp.; assembly: GCF_030655195.1. GTDB lineage: Bacteria > Actinomycetota > Thermoleophilia > Solirubrobacterales > Solirubrobacteraceae > Patulibacter. The sequence goes on along the minus strand of NZ_JAURWA010000090.1, from coordinate 15,786 downwards.
CGCGCCGGCATCGAGCGGCTCTGCGACCGCGCTGCGAGCTTCGCCGAAGTCGCCGATCGGCCGATCAAGAAGGTCCCCGCCCTGCGCGGCCGGACGGTCCTGAACCTCTTCTACGAGTCCTCGACGCGGACGCGCTCGAGCTTCGAGCTCGCCGCCAAGCGCCTGTCGGCCGACGTCGTCAACTTCGCCGCGTCCGGCTCGTCGGTGGAGAAGGGCGAGTCGCTGCGCGACACCGTCCAGACCCTGGCGGCCCACCGGCCGCACGCGATCGTCGTCCGCACCCCGTGGGCGGGCGCGTCGAAGCTCATCACGCAGTGGACCGACGCGGCGATCGTCAACGCCGGCGACGGCCAGCACGAGCACCCCACCCAGGCGCTGCTCGACATCTACACGCTGCGCTCCCGCCTGGGCTCGCTCGACGGGCTGAACGTCTGGGTCGTCGGCGACGTGCGCCACTCGCGGGTGGCGCGGTCGCTCGTCCTGGGCCTGCAGACGATGGGCGCGAAGGTCACCGTCGCCGGCCCGCCGACCCTCGTGCCGGCGGAGATCGCGGTGCTCGGCTGCGAGGTCCGCTACACGCTCGAGGACCTGCCGCAGGCCGACGTCGTCTACGCGCTGCGGATGCAGAACGAGCGGATGAAGCAGGCCTACGTCCCGTCGATCCGCGAGTACGCCGCCGAGTACCAGATCAGCTCCCGGCGCCTCGGGGCCCGCCAGCTCCTGATGCACCCGGGCCCGGTCAACCGCGGCGTCGAGCTGGCCGGGGACGTCGTCGACGGCCCGCAGTCGCTGATCCTCGACCAGGTCCGCGCCGGCGTCCTCGTGCGGATGGCCGTCCTCTACGAGGTCCTCGCCTCCGGCGGCGGTCCGACCGCCCCGCCCGACGGTCCGCCGGACGGCCCCGAGCGTCGCCGCCGCCGACCGCACGGCGGTGGGCGCGATCCCTTCAACAACCCGGAGCTGCACCCCGCATGAGCCTGAACCCCCTCGTCCGTGCGGGTGGCCCCGGCATCGACGACGCCGACGTCCTGCTGCGGCGCGTCCACGTCCTCGATCCCCGCGCCGGCGTCGACGCCCCGCACGACGTCCTGGTGCGCGCCGGTGTGATCGCCGAGATCGGCGAGCCCGGTGGGGTCACCGCGCCCGCGGGCGTCGAGGAGGTCCCCGGCGAGGGCCTGCACCTGTTCCCGGGCTTCGTCGACCCGCACGTGCACCTGCGCACGCCGGGCCAGGAGTACAAGGAGGACCTCGAGACCGGCACGCGCTCCGCCGCGGCCGGCGGCTACGTCGCGGTCGTCGCGATGCCGAACACCTCGCCGGTCGTCGACTCCAGCTCGCTGCTGGGCTCCCTCCGCGACCTCGCCTCGCGCCTGGCCCGCATCCCCGTCGGCTTCACGGCGGCGATCACGCTGGGGCTCGAGGGCACGCACCTCACCGAGATGAACGAGCTGCGTCAGGCCGGCGCGGTCGGGTTCACCGACGACGGCCGCCCCGTCACCGACGCGGGCGTCCTGCGCAAGGCGATCCAGTACCAGCGCCTCTGCGGCGGCGTCATCGCCCTGCACGAGGAGGATCCGTCGCTCTCCGCCGGCGGGGCGATGCGCGAGGGCTCCGTCTCCGCGCGCCTGGGGATCGCCGGCGTGCCGTGGCTCTCGGAGTCCACGATGGTCGCCCGCGACGCCGCGCTCGCCGGCTACGAGGACGGGCGCCTGCACTTCCAACACCTCTCCTGCGTCGCCTCGGTCGACGCGCTGCGCGCCGCGAAGGCCCAGGGGTTCAAGGTCTCCGGCGAGGCCTCGCCGCACCACCTCTGCCTGACGCACGAGGCGGTCCGCGACCTGGACACCTCGATGAAGATGAACCCGCCGCTGGGCTTCGAGGAGGACCGCCAGGCGCTGATCGAGGGCGTCCGCGACGGCACGATCGAGACGATCGCCACCGACCACGCCCCGCACGCCCGCGACGAGAAGGAGATGCCCTTCGAGCAGGCGCCGATGGGCACCACCGGCCTGGAGAGCGCGTTCGCCGCGGTCTACTCCGAGCTCGTCCGGCCCGGGATCCTCCCGCTCTCGACCGTCGTCGACCGGCTGATCGGCGGCGCCGCGCTGATGGACCTCCCGACCCCGACCGTCGCCGTCGGTGAGCGCGCCAACCTCTGTCTCGTCGACCTCGAGCGCGAGTGGACCGTCGGCGCCGACGGCTACGAGAGCAAGTCGGGCAACTGCTGCTTCGACGGCCGGACGTTCCACGGCCGCGTGCTGATGACCGTCGCCGACGGCGCCGTCGCCTACCGCGAGCGCAGCTTCGCGGTCCACGCCGCGTAGCCCGACCGACGCACCCCTTCCCCCGGAGCACCGACCCACCGCATGACCGACGCCGCCGCCCTCGCCGGGCTGAACCCCGACCGCACCGCCCTGGTCGTCGTCGACGTCCAGGAGGCGTTCCGCAAGTCGATCGACGGGTACGACCGCGTCATCGCCCGCAGCGTCCGCATGGTCCGCGGCGCGATCGCGCTGGGGATGCCGGTCGTGGTGACCGAGCAGCTGCCCGACAAGCTCGGGGCCACCGTGTCCGAGCTGCAGGACGTGCTGCCCGACGGCACCGAGCGCCTCCCGAAGTCCGCGTTCTCGGCCACCCGCGCCCAGGGGTTCCACCTCAAGGGGCGCGACCAGGTCGTGGTCGTCGGCATCGAGGCGCACGTCTGCGTCCAGGGCACCTGCCTGGACCTGCTCCGCCAGGGCCTGGCGGTCCACGTGGCCGGCGACGCCGCCGGGTCGCGGACCGCCGAGGACCGCGAGGCCGGCCTGACCCGCGTGGCCCGCGCCGGCGCGATGGTCGGGACGACCGAGAGCATCCTGCTCGAGCTGCTGGGCGACGCCCGCGCCGACTCCTTCAAGACGATCCTGGAGCTGATCCGATGACCGCACCGGCCCCCTCCGCCTACCTGCTGCTCGAGGACGGGACCCGCTTCGACGGCGACTCCTGCGGCGCGCCACTGCCCGGCGCGGGCGCCTCGACCGACCTGCGCTCCACCGGCGAGGTCGTCTTCACGACCGGCATGTCCGGTTACCAGGAGTCCGTCACCGACCCGTCGTTCGCCGGGCAGCTGATCGTCTTCACCTACCCGCACATCGGCAACTACGGCGTCAACGCCGCGGCGATGGAGTCCGACCGGATCCACTCCCGCGCGGTGATCATGCGCGAGGCCGTCGACCGCGACGACGCCCCGCGCGCCGAGCAGGGCTGGCTCTCGTGGCTGGCCGAGAACGGGATCCCCGCGATCTCGGGCGTCGACACCCGGGCGCTCGTGCGGCACATCCGCGACAAGGGCGCGATGCGCGGCGGCGTCTTTGCCGGAGAGGTCCCGCAGGACGAGGCCGCGGCCACCGTGGCAGCCGAGCCGTCGATGGCCGGCCAGGACCTGGCGTCGACGGTGACGCCCGCGCAGGCGCACACGGTCTCGCGGCCGGGCCAGCTGCGGGGGACCGGCGACGCCGGCTCCACCGGCGACGTGCCGGACGGCAACGCCAACGGCCCGCTGATCGCGGCGATCGACACCGGCATCAAGTGGTCGATCGTCGAGGAGCTCGTCGCGCGCGGCGCCCGCGTCCGCCTGCACCCGCTGTCCGACGGCCCCGACGCGGTCCTCGAGGGCGACGTCGACGCGGTCTTCCTCGCCAACGGCCCCGGCGACCCCGGCGCGGTCGACCACGTCGTCGAGACCATCCGCGGCGTCCTGGGGAAGAAGCCGGTCTTCGGCATCTGCATGGGCCACCAGCTGCTCTGCCGGGCCGTCGGCCTGGAAACGTTCAAGATGGAGTTCGGCCACCGCGGCGCGAACCACCCCGTCAAGGACCTGACCACCGGTCGCGTCGAGATCACGAGCCAGAACCACGGCTTCGCGGTCCAGACGCCCGACGGCACCGGCCGCATCGAGGGCGACGAGCCCGTCCGCTGGGACACCGACTTCGGCCAGGCCGAGCTCTCGCACCTGAACCTCTACGACCGCACCGTCGAGGGTCTGGTGCTCGCCGAGGCCAACGCCGCGACGGTCCAGTACCACCCCGAGGCCGCGCCGGGGCCCAACGACGCGGGCTACCTCTTCGACCGCTTCCTCGACCGGATCCGCGAAGGTGGCTCGCTGGCCGACGTCAACCGCCAGACCGGTGACGCCGCGGCCGCGAAGGCCGGCGTCGCCGCCGACGGCACGACGCCCGCCGAGGCCGCGATCGCCGGGGAGTCCGCCGGGACCTCCGCCACCGGGAGCACCGACGGCCCGACCGCCACCGACACCACGACCGACGGGAGCGCCGCCTGATGCCGCGCCGCACCGACATCCGCCGCATCATGATCCTGGGCTCCGGCCCGATCGTCATCGGGCAGGCCGCCGAGTTCGACTACTCCGGCGCCCAGGCCTGCAAGGTCCTCCGCGAGGAGGGCTTCGAGATCGTCCTGGTCAACTCGAACCCGGCGACGATCATGACCGACCCGGAGTACGCCGAGAAGACGTACGTCGAGCCGCTGCTGCCCGGTCCCGTCGCCCAGATCATCGAGAAGGAGCGCCCCGACGCGCTGCTCCCGACCCTCGGCGGCCAGACCGCGCTGAACCTCGCCAAGGCGCTGCACGAGGACGGGACGCTCGAGAGGTTCGGCGTCGAGCTGATCGGCGCGAACTACGACGCGATCAACTGCGCCGAGGACCGCGACCTGTTCGCGCAGGCGATGGCCAAGGCCGGGCTGAAGATGCCCGCCTCGCTCATCGTGCGCGGCAAGGAGGGCGACTCCGCCGACGGCGCGAAGATCGCCACGGAGGAGATCGACCGCCAGATCGACAAGGCGCTGACGATCACCGGGCTGCCCGCGATCGTGCGCCCGGCGTTCACCCTCGGCGGCCGCGGCGGCGGCATCGCCCGCACCGAGGAGGAGTTCCGCCAGATCATCCGCGGCGGCATCGACGCCTCGCCGATCGGGCAGGTCCTCGTGGACCAGTCCGTCATCGGCTGGGGCGAGTACGAGCTCGAGGTCATGCGCGACCACGGCGACAACGTCGTCATCGTCTGCTCCATCGAGAACATCGACCCGATGGGCGTCCACACGGGCGACTCGGTGACGGTCGCCCCGCAGCAGACGCTGACCGACCGGCTCTACCAGCAGCTCCGCGACCAGGCGATCGCGGTGATCCGCGCGGTCGGCGTCGAGACCGGCGGCTCGAACGTGCAGTTCGCGGTCAACCCGGAGACGGAGGAGATCCTCATCATCGAGATGAACCCCCGCGTCTCCCGCTCCTCCGCCCTGGCGTCGAAGGCCACCGGGTTCCCGATCGCCAAGATCGCCGCGCGCCTGGCCGTCGGCTACCGCCTGGACGAGATCACCAACGACATCACGAAGGCCACGCCCGCGGCCTTCGAGCCCACGATCGACTACGTCGTCGTCAAGTGGCCGCGCTTCGCGTTCGAGAAGTTCCCCGGCGTCGACGAGACCCTCTCGACGCACATGAAGTCCGTCGGCGAGGCGATGTCGATCGGCCGCACCTTCGGTCAGGCGTTCGTCAAGGCGCTGCGCTCCCGGGAGCTCGACCGCACCCCGCCGATCGCCGACGACGCGACCGCCGAGGAGCTCGTCGAGCGGATCCGCCGTCCGCGCACGGAGCGCTACGACGTGCTGCTCGAGGCGATCCGTCGCGGCGCCACCGACGAGCAGCTGCACGAGTCCACGGGCATCGACCCGTGGTACCTCAGCGAGTTCCGCCGGATCGCCCTGGGCGAGGACCCCACGCCGTCCGACGGCGCCGGCGGCCCGGCGCAGGACGGCTCCGGGCTCGTCCGCACGTTCAAGTCCGTCGACACCTGCGCCGCGGAGTTCGCCGCCCAGACGCCGTACTTCTACTCCGGCTGGGAGCGCCCCGACCAGGACGGCAACCCGCGCCACGAGGTCGTCCGCGGCGACAACCCGTCCGTGGTGATCCTCGGCTCGGGCCCCAACCGCATCGGCCAGGGCATCGAGTTCGACTACTGCTGCGTGCACGCCGCCGTCACGGTCAAGGAGTCCGGCCGGGACGCGGTGATGATCAACTGCAACCCCGAGACGGTCTCGACCGACTACGACACGTCGACCCGCCTGTACTTCGAGCCGCTGACGCTCGACGACGTGCTCGGGGTGCTGAAGGTCGAGCAGCCCGAGGGCGTCATCGTCCAGTTCGGCGGCCAGACGCCGCTGCGCCTCGCGCAGGGCCTGCAGGACGCCGGCATCACGATCCTCGGCACGAGCGTCGAGGCGATCGACCGCGCCGAGGAGCGCACCGCCTTCGGCGACGTCCTCTCGAAGCTCGGCTTCAAGGCACCGCCGTACGCCACCGCGCAGGGCCTCGACGGGGCGCTGGCCGCCGCGGAGGAGGTCGGCTTCCCGCTGCTCGTCCGCCCGAGCTACGTGCTCGGCGGCCGCGCGATGGAGATCGTCTACGGGCCCGAGGGCCTGACGGCGTACCTCGAGCGCGAGGCCGACATCACCGCCGGCAAGCCGATCTTCCTCGACCGCTTCCTCGAGAACGCGATCGAGGTCGACGTCGACGCGCTGTGCGACCGCGAGTCGGTCTGGGTCGGCGGCATCATGCAGCACGTCGAGGAGGCCGGCATCCACTCCGGCGACTCCGCCTGCGCCCTGCCGCCGTTCTCGCTGTCGGACGACCTGATCGAGGAGATCCGCCGCCAGACGCGCGGCATCGCCCTGGAGCTCGGCGTCTCGGGCCTCATCAACATCCAGTTCGCGGTGTACGGGGGCGAGGTCTACGTCATCGAGGCCAACCCGCGCGCCTCGCGGACGGTGCCGTTCGTCTCCAAGGCCATCGGCGTGCCGCTGGCGAAGATGGCCGTCCGGATCATGCTCGGCGAGACGATCGGACAGCTGGGCCTGCCCGCCGAGGCCGGGGGACAGGGGTCGCTGGGCCACGTCGCCGTCAAGGAGGCCGTCCTGCCGTTCGACCGCTTCGTCGGCTCCGACGGCCTGCTCGGCCCGGAGATGCGCTCGACGGGCGAGGTCATGGGCGTCGCCCACGACTTCCCGTCGGCGTTCGCGAAGGCCTCCGCGGCCGCCGGGTCGCCGCTTCCCGACGGCGGCACCGTCTTCGTCTCGGTGACCGACGCCGACAAGCCCGCCGCGCTCGAGGTCGCCACGCGCTTCCACGAGCTCGGCTTCTCGCTTTTGGCCACCGCGGGCACCCGCGACGCGCTCGTCGACGCCGGCATCCCGTGCGACGTCGTCGCCAAGCTGCAGGACGCCGGCGCGGGCGGGCCGCTCTCCGACAGCGGCACCGCGGTCTCGCGGATCGCCGCCGGGGAGGTCGCGGTGGTCATCAACACCCCCACCGGCTCCGGTGCGCGCACCGACGGCTACGAGATCCGTCGAGCGGCGATCACCGCCGGCGTCCCGTGCCTGACCACCGTGTCGGCCGGCCACGCCGCCGCCCTGGCGATCGCCTCGGCCCGGGAGCGCGACGCGAGCGTCGTCGCGCTGCAGGAGCTCGTCCGATGAGCGGGGCGATCCCGACGGCCACCAGCGTCGCCGGGGTCGCCCTCGAGCATCCGCTGCTGAACGCCGCGGGGACCGCCAAGTCGCTCGACGACGTCCGGCGCCTGGCGCGCTCGCCCGTCGCCGCGGTGACGCTCGGCTCGATCACGAAGGCCGCCCGCGACGGGAACGCGGGGGAGGTCTACGCCTCGCGGCAGGGCTACGCCGTCAACGCCCTGGGCATGCCCAACCGCGGGGCGGACTTCTACCGCGACGTCCTGCCCGAGATGGCCGCGGCCACCCGCGCGGCCGGGAAGCCGCTGATCGTGTCCGTCGCCGGCTTCTCGCCCGAGGAGAACGGCGAGCTCGCCCACCTCGCCGCGGACGGCGGCTGCGACCTCGTCGAGCTCAACCTCGGCTGCCCGAACGTCTGGGACGGCGGCGAGCAGAAACGCATCATGTCGTTCGACCCCGAGCTCGTCTCGCGGTCCCTGGCGGCGGCCTCGGGCGTCGGCGTGCCCGTCGGCGTGAAGCTCTCGCCGCTGTCGGACCCGGTGCAGCTCGCAGAGGTCGCGGCGGCCGCCGCCGACGCGGGTGCGCGCTTCGTGGTCAGCTGCAACACGTTTCCCAACGGTCTCGCGCTGCGGGCGGACGGACGGGCAGCGGTCGACGTCGGGTACGGCGGAGTGTCCGGCGCGGCGATGAAGCCGGTGGTCCTCGGCCAGGTCTCGCAGCTCCGCGCGCTGCTCCCCGAGGGGGTCGACGTGGTCGGATGCGGGGGCGTGCGCAGCGGGCAGGACGTCCGCGACCTGCTGGCCGTGGGGGCCGTGGCCACCGGGCTCGCGACCGCGTTCTGGGACGCCGGCGAGGACCCCGGGGTGTTCGCCGACGTCCTCGCGGACTGGCTCGGCTGACCACCTGGAACTGCCGTTCTCCACAGGAGTCTGCTAGCCGCATCCGGCGCAACACTCGACGTCCTGGGCCACACCTTCACCTCGACTCGAGGTCGAGGTGACTTGTCGTCCGCGGCCCTCGCGCCGCTCGGCGGCCGGGTAGACTCGCCCCGCGATGTCGACCGCAGCAAACGCCCCGTCCAAGTCCTCTGCCACGCCCGAGCGGTCGCTCAACCAGCGGATGGACGCGCTCCAGCGCGCGAACGAGGTGCGGTCCCAGCGCGCAGCCCTCAAGCGGGACCTCAAGTCGGGTCGGCAGTCCATCGACCGCCTGCTGATGGATCCACCCGAGTGGCTCGAGACGGCGAAGGTCGTCGACATGCTCCTGGCGGTCCCGAAGTACGGCCGCGTCCGCGCGGGCAAGATCCTGCAGCAGTGCCGGATCTCCGCGTCCAAGACGATCGGCGGCCTGACGCCCCGCCAGCGCGCCGAGCTCGTGCAGACGCTCCGCAGCCCGCGCGGCTGAGCGGGGGTCCCGCGTGGCACGCGTCTTCGTCATCACCGGCCCCTCGGGGGTCGGGAAGGGCACGCTCATCCGCCGGCTCCGGCAGAACCACCCCGAGCTGCGCCTGAGCGTCTCCGCCACCACGCGCCCGATGCGCGAGGGGGAGGAGCACGGCCGCGACTACTGGTTCCTCGACGACGACGAGTTCGCCCGTCGGATCACCGACGGCGACTTCGTCGAGCACGCCGAGTACGCGGGTCGTCGGTACGGCACGCTGCGCGAGGAGCTCGACCGCCATCTCGGCGAGGGCGCGCCCGTCGTGCTCGAGATCGAGGTCCAGGGCGCCGCACAGATCCGCGAGACGATGCCCGAGGCCGTCCAGGTCTTCGTCGTCCCGCCGTCCTTCGAGGTCCTCCAGCAGCGGCTCGAGGGCCGGGGCACCGACGGCGCGGACACCATCGCCCGCCGCCTCGAGGTCTCGAAGACCGAGCTCGAGAGCCAGCACGAGTTCGACCACCGGATCGTCAACGACGACCTCGAGGCCTCGGTCGCCGAGCTCGAGTCGATCGTCAAGGCCCAGCTGCCGGCGACCAACGGCGCCTGAGTCCCGGATCGGTGCCCGGCGCGACCCGCGTCGGCCGGGCCGTCCGGCCCGCGGTGGCGCGGCGTACGAGGCCCGTCCACCGGGCCACGGCGAGCGGGCGTACACGGGCGGACCGCACGACCCCGCTACACTCCCTGTGTGATCTCTCCGCGCATGGACCAGCTGCTCAACAACGTGGACTCGAACTACGCGTCGGTCCTCGTGGCGGCGAAGCGGGCCCGGCAGATCAACGCGTACTACCACAACCTCGGTGAGGGCGCGTTCGACGAGTTCCCGCCCCCGATGGTCGAGACGGCGTCGAAGAACTACCTGACGATCGCCCTCGAGGAAGTCGCCGCCGGCAAGATCACCTACCGCTACCGGTAGGTCCCGCCGCCCACGGGCGGTACCCGAGCACGTCGCAGACGCCGTCCGATCCGGGCGGCGTTCGTCGTTCCGGGCCGTCGTCGGCCGGCCACCGCCCCGGCCCGGAGGCCATCCGGCGCGGCGCGGTGCACGGGCGCCGCCGGGCGCCCGCCCGGTGGGGCGGTCCGTCACACTCGCCGCATGGCTCGCCTGCTCCTCGGCGTCACCGGCGGCATCGCCGCCTACAAGTCGATCCTCTTCGTCCGGCTGGCCACGAAGGCCGGCCACCAGGTCCGCGTCGTGCAGACGGAGACGTCGCAGCGCTTCGTCGCCGCCGAGACCTTCCGGGCGATCACCGGCGCGCCGGTCCTCACGGACGAGTTCGAGCCCGACCCGATGCGCGGTGCGTTCCCCGGCGATCCGCAGCCGACCCACGCCGCGATCAGCCACCTCGCGCTGGTGGAGAACGCCGACGCGTACGTCATCGCGCCGGCGACGGCCAACGCGATCGCCGGCCTCGCCACGGGACGGGCCGACTCGCTCGTGGCGTCGGCCTACCTCGCGGCGGACTGCCCGGTGCTCGTCGCCCCGGCGATGAACCACCGCATGTGGCACCACCCCGCCACCCTGCGCAACGTCGCGCGCCTCCGCGAGGACGGGGCGATCCTCGTCGACCCCGGATCGGGGGCGCTCGCCTCGAAGGGCGAGCACGGCGACGGTCGCGTGGCCGAGCCCGAGGACCTGCTCGCCGCGGTGGAGGCGGTGCTCGCGGGAGCGCCCTCGGCGGCGGCCGTGCCGACGGGCCCGCTCGAGCTGGGACCGGGCGGCGTCCCGACGGCGGAGGGGTCGCTGGCCCCGGGGATCCCGCAGGACCTCGCCGGGCTGCACGTGCTCGTGTCCGCCGGCGGCACGCGCGAGCCGATCGACGCCGTGCGGTTCGTCGGCAACCGGTCCTCCGGTCGCATGGGCTACGCGGTGGCCGCCCGCGCCGTCGCCCGCGGGGCCCGCGTCACCGTCGTCGCCGCCAACGTCGGCCTACCCGACCCCGCGGGCTCCACCGTCGTGCCGGTGTCGACGGCCGAGGAGCTGCGCGCGGCCTGCGCGGACGCGTTCGGCTCCGCCGACGTCCTCGTCATGGCCGCGGCCGTCGCGGACTTCCGGCCGGTCGACCCGGCGGCGGGCAAGATCAAGAAGCAGGGACGCACCGGCATGACGATCGAGCTGGAGGCGACCGTCGACGTGCTCGTCGAGCTCTCCGCCCGCAGGCGTCCCGGCCAGACGCTCGTCGGCTTCGCCGCGGAGCACGGGGACCAGGCGATCGTCCACGCCCGCGAGAAGCTGACGCGCAAGGGCCTCGACGCCGTGGTCGTCAACGACGTCTCGCAGCCCGGCATCGCCTTCGACGCCACCGACAACGCCGTGACGATCGTGACCGCCGCCGGGGACCGGGCCGTGGCGCGGGCCGCGAAGGAGCGGATCGCCGACGCGATCCTCGACGACGTCCTCGTCGCCCGAGGCCGCTGAGGCCCACGCCGCCAGGCGACGGGCGACGGGCGACGGGCGCGCGGGCGGGCGGGGACGAGCGGCCGGGCGAGCGGGCGGTGGACGGTCGGGCGGGCGAGCGGGCGGTGGACAGGCGGGCGGCCGGTCGGGCGGGCGGCCGGTCGGGCGGGAGAGCGGGACGCGCGGTGCGTCGGGACGTGCCGGATGGCCTCGCAGGGTTTGGCAGACTCGGGGCATGTCGGAGCCCACCGCGTACGAGCTCTACCGCTCCGGGATCGACCTCCTCGAGCGCCGCGACCACCACGCCGCCGCGCTGCCCCTCCAGCGCGCCCGCGACCTCGAGCCGACGACCGGCATGGTGCGTGAGGCCCTGGGCCGCGCGCTGTTCGGGTCGCAGCGCTACCGCGAGGCCGCCGAGGAGTTCGGCGTGCTGGTCGAGCTGGAGCCCGTCAACCACTACGCGCAGTTCTGCCTGGGTCGGGCGCTGCAGCTGCAGGGTCTGCACGCCGAGGCGCGGCCGCCGCTGACGATGGCGGCGCTGCTGCAGCCCCAGCGTGCGGACTACGCGGTCTACCGCGACCGCACGATCGCGGCCCTCGCCGGTGCCGACGGCGCGCCGGACGACCGACCGGCCCCGTCCGCCGACGCCGGTGCGGAGGAGCCGCCCCCGGGCAGCCGGCGCAGCGGCGCGGGACCGTGGGGCGCCCCGGCGGCCGACGCCGGAACGGGCGGGACGGTCGGTGCGCGGGACGGCGCCGACGCACCGGATGCGGACGACGACGGGCCCGGATCGACGGGCACGGACGGCCCGGCGCGCGACCCCGGTTCCGGGGGCGGATCCGGCTCGACGCGCGCGCCCGATTCCACGGGTGAGGCCGGCTCGACCCGCGGGGACGACGTCCCGGAGGAGCTGGGCGGCCCGCCTCCTCGCGCCTGACGTCGAACGGCCGGCGCGAGGGACGTGTCGGTCCGCTCCGTCCTCCGGCGACGTCGCGAGCAGCCGCCCACTCTTCGTGCGGCACGTCGTGCCACCCGGCGCGTTCCGCACGTCGTCGTCGCCGGCACGCGGGGAACGTGCGCCACGGTCACCGAGAACGGCGGTGCCGCACGAACCCGTCGCACCGCACCGGTGCGCGGCCCGGCGTCGCCCCGCGACCGGCGCGCTCAGCCCCAGTCGGGCCAGACCGCCACCGCCGCGGCCTCCTCCGCCGCGCCGAGCATCCGGGCCAGGACGTCATCCAGCGTGGCGGGGGAGACGGCCGAGAGCACGAGGTCCCCGTGGACCCAGGTCGCGCCCTCGGCGGAGCTCGCGTAGCGCACGACCCGCACGTCCCGGCGGTTGCGGTGCAGCAGCCAGGCGGCGTCGACCGCCCCGGGCGGGGCGACCTCGGCCTGGAGCTCCAGCAGGCCGCCGACCGCCCGGGCCCCGACGTGCAGCGGCCAGGCCCCGGTGCCCAGCGCGAACCCGCGCTCCAGCGGGGCCGGCCGGTGGACGACGGCGTCGAGGTCGGCGAGGAACGCGTCGAGCAGCGCGACCGCGGCCTCCGGCGAGCCGGGGGCCGCGGGGGCGGGGGAGTCGACCGCGTCCACGGGCGTGTCGGCGGTGGCGGGCGGGGCGGCCGGGGCGGCCCGGTGTCCGAAGGCTTCCTGCATGCGGCGATGGTACGATCACTCCGTGGTGTCCCCGGGCACCGCTCCGCAGCAACCTTGGAAGTGGGCACGGAGCCCGCTTTTTTTATGGCCGAACGCACCATGAACCCCTCCATCCAGGACACCGTCGAAGAGCGACTCCGGGCCGTCGAGCCCGAGGTCGAGGTGCTGCTGGCCGAGGTCGTGGGCGGGAACACCCTGCGCGTCTTGATCGACCATCCCGACGGCGTCAACCTGGACCTCTGCGTCCGGGTCACCCGTCACATGGACGATCTGCGCGAGCGGTACGCCGTCGAGGTCTCCTCGCCGGGTTCGGACCGGCCGCTGGTCAAGCCGGAGCACTACCGCCGCTTCACGGGCCGCAAGGTGCGGATCCGCACGCGGCAGCCCATCGCGGTGGCGGGCGGCGACTCGGACGAGCCCCGCAAGTCCTTCACCGGGGAGCTCGTCGGCAACGACGAGCACGCAGTCACCCTGGCGGCCGACGGGGGCGTCGTGACGATCCCCTACGCCGAGATCCATCGCAGCAACCTCGTCGAGGAGTAGGAGCGAGATGTCCCGCGAGATCGTAGACGCCATGCGCGCCCTGGCGCGCGAGAAGAACATCCCCGAGGAGCGGCTCATCGCCGCGCTCGAGGATGCGCTCCTCTCCGCGTACAAGAAGCAGCCCGACGCGGCCAAGTACGCCCGCGTCGAGCTCGACACGGAGAACGGCGAGTACCGGGTCATCGAGCTGCTCGTGCCCGAGATGCTCGAGGCCGGCCTGATCGTCGAGACCATCGACGAGCAGAGCTACGAGGACCCCGAGACCGGCGAGTGGGTCGAGCCGACCGAGATCGAGATCCCGGCCGAGAAGCTCGCCGAGCACACGGACGAGATCCCCGAGCAGGACGTCACGCCGGACGACTTCGGTCGCATCGCCGCGCAGACCGCCAAGCAGGTCATCCTGCAGCGGATCCGCGAGGCCGAGCGCGACATGATGTACGACGAGTTCGCGGACCGCGTCGGCGAGATGGTCACCGGCATCGTCCAGCAGTCGGACAACCGGTACACGCTGCTGCAGCTTCGCGACCGCGTCGAGGCCCTGCTGCCCCGCTCGGAGCAGGTCTTCGGCGAGCGCTACGACCACAACCAGCGCCTCAAGGCGGTGATCAAGGAGGTCTCGCAGTCCGCGAAGGGCCCGTCGATCATCGTCTCGCGCCGCGACCCCGAGGTCATCCGCGCGCTCTTCGAGCTCGAGGTCCCCGAGATCGCCGACGGCCTGGTCGAGATCACCGGCGTCGCCCGCGAGCCGGGCTACCGCTCCAAGATCGCCGTCGTCTCGCACGCCTCCGGCGTCGACCCCGTCGGCGCCTGCGTCGGCCCCCGCGGCTCCCGCGTCCGCATGGTCGTGTCGGAGCTCAAGGGCGAGAAGATCGACATCATCCCCTTCAACGACGAGCCCGGGCGCTTCATCGCCAAGGCCCTGTCGCCCGCGCAGGTGCGCGAGGTCTTCATCGACGACGAGCTCCGTCAGGCGACGGTCATCGTTCCCGACGAGGACCTGACGAAGGCCATCGGTCGCGAGGGCCAGAACGTGCGGCTCGCCGCGCGCCTGACCGGCTGGCGGATCGACATCAAGAAGGCCAGCGACGCGCTCGCCCAGGCCGCGGCGCCGACCGGCGACGTGGAGGAGGGCGAGGAGGAGGTCATCGGTGACGGCCGCTGCTCCGCCGTCCTCACGAGCGGCCGCCGGTGCCCGAACGCCTCGCTGCCGGGCTCCACCTTCTGCGGTCTCCCGATGCACCAGGCGCTGGTGCGCTTCGGTGCCGTCGAGGTCGCCCTCCTGGAGAACCTGCCGGAGGACGAGCTCGACGCGCTCTCCGACCCGGACAAGTCGCAGGAGGACGTCCAGGACATCGTCACCCGGGCCGAGGAGGCGTACGCCGAGCGCGTCGCCGCCGAGGGTCCGGTGGAGCAGGTGGACGACGCGGGCGAGCTGCTCGACGTCGAGGACCAGGTCGTCGGCGAGGTCGATCAGGCGCTCCCCGTCGAGGACGGTGCGGTCGACGACGTCGATCCCACCGACGTCGGCGAGGAGATCGCCCAGGACACCGAGGCCGCCGTCCTGGACGGCGACCCGGAGGGTGCCGTCGCCACCGACGGCACCCAGGACACGGAGGACGTCCCGTCGACGTAGACGGACGTCAGCCCGAGAGGCGCTGCGTCGGATGCAACCGACGCAGGCCCCAGGCGGAGCTCCTCCGCCTCGCCGTCGAAGCGGACCACGTGGTCCGCGACGACGCGCGCCGGCTCCCAGGACGAGGGGCGTACGTGTGTGACCACGCGTGCGCCGAGGAGGCCGTCAGGCGTCGCGCGTTCCAGCGCGCGTTCCGACGGCCCATCAGCAACGACCCGAACTTCCTACACTCTTTTATTTGATGGCGAAGAAGCGCGTTCACGAGATCGCCAAGGCCCATGGCCTCCCGAGCAAGACGGTGCTCGATGCCCTCCAGGCGGACGGGCACGACATCGCAACGGCGTCGTCCTCGGTCGACGAGAGCGTCGCTGTGCGTCTGATCCAGGCCAAGGGCGCCGAGCTGAAGAGCTCCGCGGCGACAGACGAGGCCGCCGGAACCCCGGCGAAGCCCGAGACCACGACCTCCCCGGCCGCTGCCGGCGGGAGCGACGCCCCTGCGGCGAAGCCCACGCCCGCTGCAGCGGCCGCCCCGGCCCCGGCCCGTCCGGTGCGCCCCCAGGCGCCCGGCGAGTCCCGCCCGGCGCGGCCCGCCGCACCCGGTGCG
>NZ_JAURWA010000073.1 GCF_030655195.1 Patulibacter sp. | reverse complement strand
GACGCACGACTTCGGCGCCGCCGACGACCGCGTCGAGCAGCTGAGCCTCGCCGGGCGGCAGTCGCTGACCGCCGCCGCCTAGCAGTCCACGGTCGTCCGCCGCACGCGCGGGGCTCCGGCCCCGCGGACGACCGACGCCTTCACGCGGCTCCGGCCGCTTCGCCCCAGAACCCCTGAGGACCCAGCCATGAGCAACGTCGAAGCCCAGTACACCGCCACCGACACCGCCTTCCACGTCGAGGGCTACGAGAAGATCGAGTTCAGCCTGCTGATCGTCGACGGGGCCTTCTCGCCCGAGAACACCGAGATCGCCGACAGCTACCGCGACGCCGGCCGCTGCCTGATGATCGTCGACGAGGCGGTCTACGGCCTGTACCGCCAGACCTTCGAGGCGTACTTCGAGCACCACGGGATCGCGCTGACCGCCTTCCCCGTCCGCCAGCACGAGACCGAGAAGTCCCTCCGCACGCTCGAGAAGATCGTCGACCAGTTCGGCGACTTCGGGCTGCTGCGCAAGGAGGCCCCGCTCGTCGTCGGCGGCGGGCTGACCACCGACATCGCCGGCTTCGCGTGCGCCAGCTACCGGCGCGCCACGCCCTACATCCGGGTGCCGACCACGCTGATCGGCCTCGTCGACGCCAGCGTCGCGATCAAGGTGGCCGTCAACCACGGCCACATGAAGAACCGCCTGGGCGCCTACCACGCCTCGTCGAAGGTCCTGCTCGACTTCTCGTTCCTCAAGACGCTGCCCGTCGAGCAGGTCCGCAACGGCATGGCCGAGCTCGTGAAGATCGCCGTCGTCGCCGACCTCGGGCTGTTCGAGCTGCTCGAGCAGCACGGCGAGGACCTCCTGCGGACGAGCTTCGGCCACGTCGACGGCACCCCCGAGCTGCTGGAGGCCGCGCGCAAGGGCACCTACGACGCGATCGACACGATGCTCAAGCTCGAGGTCCCGAACCTCCACGAGATCGACCTGGACCGCGTGATCGCCTACGGCCATACGTGGAGCCCGACCCTCGAGCTCGTGCCCGAGACGCCGATGCGCCACGGCCACGCCGTCTGCGTCGACATGGCGTTCTCCGCCACGCTCGCCGCCGAGCGCGGCTACATCACCCCCGAGGACCGCGACCGCGTCCTGCGCCTGATGAGCGGCCTGGGCCTCGCGATCGACAGCCCGTACCTCACCCCCGAGCTGCTCGACAAGGCGACGGAGTCGATCTCGCAGACCCGCGACGGCCTGCTGCGCGCCGCGGTCCCCAAGCCCATCGGCACGTGCTTCTTCGTCAACGACGCGACGTCGGAGGAGCTCGCCGCGACGCTCGCCGTGCACCGCGAGCTGTGCGCCGAGCACCCCCGTGGCGGCGACGGCGAGGACATGTTCGTCACGGCCGGCGCGCCCGTCGCCGGCTGAGCGGACCCCGTGAGCGTCGAGACCGACACGGCGACGAGCGGCGTCCCGGCCGGACCGGGAGCCGCGTCGTCGTCCGGGCCCGGTCCCGGAGGCATCCCGCGGCCGGTGACCCCGGTGGGCATCCTCGCCCGGGAGCTCGACGCCCTCGTGGAGCGGGTCGCCGCGGACGAGCGGCAGGACCCGCAGCTCCTCGACGGGCTGCGGCGCGCCCGCGACCTCGCAGGCGGTCTGGACCCCTACGTCGCCGCATCCACGACACCAGAGTCCGCGGCCCTCGCCGCCCTGGACCGGCGCACCCGCGAGGAGGACTGGGCCGCCGTCGCCGGTGATCTGGGTCTGGAGCAGGAGATGCTCTCCGGGCACGTCGAGGGCCAGGTCCTGAAGTTCCTGGTCCACGCGATCCGGGCGCGCCGCGTGCTCGAGGTCGGGCTCTTCACCGGCTACTCCGCCCTCGCGATGGCCGAGGCGCTGCCCGACGACGGCGAGCTCGTGGCCTGCGAGGTCGACGCGCACGCCGCGGCCGTGGCCGCCGAGTGCCTCGAGGCCTCGACGGCCGGCGGCCGGGTCCGCATCGAGGTCGCACCGGCGGGCGAGACGCTCGACCGCCTGGCCGACGCGGGGGAGACCTTCGACCTCGTCTTCATCGACGCGGACAAGGCCGGGTACCTCGGCTACCTCGAGACGGTCCTCGATCGCGGCCTGCTCGCGGACGGCGGCATCGTCGCCGTGGACAACACGCTGCTGCAGGGCGAGCCGTACCTGCCGTCCGCACCGACCGTCAACGGAACGGCGATCCGCGACTTCAACGCGGCCGTCGCGGCGGACCCGCGCATCGAGCAGGTCCTCGTCCCGCTGCGCGACGGTCTGACGCTGATCCGCCGGGCGGCGTGAGCGTGCCGGGCGCCGACCGGACACCGCGATGAGCACGCTGCACGCCGCACCGGCACAGGCGACCGCCGGTCCGGCAGACGCGGTCCCGCTGCGCGCCCGGGCCGGCGCGGTGGTCCGCAGCGCCGCCGTCCTCGGCGCCCTGGCCGCGGTCCTGCCCGTCAACGCCGCGGTCACGGGCGCCTCACTCGTCCGACGACGCCCGCGCACGCCCGCCCGTCCTGCCGCGTCGCCGCGCAGGACGATCCTGATCAGCGGCGGCAAGATGACGAAGGCGCTGCAGCTCGCCCGGTCCTTCCACGCGGCCGGGCACCGCGTCGTCCTCGTCGAGACGGAGCGCTACCGCCTGACGGGCCACCGCTTCTCGCGGGCCGTCGACGCGTTCCACGTCGTCCCGCAGCCCGAGGACCCCGACTACGCCGACGCGCTGCTGCGGATCGTCCGCGCCGAGGGCGTCGACGTCTACGTCCCCGTCTGCAGTCCCAAGGCGAGCCTGTACGACGCCCGCGCCCGCGCCGTCCTGGACCCGCACTGCGAGGTCGTCCACGTCGACGCGGCGACGATGCCGACGCTCGATGACAAGGACCGCTTCGCGGCGGCGGCCGCGGAGCTCGGCCTCGCGGTCCCGGAGACGCACCGCATCACCGACCCGGCCCAGGTCGCCGACTTCGCCTTCCCCGACGACGGCCGCACGTTCGTCCTGAAGAGCATCGCCTACGACCCCGTCCGCCGACGCGACCTCACGCCGCTGCCGCGCCCGACGCCCGAGGAGACCGCGGCGTTCGCCCACTCCCTGCCGATCTCGGACGACAACCCGTGGATCCTCCAGGAGTTCGTCGCCGGCGAGGAGTTCTGCACCCACAGCACGGTCCGCGGCGGCCGCGTCCAACTGCACTGCTGCTGCCGCTCCTCGTCGTTCCAGCTGAACTACGAGCACGTCGAGGACCCCGAGATCGAGGAGTGGGTCGTGCGGTTCGTCGGCGCCCTCGGGCTGACCGGCCAGGCGTCGTTCGACTTCATCCGCGCCGCCGACGGCGTCGCCTACGCGATCGAGTGCAATCCGCGCACGCACTCCGCGATCACGATGTTCTACGACCACCCCGGCGTCGCCGCCGCGTACCTCGAGGACGGCACGCCGACGGTCCGCCCGACGGCGACGAGCCGTCCGACCTACTGGCTGTACCACGAGCTCTGGCGGGCGCTGCGGCGTCCCACGAGCGCGCCGGAGCGCGCCCTCGTCGTCCTCCGCGGCAAGGAGGCGATCCTCGACCGCGCCGATCCGCTGCCGTTCCTGCTCGTCCACCACCTGCAGATCCCACTGCTGCTCGCGCGCAACCTGGTCCGCGCCAAGCCGTGGCTGACGATCGACTTCAACATCGGCAAGCTCGTCGAGCCGGCGGGCGACTGATGGGCACCGACGCCGAGGGGTCGGGGGAGGCCCGGGCCGCCGCAGCCCGGCCGGACCCGCGGCGCCTCCGGGTCCTGCACCTCGTGGGCTCGCCGACGACCGCGTTCTTCGCCGACCTCTCGCGCCTCTACGCCCGGGACTGCCTGGAGACCGTCCGCGACGACGAGCGGTACGAGACCCACGTCGCCCACGTCGACCCCGACGGTCTCTGGCGGTTCCCGACCGACCAGGGGGACCCGCTCTCCGCCGGGGCCCTGCAGGCCGCCGAGCGGATGCCGGTCGCCGCCGCGATCGCGCACATCGCGTCGCTGCGGGTCGACCTGATGGTGCCGCAGATGTTCTGCGTCGCCGGCATGACCTCCTACCGTGCCCTCTTCGACGTCCTCGGGATCCCCTACGTCGGCAACCGCCCCGATGTCATGGCCTTGACGGCCGACAAGGCGCAGGCCCGCGCCGTGGTCGCCGCGGCGGGCGTCGACGTCCCCCGCGGGGAGCTCGTGCGCGCCGGCGGGCGCACCACCCTCGACCTGCCCGTGGTCGTCAAGCCGGTCGACGCCGACAACTCCGCCGGCGTGGCCCTCGTGCGCGAGCCGTCGGAGCTCGACCCGGCCCTCGTCGCGGCCCTGGAGCACGCCGACGCGGCGCTGGTAGAGACGTACGTGCCGCTGGGCCGCGAGGTGCGCTGCGGCGTCCTGCAGCGCGACGGGGAGCTCGTCTGCCTGCCGTTGGAGGAGTACCGCGTGACCGGCGTGCGGACGGCGGAGGACAAGGTCGTCCGGCACGCCGACGGCGACCTGCGGCTCGTCGCCAAGGGCGACGAGCACGCGTGGATCCTGCCGACGGACGACCCGATCACGGCCGCGGTCCACGAGCTCGCCCGCCGCGCGTTCGTCGCCCTGGGGTGCCGCCACTACGGCCTGTTCGACGTGCGCGTCGCCCCCGACGGCCGTCCGTGGTTCCTTGAGGCCAGCCTGTACTGCTCGTTCGCCCGCCAGAGCGTGCTCTGCGCGATGGCGCAGGCCGCCGGCACCGGGCCGGCCGAGCTGTTCCGCAGCACCATCCAGGAGGAGCTCCATGGACGTTGAGACGCTGGACCCCGTCGGCGCGCGCGTGACCGGCACGACCCTGCGCGACCTCGGCCCCGACGGGATCGAGGAGCTGCGCGGCCTGCTCGCCGAGCACGGCGTCGTCGTGCTCCCCGGCCAGGACGACGCCACGGACGAGGACTTCGTCGCGTTCCTCCGCCGCTTCGGCCCCCTGGCGTTCACGAAGGGCGAGGCCTCCGCGCCGGGGTTCCCCGACCTCAACGTCGTCAGCAACGTGGGACGGACCACACCGCCGAAGAGCTCCTGGCACGTCGACACGAGCTACGTCCGCAAGCCCCCGGCCTACACCGCGCTGCGGGCGGTGCAGATCCCGGAGCAGGGGGGAGCGACCCTCTTCTCCGATCAGGCACGCGCGCTCACGACCCTGGATCCCGCGCTGCGCGAGATGGTCGAGGACCGCAGCATCCGTCACGTCGTCACCGGCGTGGTCCTCGAGGACGGCGACGAGCACGAGGCCTGGCACCCGATCGTGCGGCCGCACCCGCTGACCGGACGTCCCGGGCTCTACCTCACGACCCCGGGCCGCTGCGCCGAGGTCAGCGGCCTGTCGGACGAGGAGGGCGAGGACGTCGTCGCCCGGCTGTTCCACCACTCGACCCGGCCCGAGAACGTCCACGCGCACGCCTGGGAGGCCGGGGACGTCGTGATCTGGGACAACGCCCGCGTGCTGCACCGGGCGGAGCACTCCGACGTCCGGGGAGACCGCGTGATGCACCGCGGCATGGTCGCCGCGCACCGCGCGGCGTAGCGACGCTCCCATCCGGGGCGCGGGCGAGGGACGACGGTCGCCGCGGGCGGGTCGCGCGGCCACCCTCAACGCGACATAACGCTGCGCGTGGGGTGCGTACGCGGGGACGCCACGGGGTAGTACCGAGGTGACGCCGGACCACCAGGACCGGCGCCTCCCCCCGACAGAGGAAGGATCCAGATGTTCGAGATTCTCGGAAGCACCTCTTCACCCGTCATCGCCGGTTCGGCGACGACGCCCCGGATCGACATGGACGCCGATCGCGGCGCGGGCGCCGCGTCCGCGGCCACGGCCGCCGCCCGCGAGGCCCTGCAGCGCGAGACCACCAGCGGCGTCGAGTGGCTCCCGCGCCACGCCCCGCACCGCCGCATCTGATCCACCCCCGGGGCGGCCCTGACCCGCCCTCCACGCGCCGCCGACTCCCGTCGGTGCGCGCCCGCCGGGCCGTCGTCCTCCACCGACGGCCCGGCGTCTTCCGGTTGCCCGCCCCTGAGTCCCGCCCGCGGACCGGCGGGGGGACGGCCCGCCCGGTGCTCAGGCCCCGGCGACGAGGCCCGTGAAGGTCACCGACGTCCGGAGCTCCGCGATGCGGTCCGCGACGGCGAGGATCTCCTCCGGTGTCGCGGACGCGCCGTCGGCCATCGCCCCCGTGATGCGGGACAGCTCGTCGACGATGGCGATGCCGCGAGCGCGGTTGCGCTCGGCCAGGACCTCGCCGGCCGTCCGTCGGGCGCCGGCGTCGTCGAGGACGTGGTCTGCTGGGTTTCGCTCCACGGACTGAAAGGGCACACCCACGTTGTAATACGTGCATCAGTCCGGGGTGGCGAAACTCGATGGGTGTACGACTCACACGCCCTCCGGAGCCCCGGAGACGGGGCGCCCCCGCTCGCGTGCACGGTGCCGCCCGTCGCGCGCGCCAACGTCGCCGGCGGCCCGATGGGCGCCGGCGGCCGATCGGCGGCGGCCAGATCGGCGGCGGCGACGAGATCCCCGATCCGGGTCTCGGTCGGTCGTCTCGCCCGAGACGCGGATCCGGTACCGCAGGCGACCCTGATCCCGGTCTCGCTCCGACGCGCCCGCCGAGACCCGCATCGGGTCCTCTACAGAACACGCCTCACAGGCCCCCGGTCGTGCGAACATGCGTTCGCATGGGCGGCGCGGAGCAACGACAGGTGGCCTCGGGGGCGGCGGCGCGGGTCCGGGAGCAGGCGGAACGCGTGCGGCGTCTGGACGGCAGGCTGGCGGAGATCAGACGGCACCGCGTCGAGCTCGACGACGCCCGGCGGTTCGCCCTCGGCCACGAGTCGGGCCTCCGGGCCGCCGTCGGCCTGGCGGTCCTGGACGCCGATCCACCCACGGACGAGCAGATCGCCCGTGCGGCCGGGTGGTCCGTGGGGGACGTCGAGGCGCACCGGGCGCGCCTGCGCCGCTGACGGAGGGGTCGCGGCGGCCGCCGACCGGAGCGCCACCGCCGGAAGACGCGCCGGGCATCCCGTACCGTCCGGCCATGGGCCTGTTCCACCGCCTCCGCCGTGCCGCGTCCGGGGAGGAGGAGGGTCCCGCCGCTGCCACGGCCGGCGGGGGGAGCGTCGCGGGGCCGCAGACCTTCGCCGGGCTCCGCCGCCTGATGGCCGAGGGCGCCGACACCACGCTCCAGCGCGCCGAGATCGAACGCGTCCTCGTCGCCAACGGCGTGCCCGGCAGCGTCGCGGCCCGGTCGGTCGCCTCCATGGTCGACGGCGTCGCGCTGCTGGAGCACGGTGCCTGGCCCGAGCTGGCCCCGGCTCCGGGCTGTCGGCTCGGGGGCGAGCCGCTCCTGCCCGCGGGGGCGTCGTGGCCGCTCGACAGGACGGGGCGTCCGCTGACCTTCGTCGCCGTGCTCGACCTCGCGGACCTGCCGCCCGTCTCCGCCCCCGCGGACGGCCTGGCCCCCGCGGACGCCCCGGCACCTGCGGCATCGCGCACGGCGCCCGCGGCGTCGGGCACCGCCCGTCCGGCATCGGGCTTCGCGCCCACGGCGTCCGGCACCGTCCGTCCGGCATCGGGCTTCGCGCCCACGGCGTCCGGCCCAGCGCTGCCGGCCTCCGGCGTGCTGCTCGTCTTCTGGGACCAGGCGTTCGCCGACGCCCCGGAGATCGACTTCGTCGACGCCACCCGCGTCTTCTCGGTGGCGGATCCGACCGGCCTCGAGTCGGCGGGCGCGCCGGACGGCACCCAGACGTTCGGACCCGTCGCGCTGTGCCCCGTGCGGATGCCGTTCCCGGCCACCGACGATGGGCTCGGGGGCGACGCGCTCCCCGACGGGGTGCCGATCGACGAGCTGCGCGCCGCCCTCCGCGAGGAGCAGGGGCATCGCCTGCTGGGCGTGTCGCACGACATCCAGGGGCCGGTCCTCGACGAGGTCGCCTACTGGCTGCGGGAAGGGACCGCGGGGACCCGGTCGCGGTACACGGAGGCGGAGCTCGCGGGGGAGGGCTGGGCGCTGCTGGCCCAGGTCGACGAGACGTCCGGCCTGGTCCTCGGCGACGCCGGCGCGCTCTACCTCGTCCTGCCCCGGGCGGACCTCGACGCCGGCCGCTTCGATCGCGTGATGGGGATCATGCAGTGCTGAGGGGCCGCGGGGGCCTCACCCCACCGGCCGCAGGACCCGCGCCGGATTGCCGGCGACCAGGGTCGCCGGCGGGACGTCGCGGGTGACGACCGCGGCGGCGCCCACGACGGCTCCGTCGCCGATGCGCACGCCGCCCAGGACCGTCGCGCCGGCGCCGATCCACACGTCCCTCCCGATGACGATCTCGGCGAACACGATCCCGGCACGGCGCTCGGCGACCGCGGTCGGATGGCCGCTGCTGATCAGGCTGACGTTCGGGCCGATCATCGTGCCGTCGCCGATCTCGATCCCGCCGATGTCGTTCAGCGTGCAGCCGTGGTTGATGAAGACGTCCGCCCCGACCCGCAGGTCGACGCCGTGGTCGCTGTGGAGCGGCGGCACCAGCCGAAACCGCGCGGGTGTGGGTCGACCGGTCAGCTCCGCCCAGGCGCGGCCGATCGCGTCCTGATCGGCGTACGGCAGGCGGTTCAGCGCCTCGCAGCACGCGAACGCCCGTGGCACGCCGGCCATCGCGCGTCGCAGCTCGTCGCTGCCGCGGGGGAGGTGGCGCTCGCCCTTCACGGACGCCGGACCGGTCGTGTCGTGGGCAGCACGATCACGATCCTAGGCGCGGGAGACGACGGATCCACAGCGCGCGACGCCCCCGCCGACGTGCGCCGGCGGCTGCCGGAACGGACTTTCCGCTACCCTCGACGACGCGCATCGGAACTGTCGTTCCGGTGCGGGTCCGTTCCTCGACCGATCGCCGGGATCCCGTCCATGAGCACTCCGTCCGCCCCGTCACGCACCCCGTCGGTGACGCTCGCCGTCCTCGCCGTCTCCGGTGTGGCCTTCGCGCTGCTGCAGTCCCTCGTCGCCCCGGCGCTGCCCGACATCCAGACCGAGCTGGACACGAGCGCCGCGTCCGTCGCCTGGGTGCTCACGGGCTACCTCCTCAGCGCCTCCGTCGCCACCCCGATCGTGGGTCGGCTCGGCGACATGTTCGGCAAGGCGCGGGTGCTGCTGGTCGTCCTCGTGATCCTCTGCGTCGGCACCGCGCTGGCCGCCGTCGCCTCGTCGATCGCGGTGCTCATCGCGGCGCGCGTGATCCAGGGCGTCGGCGGCGGCATCTTCCCGCTGGCGTTCGGGATCATCCGTGACGAGTTCCCGCGCGAGAAGGTCGCGGGAGCGATCGGGCTGATGTCCGCCCTGCTCGGCATCGGGGGCGGCCTGGGCATCGTCCTGGCCGGCGTCATCGTCGACAACCTGAGCTACCACTGGCTGTTCTGGCTCCCGCTCCTCGCCGTCGTGCCGGCCGCGATCGCGACGCGCCTCTACGTGCCGGAGTCGCCGGTGCGGACCCCGGGCCGCATCAACTGGGCGGCGGCGCTGCTGATGTCGCTGGGCCTCGCAGCGGTGCTGCTGGCGGTCAGCGAGGGGGAGGGCTGGGGATGGCTGTCGGCCCGGGCGGTCGGCCTGTTCGTGGTCGGCCTTCTCCTGCTCGCGGCGTGGGTCCGGACCGAGCTGCGCTCCGAGGTGCCGCTGGTCGACATGCAGATGATGCGGCTGAAGGGCGTCTGGACGACGAACCTCGTCGGCCTGCTCCTCGGCGTCGGGATGTACTCGTCGTTCATCCTCGTGCCCCAGCTGGTGCAGCAGCCCGAGAGCACCGGCTACGGGTTCGGCGCGTCGGTGACGCAGGCGGGGCTCTTCATGGTGCCGTCGGCGCTCTTCATGCTCATCGCGGGGTCGTTCGCGGGACGGCTCGAGGCCCGGTTCGGGTCCAAGCCGCCGCTGATGGTCGGGACGGCGTTCACGGCGGCGTCGTTCCTCGTGCTGATCGTGGCGCACGACCGGGAGCTCGGCGTCTATCTGTCGTCCGTCCTGCAGGGCATCGGCATCGGCCTGGCGTTCGCGTCGCTGGCCAACCTCATCGTGCAGAACGTCCGACAGGACCAGACGGGCGTGGCCACCGGGATGAACACCGTGATGCGGTCGCTCGGCGGGGCGATCGGCGGGCAGATCGCCGCGGCGATCCTCGCGGCCGAGCTGATCGGTGGACGACCCTCCGAGGGCGGCTTCACCGCCGCGTTCGTCTTCTGCTTCGTCGCGCTGCTGGTCGGGCTGGCCACGTGCGTGCTGATCCCCGGTCGGCCGCGGGCGGACCGGGCGCCGTCCACGGCCGCGGCCGCCGCCGACTGACCCGGTCCGGCACCGACGGGCCGGCGTCCGGACCCGGGTCCCTGGAGACCGGTCGGCCGACCGGTGAGGCCGGGGCGGGGGTCGCACCTGACCTTCGGGCCCGGGGGCCGTTGCAGGAGCATGACCTACGGAACAGCACTCTTCCTCATCGCCGTCGGCGCGATCCTCCGCTTCGCGGTGACCGCCGACGCGAAGGGCTTCGACATCAACGCCGCCGGCACGATCCTGATGGTCGTCGGCGTCGTCGGCCTCGTCCTCAGCCTGCTCTGGTCGGCCCTCTACGCCCGCCGCCGCCGCGAGGTCCTCGTCGAGGAGCCCGTCGTCCGCGAGTCGCGGCGCGTCCGCCGCTAGGACGAGAGGCGGGCACGGTCGGGGGACCGTCGACGAGCCGTCAATCCTTCGGCTCGGAACCCCCGCCCTTCGAGCTCCCGCCTGCGGCGGACCCCGACGCGCCCGAGCCCTTGGAGGCCTTCCCGGTCGAGCCGTCGCCGTTCCCCGAGGAGCCCTTCGCCCGCTCCGCCTTCGCCTTGGCGGCCGCGTCGGCCTTCGCCTCGCGCCTGGCCGCCGCGGCGGCCTTGGCCCGGGACGCACGGTCGGCTCCCGTCCCGCGGGCCGCCTTCTCCGTGGCCCGGTCGGCCTTGGCGGCCGCGCGGTCCGCCGCGGCGGCGTCCTTCGCGGCAGCGCGCCCGTCGTCCGTCCCGGTCGCCGGAGCGGTGGTCGTCTGCCCGCCGGCGGCGCCGGGCTGTCCCCCGCCGGTGGCGCCGGGCTGTCCCCCGCCGGGGGTGGTGGAGGACGTCCCGGACGCCGGGCTCGGAGCGGCTGCGCTCCTGGCCGCCCCGCCGGACGGACCCGTCCCACCCGTGACGCCCACGACCGAGGAGGACGGACCGCCGGAGGCCCCACCACCCGGCGCGACACCCCCGGAGGCGGCCGGCGATCCGCTCGGGGCGGGCGTACCGGCGCCTCCGGTCGCCGTCGCCGTCGCGCCTGCGCCGGTCCCGCGGTCGGCGATCGACGTGCCCGCCACGACGGCCGCGCCCCCGGCCACGGTGACGGTGGCGGCCACGACCGCGACCTTGGCGGCGCCCGCGGCGATCAGGGTGGCCCCGAAGCCGCCGCCGGTCCCGACCGCGACGGTGGCGGCGGTGCCACCGGCCGCGCCGCCGACCACCGCGGTGCCCTTCAGGGCGGCAGCGACGCCCGACGCGCCGAGCAGCGGCATCGCCGGGGACAGCGCCGCCAGGTCCGCGGGCCGCTGCACGAGCGCGACCCGGAACCGCTCGCAGGTCCCGCAGGTGCGCAGGTGGGCGCGCATCCGGCGCGATCGCGAGACCCGACCGTCGCCGTCCGACAGTGCCCGCCGGACCTCGTCACAGCGCATGGCCCTGCCCTCCGCGCAGTCGGCGAGGCTGCTGCGGGCCTCGTACAGCGTCTGCTTCACCGCACGTGCGCTCGTGCCCAGCGCCTCGCCGATCTGCTCGTGGCTCAGGCCGCTGAGCTCGCGCATCACGAGCGCGCCCCGCTGGCGCTCGGGCAGGTCCTGCAGGTCGGCCCGCAGGAGCGTCAGGCGCTCCCGCGTCTCGACGGTCTGCTCCACCGTGTCGTCGGGTCCGCCGAGCGTCTCGTCGAGCTCCGTCGTCGCCGGTCGCCGTCGGATCAGCGAGATCGCCTCGTTGTGCGCGATCCGGAACAGCCAGGGACGCAGCGCCAGGTCGCGGCCCTCCGCCTGCAGCGCCGAGAACGCCTTCAGCATGGCGTTCTGCAGCGCGTCGCGGGCGTCGTGCTCGTTCCCGAGGATCGACCGGCAGTAGCGGAAGAGCTCCTGCTCGTGCTTCGCGTAGAGCGCCGCGAAGGCCTCCGGGTCGCCCGCCCCGCTGCGTGATCGTCGGCCCCGGGAGCGGGACGCGAACGCTGGTGCTCCTGAGGTCATCGTTCCCGCCCTTCGGCCCGTCCATGGAGGAAGGACGCGCGAGTACCCCGAAAGGTCAGGTCCTATCCGCTGCGTGCGCTCAGTAGCGCATGTTCCCGATGATCGACGAGCGCGACTCCTGCATCTTCTTCACGAAGTTCGTCATCACGTCGAACGCCTCGTTGCGCTTGTTGGACATCGACTGCAGGCGCAGCATGTCCATCTGCTGGCTGTTGCTCGCCGCGTCGAGCATCCCCTTGACCCGGTCGGCCGACGTCCGGAGCCCTCCGAGCGTCCCCGTGGTGGGTGCCGGCGTCAGGCCGGCGTCCGTCCAGGCCTTGATGAGGTCGTCCACGGCGGACCCGAGGTTCGGCAGCGTGAACGTGAGGCGGTCGACGGACGAGTCGGCGGGGAACCGCGCCACGAGCGTGTTCATCCGGCTCAGCACCGTGTTGAGCTTCGCGACCTGTTCGTTGCGCTTCTGCACCTCCTCGATCTGCGTCTGGAGCTGCAGGTCGAGGAGCTTCGTGCGCTCGGCCTGGACCATCATGAGCGCGGTCTCGATGTCCATCGACTGGATGTTCGCCATGTTGACCGACGTGGTGCCTCCGACCGAGGACTGCGCCTTCATCGGGGCGCCACCGTTCCGGGCGAGGCGCCGCTTCCTCTCCAGACGCGCCTTGAACGCGGCGCTCTGCTTCTTCACGAGGCTCGCGACGGCGAGCTCGCCCGGGGTCTGGACGCGCCCGCCCTTCAGCCGCAGCTCGTCGAACACGCCGTAGGTGGAGTCGCCGGTGGCGGTGATCGTCCAGGGACCCGAGAGGCCGGTCTGGGGGGTCCCGTCGAACACGGCGGTGCGGACGCTCTCGCGGGTGACCGCGCCGGTCCTCGCGGAGCGGTCGACGGCGCGCAGCAGCGCGGTCATGCCGTTGTGGGCGAAGACGGAGAACGCGGCGGGTCGGCGGCCGAGGCCGTGGGTGCGCGTCGGTCGCGGGTCGGCGTGGGCGGCGGGTGCCGTGACCCGCAGGACGGACTGGGCCGGGCCGGCCTGCTCGGCGAACGCGTCGTTGGCCAGCGCCTCGCCCCCGAAGATCAGCGTGCTCGGCGACGCGGCGTGCAGGGCGCGGACGACGGCGGCGGCGCCGCTGGACGGCGAGCCGCCATAGACGATCGCGCGCGGCTTGAGCGTCCCGACCTCGCGGGCGAGCGCGGCGAGGCCGGCGCCGTCGGGTGCGGCGACGCGGCGGCCGATCACACGGACGCCGCTGCGGGCGCCGTCGCTCTCGAAGGCCGAGGTCAGCCCACGGCCGTACAGCCCGTCGTCGTCGACGAGCAGCACGCCGCCCGTCACGCCGGAGTTGCGGGCGTACTGGACCAGCGACGCGGCCTGCCGGGCGTCGTCGGGGATCGGGCGGAAGAAGGTGCGGATCCCGGTCGGCTGCAGCTCCGCCGAGCGGTCGGCCGCCGTCAGGCCCGTCGCGGTGCTGACGGGGGAGAGGTGGGCCAGCCCGGCGCGGTTGACGATCGGCATCGACAGCGCGGTGGCCCCCGAGTTGCCCTCGCCGACGTAGGCGATCGCGGTCGGGTCCGCCGCGGCACGCCGGGCGTTGGCGACGACCTTCGCCGGGTCCCACGCGTCGCCGGTGGCGTCATCGAGCCACACGAGCTTGATCCGTCGGCCGCCGGCCTCGCCGCCGCGGGCCTTGGTGGCGACCCGCAGGCCGCGGGCGATCAGCGCGGCCGACGGAGCCGCCTTGCCCTGCCGCGGGAGGCTGACGTAGACCCGCGAGACGGCTGACGCCCCGGCGGGAGCGGGTGCGGGGGTCGCGGCCCCGGCGGGCGTGGTTCCGAGCAGGGCGGCGAACGCCACGCCCGTCGTCGTCGCAGCCGCGAGGGCGCGGGCGTAGGAGGCCATGAGACCAGGGTCGTCCCTCCGGGTGAACGACGTGAGCCAGGTACGACACCTGTCTAGGTGAACGCCTGGACGTCACCTGGACTTCGGCTGGACGTCGAGGGTCCGCCCCGGCGCTCCGTGGCCGTCGGGCGCCCGCCCGGCCACGGCGGCGGCCGCGGTGGCCGGGGCGTCGCCGGTCGTGGGATCCTCCGACCATGTCGCCGGAGCGCCCGCGATCCCGTCGATGCCCGTGCGGCCTGGGCGAGTCCTACTCCGTGTGCTGCCGGCCCCTGCACCGCGGCCGACGCTCCGGGGCGGCGACCGCCACCACCGCCGAGCGGCTGATGCGCTCGCGCTACAGCGCCTTCGCGGTGGGTGACCGCGCGTACCTCCTGGCGACCTGGCACCCGTCGACGCGTCCGGCGACGCTGGACCTCGACCCGGACCTCACGTGGCAGCGGCTCGACGTCCTCGCCACGGCGGCGGGTGCCGAGGGCGACGCCACCGGCACGGTCGAGTTCGTCGCCCACCACCGCGACACCGCGGGTCGGGACGGGCAGCAGCACGAGGTCAGCGTGTTCGTGCGCGAGGCGGGGGAGTGGCTCTACGTCGGGCCGCAGGGCTGAGGCCGGACGGGCCGGTCCCGCCTCACCTCCGAGGGCTGCCGAAGCGCATGAGGTTGCCGTCGGGATCGACGTGCGCCCCCTCGCGCGTGCCGTAGTCGGTGTCGACGGGGGCGACGTGCCGGCCGCCCTGCACGGCCGCCCACTCGGCGGCGAGGGCGTCGGCGTCGGTGACCGCCAGGTAGGCACACCCGGCGGTCCGGGCGGGATCGTGCTCCGGGTTCAGCGCGACGTGCAGCTCGATGCCGTCCCGCGACGCGAAGCCGTAGGTCTCGTCGAACGCCCGGGCGGCGAAGCCGAGCGCCCGGTAGTGCTCGAGCCACCGGTCCACGTCCGTGGTCGAGAAGACCGGTGCGACGGACGTCGGCGCGGGGGAGGGCGTCCGACCGTCATCGCCGGCTGCGTCGGGCCTCAACCACGGTGCGATCGTCGAGGTGATCTGCTCGTCCGTGATCTCGCGCAGCCCTTCGAGCTCGAGGAAGTGCCGTGCGACGGTCAGCCCGAGGATGCCGCTCACCGCGAGCGCGGCGCGCAGCTCGGCGTCCTCGCCACCGGTCGCCCGCGCGAGGTTGGCGGTGCGCTCGTCGAGGAACGCCTTCATCGCCGCGGCGGCCTCCGGCGCGGTGAGCATCGACCGCACCAGCGCCCGGGTCTGCGGCGGCAGGCCGTCCATGCGGACGCGGAGCACGTCCACCAGGTGCTCCTCGACGTCGTCGTCCTCGGCCTCCTGGTCGAACCTCGTGGCGACGGCGAACAGCTCGACCTTCGTGCCGTAGTGCTGGATCACGAGCGACGGGTCGACCTGGGCACGAGCGGCGATCGCCCGCACCGTGGTGCCCTCGAGCCCCCGCTCGCCGAACTCCTCCTGCGCGGCGTCGAGGATCCGTCGGGCGGTCGCGGCGCGCTTCTCGGCACGGGTCGGTGGGGGCGTCATGCGCGTCCACTCTACAGACGTTGAGCGAGCTGCTACGTTGGGTCAACAGCCAATGAGCGAAATGAGCCGCATGCGCGTCGTCGCGATCGAGGAGCACTGGACCACCCCGGGGATCGACCGGGCGCTGCGGGCGCAGCAGGGGAGCGCGCGGGACGGGAGCGTCCTGCTGAACGACCGGGGCGACATCCCGGAGCAGCTGCTCGACGTCGGCGCGGGACGGATCGCGGCGATGGACACCGCCGGCGTCGAGATGCAGGTGCTCTCGATCCACCCGCCCGGGACGAGCGGGCTCCCGGTCGCGGAGTCCATCGCGCTCAGCCGCGACGCGAACGACCGGGCGTCGGACGCCGTCGGTCGGTACCCCGACCGACTGCGCGCGATGACGACGCTGCCCCTGCCCGACCCCGGGGCGGCCGCCGAGGAGCTGCGGCGGACGGCCGGGATGCCCGGCCACGTCGGGGTCATGACCTACGGCCGCAGCGGCGACCGCCCGCTCGACGACCCCGCCTACGACGACCTGCTCGCCCTCGCCGCCGACCTGCGCCGCCCGGTCTTCGTGCACCCGCAGATCCCGCCCGCCGCCGTCCGCGCGGCGTCGTACTCCGGCATCGACCCGACGATCGACCTCGGTCTGGCGACCTTCGGCTGGGGCTGGCACCTCGAGGCGGGGACCGCGGTCCTGCGGCTCATCCTCCGCGGGACGTTCGACCGGCACCCCGGGCTGCAGGTCGTCCTGGGGCACTGGGGGGAGATGCTCCTCTTCGCGCTGGACCGCGCCGACGGCCTGTCGAACGTCGCCCCGCACCTGGAGCGCCGGGTCGCCGACTACTTCCGGACGAACATCCACGTGACCACGAGCGGCATGCTGACCCCGCGGCTGCTGTCCCACGCGCTGGACGTCACGACGGCCGACCGCATCCTGCTCTCCGGCGACCACCCGTTCCACCGGCTCGACGCGGCCCACGTCGCCCGGTTCCTCGAGGCGATCCCCGACGCGGACGACCGGCGGCGGATCGCCCACGGCAACGCCGACGCGCTCTTCGGGCTCGGGTCCGGACGGGCCGCGGGGGAGGCGGGGCCGGGAGCCCCCTGAGCCGTCCCGTCGAGCGGGTCCGCGCGACGGGACGGCCCGCCGGCGCGCGACACCGGCCCCCGTGTGGTGAGAATGCGCCATGTCCGAGCTGCTCACGATCGGCGAGGTCTCCAGGCGCAGCGGGGTGGCGGCGTCGGCGCTCCGTTACTACGAGGACCGGGGTCTGATCGCGTCGGAGCGGGCGGGGTCGGGACACCGCCGCTACCGGCGCCCGGTCCTGCGGCGGATCGCCTTCGTCGTCTTCGCCCAGCGGGTCGGGCTGCGCCTGGACGAGATCGGCGCGCTGCTGGACCAGCTGCCGCCCGGCCGCGCGCCGACGCGTGAGGAGTGGGGTCGACTGTCGGAGCCCTGGGGGCGCAGGATCGACGAGCGCATCGCCGAGCTCGAGCGACTGCGGACCGGCCTGACGTCGTGCATCGGCTGCGGGTGCCTCTCCCTGGACCGGTGCCGGCTCGCGAACCCCGACGACCGTGCTGCGGCGCACGGTCCCGGGCCCCTGGCATGGGGCGGAGCGTCGGGTGCGACATCGGACCTTGACTTCAAGTCCACTTGAGGTCATACGGTCGGGGGCGTCCGCAGAACGACCGAGGAGTCACCGTGTCCGTCCCCGAGCATCCCGTCCCCGAATCGCCCGCCGCGGCCGGCCCGGACCGGCCGGCGTCCGTCGGTCCCGTCGGAGGACCGGCCGCATCGTCGCCCGACGTCCACCCCCGTGGCGTCCCGGGCGCGCTGGACGCCGTCACCGCCGAGGCCACCGCCTGGGAGGGCGTCTCCACCACCACGGGGGACCGCGGCGAGTGGTCGTTCCGGCTCGGCCGCCGCGAGATCGGCCACCTGCACGGCGACCGCGTGCTGCACCTCGCCTTCCCGAAGGCGGTGTGGCACGAGCTGCACGAGGCGGGCCGCATCACGTTCCATCCCGTCTTCCCGGGCAGGGTCGGCTGGGCGGCACGAGCGATCCACGACGAGGCCGACGTCCGCGACGTCGTCGCGCTGCTGCGCATCAACTACGACCGCGAGCGGGAACGCCACCCGCGGGCGGCCGCCTGACGTCCGGGGCGGGGGAGGCGGCCTCCGATCGACCGCGCCCGCTCAGAGCCCCAGGTCCGAGAGCCCGGGGTGGTCGGCGGGGCGCGGTCCCGCGAGGTCCCACCGGAACAGGCGGTCGGCCTCGTCGATCGCGACGTCGTTGATGCTCGCGTGGCGGTGGGTCATCAGGCCGTCGGCGTCGAACCGCCAGTTCTCGTTGCCGTGCGCGCGGAACCACTGCCCGGCGTCGGACCGCCACTCGTAGACGAACCGCACGGCGATCCGTGCGTCGTCGAACGCCCAGACCTCCTTGATCAGGCGGTAGTCGTGCTCGCGCTCCCACTTGGCCGCGAGGAACGCGACGATCTCGTCGCGTCCCTGCAGGAACGTGGAGCGGTTGCGCCAGCGGCTGTCCTCGCTGTAGGCCCCGGCGCAGCGCTCGGGATCGCGGGAGTTCCACGCGTCCTCCGCCGCTCGGGCCTTCTGGGCGGCGGTCGTCGCGGTGAACGGCGGAACGGGCGGGCGGGCGCTCATGGGGTCCTCGGGTCGGAACGGGCGACGAGCATCCACCGGACCGCGGACGGATCGGGCGGATCTCTCGTCCCGCTTCGCGTGAAGCCGGACCGTCCTGCGAGCGCGGCTACCAGTTCAGGTAGCCGCGGAACCCGAAGACGTACCCGTAGGTCCTGCTGCCCCCGGACCGGGCCTCCTTGAGCCCGTGGTAGCCCACGTGGAGGAAGAGCGGGCCGTGGTGGCTCTCGACGGCGGCGTGGGTGTCCGAGGCCTTCAGGTGGTGGCCCTGCCACACGCCGCCGCGGACGGCGAACGGACCGTTGGGCATCTTGACGGCCGCGAGGATCTTCGTGTCGTGACCGGACTCGAACAGCATCCAGCGCGAGTAGCCGGCGGGCAGGGTGTGCGAGGCGACGCCCGCGCCGTGCAGGAAGCCGTCGCAGTAGCCGGCCTCCAGGTGGGCCGGATCGCACCACTCGACCCGCACGTACTTGCCCCGCCCGACGCCGTGCTGGGAGACGCTGTGCTCCTCCGTCGCCTTGCAGCGGGCGGCCTTGTCGTTCCACTGCCACCAGTAGCAGTCGTTCGTCCCGGAGTAGGCGTCGAGGTGGGCGTGCAGCCGGGACTGCCCGGCCTGGGCGGAGGCCGGACCGAGCAGGAGCAGGGCCGCGAGGGCGAGGACGACGGCGAGCGATGGGCGCTTCATGCCCGTCCCTCGGCAGGGGACGCCCGGAGCATGAGCGCCGGCCGCTCCAGCGGACGGAGCATCGCCGCCGATCGAGAGGGGGGGGAATCAGCCCAGAACGTGCACGACCGTGCACCGGTGGTCTGCACCGTGCACGCGGTGGGTACGTGCGCCCTCGGCAGGCGGCGTGGCCGTCGGGCTCGTACTACCAACCGAGGGATCGATCAGATGAGCGCGAACAGCGACAAGCTCGAGGGCAAGGTCAAGGAGACCGCGGGTGCGGCGACCGGTGACGACTCGCTGAAAGCCGAGGGCAAGGCGGACCAGCACGCCGGCACGATCAAGGAGAAGGTCGGCGACGCCGTGGATGCGGTCGCGGACAAGCTGAAGGGCAAGTAGCGGCCGACGGGAGCTGAAGCCATGGACCTCGTCCTCGCCTCTGATGTGGTGCTCGCCGGGATCGTCGCGAAGGGGCTCGGCGTCATCGCGATCATCTTCGGCGTCGGTGCGCTGTTCGGCGCGATCCTCACGTCCTACGTCGCCTCGCGCATCCGCAGGATCCGCAAGCACTGACCGACGCGCACCCGGACTCGGCCCTCTCGGGGGGAGACGCAGAACCGCTCCGGGAGCTGTGCCGGTTCGCATCCCGGGACGGTCCTTCGGGGCCGACTCGAGGGACGGGATCGGCCGGTCCTGGACCCGGCGCGAGTCTGGCTCGCGCGCCGTCCCGCAACCAAGGGCCTGGGACGGTCGGTGTCCCGCGGTCTTCGGTCTCAGACGTGCGTGCCGATCTGTCGCCCGATCGGGGCGCCGCTGCGGTCGTGGAGCGGGCCTCATCGCTCGGACGCGCACGACGGCGCGACCACCGGGGTTCATCGCGGGTCGCCTGCCGCGGGCGACGCGGTGGTCGGCAGTCGGCGGAGGTGTGCGGAACGGACGAGGTCGATCGTGGGCTTGACGGCGAAGAGGATCGAGCCGACGAGGAAGAGCCAGTCCGCGGGCCTGCTCAACGAGGCGAAGAAGAAGAACGCGCTCCCGACGAGGAAGCACATGGCGGCGCTGAAGTCGACGCCGGTGCGGACCACCTGGTAGCGCCAGAACAGCTCGACGTGGCGCGGGGTGAGGTCCGCGAGGGAGGGGTGCAGCAGCTTCATGCCCTGCTCGTACCCGGACACGTCCGTTCGGGCTTGCCTCCTCGCTCAGGCCCGGGTACGGCGGCGCGACGCGCGCCCGAGAGCCGGCGGACGCGTGTTCGTGGTCAGTCGGCCTGCAGCAGGGTCCCGGTCCGCAGGGCGCCGTGGGCGGTGCGGACGGCAGCGGTGACCCAGGCGGCCAGCAGCAGCACGTAGAGACCGACGGCGATCCACGCGAGGACGTCCAGGCCGGTGTCCGTGGCCAGCAGCGACGTGCCGGTGACGACGGTGCCGACGGGGAAGGTGAAGCTCCACCAGGTCAGCGAGAAGCCCAGTCCCTGCCTGGCGGCGCGGACGACGAGCGCGGCGGCGATGACGAGCCAGAGCATCGCGAAGCCGAAGACCGGGGCGCCGTAGAGGACGCCCATGGCCTGGAAGCCGGTGGAGAAGGGTGCGGCGATGGCGATGTGGGCCTGGTTGCCCAGGAGGTTGGCGGCCGTGATCGACTGGCCGAGGGGCCCGAGCACGATGAACAGCGTGGGGACGGTGGCCACGGGCCCGGTCTTCTCGTAGGCCAGGCGGCTCCAGACGAGCGTGATGATGACGAGCGAGGCGAGCAGGCTGAGGCCGAACATCGCATAGCAGGCGAGCAGCATCGCCTCGCGGGCCTGGCCGGCGGGCAGGTGCTGGATCAGTGAGGCGCCGGTGGCGGCGGAGACCATCGGGGGGACGACGGGCATCAGCCACGTCGCGAAGGTGTGCTGCACGCCGACGTCGTGGCGGGTGAAGAGCCAGTAGGGCACCAGGGCGCTGGAGGCGAGGCCGCCGAGGGTGCCCAGGGCCCAGAGGACGAACGCGACGACGACCGCGGCGGGCATGCCGATGACGTCGTGGCCGACCAGCAGCGTGCCGGCGCCGACGGTCATCAGCGCCATCGGGGGCGCGCCGTAGAACGGCGCCATCGCGGGGTTCGACGCGTGGGCCCGGGCGTTGTCGGTGTGGCGGGTCCAGTGGACCGCGGTGATGGTGGTGAGGGTGATCAGCCAGGCGGCGGCGATGACCCAGACGCCGACGGCGAACTCGTGCAGTCCGGCGACCTGACGGGGCAGCAGCGCGGCGGCGTTGGCGACGATGCCGGTGCCCATGACCGACGCGAACCAGTTGGGGCCGATGTGCGCGAACGCGGCGCCGCGGTCCTCCAGCTCGAGGAGGAACGTGCGGCTCGACGGGGCGGATGTGGCGGTCATGTGGCGGGCGCTCGTCGTGGTGGCCATGAACACAGCGTGCGCCTCGAGAAGCCCGTCCACCAGTCATTCCTGCCGGTGTCGTATGCCGAAAGGGAATGCTCGAGGGGTTGGCGGTACGGCAGACTTCGGTCATGGCCCGTGCGACTCGTCCGCCGCTGACGGACCCTCCGGCGGCCGACGGTCGAAGGCCGCCTGCGGATGCTCTACGACATCGGCGCCTGCGGCTCCTGGGCGTGGCCGCGGTCGTCGCCGTGCTCGTCGTGGCGGTGGTGGTGGGCGTCGGGTCGTTCAAGCGCGACCCCGCAGCCGACGGCTCGCGGACGACCGTCCGTGGGGTCGAGGTCCGCGGCGCCGACGAGACCGCCGCGCTGCTCCGGGGACTGCCGCAGCGGGGGACCGTCCTCGGCCGCCCCGACGCGCCCGTGACGATCCTGGAGGTCTCCGACCTGAAGTGCCCCGGCTGCAAGGAGCACGCGATCGAGACGCAGCCGGAGATCGTCGAACGTCTCGTGCGGACGGGACGCGCGAACCTCCGGATGGTGCTCGCGAACTTCCGCGATCCCGCGCGGGCCACGACCGACGGTGCGCTCGCGCGCCGGGTCGCGTACGGGCTCGCAGCCGCGGACCGCTTCTGGGGCTTCGTCCAGACGACGTTCTGGAACCAGGGGGACACCCGGGAGGAGTGGGCGACCGAGCCGCTCCTGCGGAGCATCGCCGAGGCCGCGCCCGGCACGACCGGTGGCCAGGTCGCGGTTCGCGAGACGCCGGACTCCCAGGCCCTGACGGCCGCCGACGACCGGATCGTCCGGGCGCTCGGCACCGACGCGACCCCGTCGGTCTACGTCGTTGCCCGCGGTGCGACGACGGGCCCGCGGGTCTCGGCGTTCGACGACGTGGACGCGATCGCCCGCGCCGTGGACCGCGCCGCCGGGCGCTCCCGGTGACGCACGAGAACGCCGATGTCGAACGTCGCCAGGTCGAGAGCGGCAGTGTTGTCGAAAGGACACCCAGAGGGCCCAAAACGTGGGACGGCTCGGCGGATCGCTCAGGGCCTGGTCGCGATCTCGCGCTCACCCAGGTGTCGCTCCTCTCTAGGGAGATGGCAGCAACGAGCTCAGCAGGGCGACGTTCGGGCGGTGCGGGGGAGGCGCCGCCGTTGGCCTTGGCCCGCTCACCGCGGAGACGCTGTGCGAAGCGGGGCGAGCCAGTCGGCGGGGAGCACACCTGCAGCGACGCCGGGCCGGTCCACGTAGGTCGGGAAGAGCGCGGCGGCCGCTCGCCCGCATGGGCGGTGTTCGATGGCGGGGCGCACGTCCGCGAGGATCATCCAGACGCCGATCGACGAGAGGATCTGGAAGTCGGCGGCGGTCGGTTCCGCTGTTCCGATGACGCCTCGATCGATGAGCTCGTCGACGCGGTCCAGGTGGTCCGGGATCGCGGCCAGGTCGGCTCGAACGCGGTCGTCGGTTGCGCCGTTGGCGGTGGCCGCGACCGTCGCCAGCGGCCGGCCCAGCAGACGCTTGGCCTGGCGAGCGATCGGGTTCGCGGTGCCGTCGGCCAGCAACACGTGGACGGCCTCGGGGCTGCGTCGCAGGTGGCCCCAGACCACCCGGCGGCCGATGTCCTGGAACGGCCCCGCTCCCCACGCCTCGGCCTGTCGCACGGCTCTGCCGCGCTCGGACCGGTCGGGGTAGAGCGGCGGCGTGCACGGCGAGAGCTTGTCGAGACGCTGGAAGATCGCGCTGCTCCCGTGGATCCGCTCCAGGCCGACCACCATGCCGGGGACCGTGGGCCGCTGGAACAGGCCGAGCATGATGAGACGGTGAGCACCAGGCGGCAACTCGCGGCGGCGGACCCGGATCCCCTTGGCCGCAGCCGCGGCCAGGACCGCCTCGCACGGGTGCGACTCCGCGAAGACGTACATGGCGACGGTGCTGGGCATGACCGCCCTGCGCGTCGACGTCACGTCGTGCCGGCCCCGTTCGTCGCGGAGTCCGTGCCGGGACGCCTCGAGGTGCGCCTCTCGGGCCGCATCGGGATCCCGTGGAGCGGCCGGAGCGTGATCGAGGCACCCAGCTCGATGGGCCCGGTGGTGGTGCGCTCGAACGTGTAGCGCTGGCTGATCATCGCGCCGAGGATCATCGCGTTGAGCATCGCGAAGCCCTGGCCGACGCACGCCCGCCGCCCGCCGCCGAACGGCAGGAACGAGAAGCGCGGGCGGGACTTCTGGGCGTCGTCCAGCCACCGCTCCGGCCGGTAGGCGTCGGGCTCCGGATAGACCGCCGGGTCGCGGTGCGTCGCCCAGATGGCGACCATGATCCGGGCGCCTGCGGGGATCCGGTAGCCGCCGACGACGTCGTCCTCGGCCGCGTCGCGGGGGACGTGCCAGGCGGGTGGGTAGAGCCGCATCGCCTCGTTGAAGCACGCCTCGAGGTACGGCAGGCGCGCGGCGTCCTGCACCGTGGGGACGCGGTCGCCGAGGACCTCGTCGAGCTCCGCGTGCAGGCGGTCGCGGACGTCGGGGTTCTCGGCGAGCAGCATCTGCATGAACGAGAGGCCGTGGGCGGTGGTCTCGTGGCCGGCGAAGATGAACGTCTTGATCTCGTCGATCACCTGGCGCCGGGAGAGCGTGCCGCCGCCCTCCTCGTCCTCGGTCTCCATCAGGAGCCGGAGCAGGTCGTCATGGTCGCCGTGGCCGTCCCGGATCCGCTGATCGACGACCTCGACGATGCGCTGATCCATCGCGTCCGCGTCGGCCACGTAGCGGCGCCAGCGCCTCGGGGTGGTGAGACGCGCGGCGCGGACGGCACCCACGTGCTTCATGCCCTGGCCGACCATCACGCCCGGGCTGCGGGCCATCGCGCCGATCTCGTGCAGCGCGTTGGCCAGGCCGCGCTCGATGTCGGCGGCGTCGGCGCTGAAGTCGTGGCTGACCAGGGCTCGACCGACGGTGTCGAGGCCGACGTGGAGGATCTCGGCGTCGACGTCGATCTCGTGGGCGGTGGGCCACTCGGCCTCCCAGCGATCCAACGCACGGGTGGCCGCGGCGGCCATGTGGTCGGCGTACGGCGCGAGGTGGCGCTTGGCGAAGAGGGGCTGCACCATCCGGCGAGAGCGACGCCAGGTCTCGCCCTCGCTCGTGAAGAGGCCCTCGCCGAGCGCGGGGCGGAAGAGCTGGAAGAGGCTCGGCTTGGTGTAGCGGTCCTGAGCCGTGACGAGGACGTGGCGCGAGACGTCGGCCCCGCGCAGGAAGACGATGTTCTGGCCCCCGGCGCGAACCATCGACACGTCGCCGTAGGTCTCTGCGAGCTCGGTGGTGACCCCGAGCACGCTGCGCTGCGCGCGCCGCAGCACCGCCGGCGTCTCGCGGAGCGTCGGGCCGGGCGGCGGCGGGGCCTGGCTCGGGTCGAGGACGGGGTCGGTGGCGGTGGTGGTGTTCACGTGTGCCCTTCGATCGCCGACTATGCAGGATTGCCTAGTCGAACCCGCAGGAGCCTACTATGCAAAAATGCATACGCAATGTCGGAGCGCGCACAGACGAGAACCCGGATGCTCGAGAGCGGGGCCTGGCTCTTTCGGCAGCGGGGTCTTTCGGGAACGGCTTTCGCCGATGTGCTCGAGCACAGCGGCGCGCCGAGGGGCTCCGTCTACCACCACTTCCCGGGCGGCAAGGAGCAGTTCACCGCCGAGGCGACCGCCTACGCCGGGCGGTTCGTCGCCGCCGCCATGCGCCGGATGTCCGGTGACGTCCACGCCCTCGTCGACGCGCAGGTCGACCTCTGGATCGGTCTGCTGCACGAGACCGACTTCACGGCAGGGTGCCCCATCGCCGCGGCCGCACTGGAGGGCACGGCGCTGCCGGGGGCCCGGGACGCCGCCGGCACCTCCTTCGAGCACTGGCTCCGCATCGTCGGCGGTCAGCTCGTCGACCGGGGCATCCCGGAGGAGGACTCGCGGAAGCTGGCCCTGATCCTCCTCTCGTCCGTCGAGGGTGCACTGGTCATGTGCCGCGCGTGCCGCAGCACCGAAGCGCTCGAGTCGGTCCGCGAGCACCTGCACGAGGTGCTCGACCGATAGGGCATCTGCACCCACCCACGGCGGCGGATCGCCCGGAAGTGCCGAGGACGCCGGCGTCCGACGGATGTCGAGCGTCGTCGGTCCGAGATCTCGAGACGCCCCACCCCTCTCGGCTCCTTCTGCGCTCGATAATCGATCTTATGGAAACCCGGAACGGAACGACCCCCCTTTGGGGGCCCGGCCGGCGCCGGTCCGCGGTCAGGTGGACGTGCGGAGCGCCGCGCTCAGCAGTGCAGCGGCCGCCTCGCGGGCGACGGATCCCGCGGACGGGTCGCGGTCCAGCCGGGCGGCGACCATCGACCCGTCGTAGAGCAGCGACAGGCATCGCGCCAGGCGGTCCGGCTCCGGGGCGCCCGCTTCGCCGGCGAGGCGCGAGAACAGCGACCGGACCCACGCGCGGTGCTCGTCGGACACCGCCTCGATCCCGCCGTCGGGCTTGGCCTCGGCGCTGGCGTTGATGAACGGGCACCCGTGGTACCCGGGTGCGGCGAACCACTCGCCCAGGAGGTCGAACACGCCGAGCAGCCGGTCCTCCGCGGTCTCCCAGCGGACCGGGAGCTCCCGCGCGACGTGCGCCTGCCAGCCGGCGCTGCGCTCCTTCAGATACGCGCCGACGAGCGCGTCCTTGCTCCCGAAGCTGCTGTACAGGGACGCCTTGGCCACGCCGGCCTCGGCGATCACGCGGTCGATGCCGACCGAGCAGACCCCCTCGGCGTAGAAGAGCTCGTCCGCCGCGTCCAGCAGGCGATCCCGCGGGGAGGCGCGCTTCATCGTGTCGGCCATGCCCCCACGCTAACAGACAGATCTGTCTATAGTCCTCCCTATGGGCAGACAGACCTGTCTGTTCAGACGAAGCGGAGCTTCCATGACCGACGCCCTCACCCTGCAGAACACGACCGCGCTCATCACGGGCGCCACCTCCGGCATCGGCCGCGAGACCGCCCTGCTCCTGGCCGCCGACGGGGCGCACGTCGTCGTCACCGGTCGGGACGCCGACCGCGGGGCCGAGACCGTCGCCGCCATCGGTGCGGCCGGCGGGACCGCCCGGTTCGTCGCCGCCGACCTCGGCGACGTGGACGACGTCCGGCGTCTGGCCTCCGCGGTGGGCGAGATCGACGTCCTCGTCAACAACGCCGGGCTGTTCCCGTTCGCCGCCACCGCCGACCTGGACCCGGCGACGTTCGACGACACCTTCGCGGTGAACGTCCGCGGCGCGTACTTCCTCACGGCCGCGATCGCCCCTGGGATGGCCGAGCGCGGTCGGGGCAGCATCGTGAACGTCACGACGATGGTCGACGAGTTCGGGCTGCCCGGGACCGCCGCCTACGGCGCCTCGAAGGCGGCTCTCGTGTCGCTGACCCGGACGTGGGCCGCGGAGTTCGGACCCAGCGGCGTGCGCGTCAACGCGGTCTCCCCCGGCCCGACCCGCACCGAGGGCACCGTCGCGATGGGCGACGGACTCGACCAGCTCGCGTCCACGACGCCCCTCGGCCACCCCGCCGACGCCGTGGAGATCGCCCGAGTCATCGCGTTCGTCGCATCCCCGAGGGCGAGCTACGTCCACGGGGCGGTCGTCGCCGCCGACGGCGGCCGCACCGCCGTCTGATCGCAGGCGTTATCTCACCTCGCCGGCCGATGGTCGCGGCCGCAGGGTGAGGGTCTGGGCCGCCCGTCCGACCGCCCCGCGCTCGTCGTGCAGCACCGTCGAGGTCAGGCCCAGCCCGCCGGACCCGAACGTCACCGTCGTGTCGAGGCCGACCCACGGCCCCTGCGGCTGGTCGTGCAGGTGGATCGTGAGGTCGACGTTGGGGTAGAGCCAGGTCGCGGGCGATTCGCGCACCGCGATCCCGTTGGCCGTGTCGACGAGCCCGACGTACCGGGCCAGCGCACCGACCGGCTCGTCCGGGAGCAGCGGCACGGCGGTCCGCAGCCACGCGGTGGTCCGGCCGGGCTCCGGGTCCACGACGGGCCGGACCTCCAGCGACGCGATGTAGCCGCCGGGCCAGATCCGCGTCAGGTCGACGGACCGGCAGGCGTCGGGTGCGGGCAGCGGATCGGGCCGTCCGCCGGCCACGGACCCCGTCCCGCCGGTCGCCATCCGCCAGATCCGGGCGCGCTCGGCGACCCGACCGCGCGAGACGACGGAGGCCTCGAGCAGCTCGATCGTGCGGCCCGGGCGGACGACCTGCACGTCGATCGTCACATCCTCCAGGGGCAGCGTCCCGAGGATGTCGAACGAGACCCGACCGATCTGCAGGCCGTCGTCCGGACGGGTCGCCGCGACGAAGCGCTCGACCTCGTGCACGACGAGACCGTTCATCGGGCTGATGTGCTGCTCGTCCGGGGTCCACGCACCCCCGGTGTGCTCCGTCGGCAGGAACCGGTGCTCGTCGAGGCGGAGGAACGCGGACGCGGCGGCGGGCATCCGGAGCATCTTCCCGCGGCACCGGGCGTCGGGGGCCGCGCCGCGTCCA
This sequence comes from Patulibacter sp., assembly GCF_030655195.1. GTDB lineage: Bacteria > Actinomycetota > Thermoleophilia > Solirubrobacterales > Solirubrobacteraceae > Patulibacter. The sequence continues at coordinate 14,476 of NZ_JAURWA010000073.1, read as the reverse complement.
CCGCCCGCCGGGCGTCTCCGGCCGGTCCTCCCCCACGAAGATCCCGCCGGACCGCCTGCCGGCTGGTTGAATCGCCCCGACGCCGCCGGGCCGCACCACGGTCCCGCCCCGCCCCGCCGACCCGACGGAGAACCGATGAGCACGCCCGCGCGATCCGAGCACCCGGCCCACGCCGCCGACGCCCACGACCTGATCCGCGTGCACGGTGCGCGGGTCAATAACCTCAAGGACGTCAGCGTCGAGCTGCCCAAGCGTCGGCTGACCGTCTTCACCGGCGTCTCCGGCTCGGGCAAGAGCTCGCTCGTCTTCGGCACGATCGCCGCGGAGTCCCAGCGGCTGATCAACGAGACCTACAGCGCCTTCCTCCAGGGCATGATGCCCACGCTCGCGCGGCCCGAGGTCGACGTGCTCGACGGTCTGACCACGGCGATCATCGTCGACCAGGAGCGCATGGGCGCCAACGCGCGGTCGACCGTCGGCACCGCCACCGACGCCAACGCGATGCTGCGCGTCCTCTTCAGCCGTCTCGGGCGGCCCCACGTCGGAGGACCGAAGGCGTTCGCGTTCAACATCCCGTCGGTCCGCGGCGGCGGGGCGATCACCGTCGAGAAGGGCGCGTCGACTACGGTCCGCAGGTCGTTCTCGGTCACCGGCGGGATGTGTCCCCGGTGCGAGGGCATGGGACGGGTGTCGGACGTCGACCTCACCGCGCTCTTCGACGACGCGAAGACCATCGACGAGGGCGCCGTGACGATCCCCGGGTACAGCATGGACGGCTGGCAGGGCCGGATCTTCCGCGGCTGCGGCTTCTTCCCGACGGACCGGCCGATCCGCGACTTCACCGACGCGGAGCTCGCGGACCTCCTGCACAAGGAGCCGACGAAGATCAAGGTCGAGGGGATCAACCTGACCTACGCGGGGCTGATCCCCTCGATCCAGAAGTCGTTCCTGTCGAAGGACCGCGAGGCGATGCAGCCGCACGTCCGGGCGTTCGTGGACCGAGCGATCACCTTCACCCCGTGCCCGGACTGCGACGGCACGCGGCTGAACGAGGGCGCACGCTCGGCGAAGATCGACGGGGTCAGCATCGCCGACGCCTGCGCCATGCAGATCAGCGAGCTCGCCGTCTGGGTGCGCGGTCTGGACGAGCCGTCGGTCGCCCCGCTGCTCGCGTCCCTGCGGGACACCCTGGGCTCGTTCGACGAGATCGGCCTGGGCTACCTGTCGCTGGACCGGCCCACCGGCACCCTGTCGGGCGGCGAGGCCCAGCGGACGAAGATGATCCGGCACCTCGGCTCGTCGCTGACCGACGTCACCTACGTCTTCGACGAGCCGACGATCGGCCTGCACCCGCACGACATCGCCCGCATGAACGAGCTGCTGCTGCGCCTGCGCGACAAGGGCAACACCGTGCTCGTCGTCGAGCACAAGCCCGAGGCGATCGGGATCGCCGACCACGTCGTCGACATCGGCCCGGGGGCCGGCACCGCCGGCGGCGAGATCGTCTTCGAGGGCACGGTCGACGGGCTGCGCGTGAGCGGCACCCTCACCGGACGGCACCTCGACGACCGGGCGACCCTGAAGCCGGCCGTCCGGTCGCCGACGGGAGCGGTCGAGATCCGCGGCGCCGACGCCCACAACCTGCAGGACGTCGACGTCGACGTCCCGCTCGGCGTCCTCGTGGTCGTCACCGGCGTCGCGGGCTCTGGCAAGAGCTCGCTGATCCACGGGTCGCTCGTCGGGCGCGACGACGTCGTCGCCGTCGACCAGAGCGCCATCAAGGGCTCGCGCCGGAGCAACCCCGCCACCTACACGAAGCTTCTGGAGCCGATCCGCAAGGCGTTCGCGAAGGAGAACGGGGTCAAGCCCGGGCTCTTCAGCGCGAACTCCGAGGGTGCGTGCCCGACGTGCAACGGCGCGGGCGTGATCTACACCGACCTGGCCGTCATGGCCGGCGTCTCCGCGCCGTGCGAGGACTGCGAGGGCAAGCGGTTCCAGCCCGAGGTGCTCGAGTACCGGCTCGGCGGCAGGGACATCAGCGAGGTGCTGGCGATGCCGATCGCCGAGGCGGCCCGCTTCTTCGGCTCGGGTCCCGCGAAGCTGCCCGCCGCGCAGCGGATCCTCGCCCGGCTGGACGACGTCGGGCTGGGCTACCTGAGCCTGGGCCAGCCGCTCACGACGCTGTCGGGTGGCGAGCGCCAGCGCCTGCGGCTGGCCGCCACCATGGCCGAGAAGGGCGGGATCCTCGTCCTCGACGAGCCCACCACCGGCCTGCACCTCGCCGACGTGGAGCAGCTGCTGGGGCTCCTGGACCGGCTCGTCGACACGGGCACGTCCGTCATCGTCATCGAGCACCACCAGGCCGGGATGGCCCACGCCGACTGGATCGTCGACCTGGGGCCCGGGGCCGGCCACGACGGCGGACGGGTCGTCTTCGAGGGCACGCCCGCCGACCTCGTCGACGCCCGCTCAACGGTGACGGGCGAGCACCTCGCCGCCTACGTGGGCGGCTGACCGGCGCGGCGCGGTTGCCGCCCGGAGGGTGACGTTCACACGCCCATCACCCGAAGAGCACACCGGGGGCACTAGCGTCGGGACCGTGCTCGACTCCATCGTCCTGTCGGACCGCTCGCGGGCCCTCCTGCGCTGCGTCGTGCGGGCCTGCGACGCCGATCCGGGCGACGGCCGCGCCCCGCGGGAGTCGATCCGCGTCGCGGCCGGGGACCACCGGGCCGCGGACCTGTCGTGGCCCTGCGACGTCGCGCCTCCGACCCGGGAGGAGCTGACCCCGCTGCGGATGCAGGGCCTGATCGCCGTCACGACGGACGCCGGAGACCACCTCACCGTCTCCCCCACCCCGCTGGGCCGCGAGGCCGCCGGGGTGCTCGCGCCCGCCCCCGTCACCCCGGACGAGACCCTGCCCGCGTCCCGCCGGATCGCCGAGCGGGTCGCCGAGCTCGTCGAGGCGGAGCCCGACGCCGAGGAGCGGGTGCGCCTGCGTGCCGCGTGGTCGGTCCTCGGGGCGACGGTCGAGGCCGCCGCCGAGGACGTCGTCCCAGAACGCCGGGGCCCGCGGGCGCTCGCGGTGCGGGCCCGTGCCCTGAGCCGCCGGCCCCGCCGCGCCCGGTACTAGCCCGGACGTCCTCGTCGCCGGACGCCCTCGTCGGCCCGCCGGGCCGACGAGGCCGGCGGCGCCTACGCCGCCGGCGGTGCCTCGACCACGGCGATGTGGTTGCCGTCGGGGTCGAGCATCATGAACAGCAGGGGTGCGCCCGGCACGGCCTGCGGCGTCGGGCCGACGTCCAGGCCGAGCGCCGCGAGGCGCGCGTGCTCCGCCGGCACGTCGGGGGTCTCGACGCCGATGGTCGACCCCCCGACCTTCCCGCCCATCGGCGGGTTCAGCGCCAGGCGCGCCACGGAGCCCGGCGGGGCGACCTCGACCCAGCGCATCGCTCCGTCCTCGCCGAAGGTCGTGTCGTTGCGCAGCTCGAAGCCGAGCTTCTCGAGGTAGAACGCGATCGCGGCGTCCTGGTCGGCGACGGCGAACATCGCGACGCCGATGCTCTGCAGGGTGGACGGGGTGGTGGGAGTCGTGCTCATGTCCCGAGGACCGCCGTCGCGCCCCGAACTCATCGGACGACGACGGGGCGGATGCCGGCCTGCGTCCCCCGGGCGGGCGGCCCGACGGCGCGGCCTGCCATCGTTGCGTCATCGCCGCGCTGCACGACATCGAGGACCGGGCCGACTGCGAGCGCCTCGTGCGGGCGTTCTACGGCCGCGCGCTGACGGATCCGATCATCGGGTTCATCTTCACCGACGTCGCCCGACTGGACCTCGAGGCGCACGTGCCGACGATCGCGTCGTTCTGGGAGACGATCCTGCTGGGGGCACGGTCCTACAGCGGCGGCGCGTTCCACCCCCACGCGACGCTGAACGCGCAGGTGCAGCTGCGGGCCGGCCACTTCCAGCGCTGGCTGCTCCTCTGGCACGCCGCGGTCGACGAGCTCTTCGCCGGGCCGCGGGCCGAGCAGGCGAAGTCGCACGCCGACCGGGTCGCGTTCGCCTTCCACGGCCGCCTGCAGACGATGACTCCGGCGCCCGAGGGTCCCCTGACCGGCCTGGCGATCACGCGCCACGGCCGACCGGGCCGCGGCGACCGCTGAGCCACGGGCCGACCCGGCCGTCGCGGGTCAGCGGAGGCGGCGGGCGGGCGGACGCAGGAGCGAGCCGCGCAGCGCCGGGGGCAGCTCGACCTCGACCGCCGCGCGCGGCGCCGGCGGCGGGTAGTGCCGCTCGGCGCTCTCCCTCGCGGCGTCCTGGAAGACGTGGATCGGATGGCGCTGGTGCGCCTCCGCCCCGTCGGCCCAGCGCCGCCGGGCGTCACCCACGATCTCGCGCACGACGTCGCGGTGCCAGCGGACGCCGTGGTCGCCGCGCCGGTGCCACGCCAGGACGACGGCGTACCAGGCGTGCGCCCCCGCGGCCCCGGCACACCGGGGCGGGTCGTCGAGCATGGCCTCGGACGGGTCGACCGTCTCGAACTCGCCCCGTGCGAAGCGGATGACGAGGTGCTCACCGCCGATCGTCGCGCGGTAGGTCAGCTGCTTCATGCGCGGCGGGCCGAAGGCCCGGTCGTGGTCGGAGTCGCGTGCACGGTGGGCGGGAGGTCGGTCGGGCGACGGCCGACCACCGTGGCTCGACCGGACCGGCAGCGCGAGCGGCCGGGCGTCGTCGGGCACAGCGGGGAGGCGCCGTCCAGACCGGGTACCCCGCACGGCGCCGACGGGCACACCGGGTCACGGGCGCGGCCGCCGGAAGGGCGGCCCCGGGGCGGCCGGGAACCGGCGGCGCCCCGCCGGACGAGCGGTACCCTCGGACACCCGGACGTATCGATGTCGTCTCAGATTCAAGTCGACCCGGTACCGGACCGATACCTCCTCCATGGACCCGGACCCCACGACCGCGAGACTCGCCCCCGGCAGGCTCGCCCGCCTGCGATCGCGCCGGTCCCGGGCGACGGGCGCTCCGGCCGCCGGCCCCTCCGACGTCGCCGTCCCGTCCGAGGCCCGGCACGAGGACGCGCCGGCCGGCCCTCCGGGTCTGGCGGACGCAGGACGCCTGCTCGCGGGGCTGACGCGGCAGGGGCACGCGGTCCGCGTCTCCGACCGCACCACGTCGGACGAGGTCCCGGCGGCGGTGGACCGCGCCGCCTACCTCGTCCTGGCGCAGATCGTCGGCGTGCTGTCGCGGTGCGCGGCGTCGGATCAGCGCGTGCACGTGCGGATCCGCACCGAGGACGGTGCGCTCGTCCTGGGCGTCCAGACCCTCCCCGCCGGCGACCGGCCGAAGCCCCTCGTGCCGGGGCCCCGCGAGGAGGCGGCGATCCGGCGCTGCGTGGAGCACGCGTCGGGACGCGCGACGCTCCGCACGACGCACGGGGGCAACTGGCTGGCCGTGGCCCGCCTGCCGCTCTGAGCCCGGACTACGCGGCGAAGCGCTTCTGGCTGCGGGCGCGGGCCTTCGCGGCCTCGACCTCGCGGTCCTTCGGCGGCGCCGCCGTCACCAGTGAGGCCAGGAGCTCCTCGGTGATCCGGGCGACCTCGTCGACGGCGTGGGCGAAGGCCTGCTCGTTGGCCTGCGACGGCGAGGTCGAACCGCTCACCTTCCGGACGAACTGGAGTGCGGCGGCCCGCACCTCGTCGTCCGTCGCGGCGGGCTCGAAGTTGTGGAGGGTGCGGATGTTCCTGCACATGGGTCCAGCGTACGCCGTGCGGTCGGCGATGGCCAGGGTGTTCCGGGCGGCGTCGGCGGTGGCTCCCGAGCCCGGTGACGCGCGTCCGATGCACCAGGACGTTGTGTCCGCCCGCCCGCGCTGGGACGATGGGGGCCAGTGATCACTCGCACAGCTCCGCAGGTCCCCCCCACGGCCGTCGATCCCGACGCGGCCGTCGTCGCCGCGTACGACCGGTGCCGGCGCATGCAGCGTCGCCACGACCCCACGTTCTTCGTGGCCACCGCGCGGCTCCCCAGCCGGACGCGTCCCGCGGTCCACGCGCTCTACGGGTTCCTCCGCGGCGCGGACGAGATCGTCGACGGACGGGGCCGCGCGTCGGACCCGACCACGCGTCGAGCCGCGCTGGACGCGTGGCAGTCGGCGTTGGACGCGAGCGTCGAGGGTCGCCCGCCCGGTCACCCCGTGCTCGCCGCGCTCGCCGACGCCGGGCGTCGCCACGACCTGCCGCTCCACCTGCTCACGACCTACATGCGGTCGATGCGGATCGACTGCGACGACCGGGTCCGCATCGCCGACGACGCCGAGCTCGACCGGTACATGGACGGCAGCGCGGCGACGGTCGGTCGGCTCATGGCGCCGCTCCTCGGCGCGCGGCAGGAGGGCACGGAGCCGCTGGCCCGCCTCGGGGTCGCGTTCCAGCTGACGAACTTCGTGCGCGACGTCCGCGAGGACTGGCTGATGGACCGCGTCTACCTGCCCGGTCTCGACGAGGACGACCTGCGCCACGGCGTCGCCTCCCCCGCGCTCCGCGCCCGGATCGCCCACGACGTCGACCGCGCGCGGCGGCTGTTCGCCGACACGGTCGAGGTCGAGCAGCACGTGCCCTCGTCGATGCGGCGCGGCATGCGGTTGGCCCGGGCGGTCTACGGCCGCGTCCTCGACCGGGTCGAGCGACTCGGCTACGACGTGCTCGGCGGGCGCACCGCCCTGGGGCCGCGCGATCTCGGTCCCGTCGTGGTCTCCGCGATGGCCCGCCGCTGAGCAGACGGGCCGGGTCGACGGGGCGCCCTCCCCGGAGCCGCGCTACTCGGCGGTCGGCACGAGCCCGGCCGCGAGCGCGCCGCCGTCCCGCGAGAAGAGGTCGGCCAGGATGCCGGTGACGACCGCCAGGACGTCGGCGTCGGGGGCCACCGCGGCGGCGAAGCCCGACAGGTACAGCAGGTTCTTGAAGAACAGGACGAGCTCCTTCGGCATCCGGAACCCGCCCGCGGCCAGCGTCCGCAGCAGCTGACCGAGCGTCTCGCCGAGCCGGTCGAAGGTGATCTGGCCGTCTGCCCGCTCGTCGAGCCGCGAGAGGTCCGCCTGCAGCCGGGCGACGAGCTGCTCGACGTCGGCGTCCTCCGTGATCGCGCCGAAGGTCCGCATGGCCTCGACCTGCGCCCGCGCGTCGGAGGCCGCGAAGCCGAGCAGGAAGCGCACGAGACCGGCCCGCTGCGCGGCGTCGAGCCGCCCGCACATCCCGAAGTCGACCATCGAGAAGCGGTCGCCGTCGACGAGCACGTTGCCCGCGTGGAGGTCGCCGTGGAACAGCCCGTGGACGATCGTCGCCTCGAGCACGCCGCGGACCCCGGCGGCGAAGAGCCGGTCACCGGCGCCGTCGAGCAGGGCGTCGGCCGGCAGGCGGGCGTACGACACCCCGGGGAGGTGCTCCATCACCAGCATCCGCTCGGTGGTCAGGGCCGGGAACGGCCGTGGGACCCGGACGTCGTCGGCCCCCAGGTCCTCGAGCACCGCGACGCTCTCGACGAGGTTGGCGGCCTCCAGTCGGAAGTCGAGCTCCTCGAGGGTCAGCTGCGCGAAGAGCGTCACGAAACCCGGCAGGTTCGCGACCCGGACCCCCTGGTGGACCCGGTCGGCGGCGGCGCAGACCAGCGCGAGCGTCTCGATGTCCGAGCGGAACGCGCGGCGCAGGCCGGGGCGCCGGACCTTGACGACGACCGGCGTCCCGTCGCGCAGGACCGCGCGGTGGACCTGGCCGATCGAGCCGGCGGCGAGCGGCTCGGCGTCGAAGGACTCGAAGGCGTCGAGGCTGCCGAGCTCGCGGCGGACGACCTCCTCCGCGGCTCCGGGCTCCATCGGCGTGGCCTCGTCGCGACACCAGGCGAAGGCGTCGACCCACTCGTCGGGCAGGAGCCCGCGCGCGCTGGCGATGAACTGCCCGAGCTTGACGTAGGCGGGTCCCCCGGCCCGCACGAGCCGGTCGGCCCGCTCGATCGTCCCGCCGGCCGCGGAGGGCGGTGCGACGGGCAGGCCGGTCGCGGCGGCCGCGGCGGCGAGCAGGGCGAACGGGGCGTCCGGTGCCGCAGCGCGGGCGACGCGCCAGGTCGTCGACGCCAGGGAGCCGATCGTGTCGGGCCACACCCGTGGTGCGGAGAGCCGCTCGGCCTCGCGCCCCAGCTCACGTCTGCGGGTGACGGCGCGGGCCTGGGCGTCGAGCGACCAGGCGGTCAGACCTTCGACCTCGGCGAGGCGGGCCGACCCGCGCAGCAGGGCGGGTCGGGAGGGCAGGGGCGGCGCGACGGGGTTCTGCATGGTCGGCATGCACTGAACCGTCTCAGTGCACAACTGTCAACTGTGTGACGTGGGGCGGCGGAGCGATCACCGCCCGCGCGCTCTTCCTACGGGAGCGTAGCCGACCGGGTGCTCAGGAGACGTCGGCCTCGACCTCGGCGTTCCACTCGGCCTTCGACGACTGCCACCCGTCCTCGTCGAGGGTGCGCTTCCAGTAGCCCGAGATCGAGACGTCCTGACGGGGCATCCCGCGGTCGGCGAGCAGATGGCGGCGCAGCTCGCGGACCGCGACGGCCTCGCCGTGGACGAAGGCATGGACGCGGCCGTCTGGGAACTCGAGCTCCCGCACCGCCACGACCAGCGGCTCGTCGGAGGGCGGGAGCGCCCCGGCGTCCCCCCGGTGCACCCAGGTGGTCGTGAGGTCCCCGGGGCTCTGCAGCTCCTGCTGCTCGGCCTCGTCGTGGACCTCGGCCACGACATGGACCGGCACGCCCGCCGGGATCCGCCGGAGCGAGGCCGCGATCGCCGGCAGGACCGACGCATCGCCCACCAGCAGGTGCCAGTCGGCCTCCGGGTCCGGGGCGTAGGCACCGCCGGGTCCGAGGAGCTGCAGGACGTCCCCGGGCCGCGCGGCGGCGGCCCAAGGGCCGGCGAGGCCGGCGTCGCCGTGCTGCACCACGTCGACGGTCAGCTCCGTACGCTCCGGGTCCCACTCGCGGACGGTGTAGGTGCGGGTCCGCGGCCACTGGCTCCGGGGCAGCGTGGCGCGCACCTCGGCGACGTCGAAGTCCGGGCCGTAGGGCGCACCGGGCGGCGGGAAGAGCAGCTTCACGTAGTGGTCCGTGAACGCCCCGGCGGGGAACCCCTGCAGGCCGGGGCCGCCGAGGACGACCCGGAGCAGGTGGTCCGAGACGCGGTCGACCCGGGAGACGACGGTGCGGATCGCCTGGCGGGCGGGGCGGGCGGGGGCGGAGGAGTCGGCCATGGGTCCTCGAGGGATGGGGAGCGCGGGCACGCCCGGCGGGCCCACCCTCCCCCGCGCCGTCGGCGTCGGGATGGGCGGGCAGCGGGACTTAGGGTCACCGTACCGGACCCTCGGGGCGGGCCCTTCCGGACGGGGTCCCGGCGGTCCGGAACGACGAACGCCGCCGCCGGGACGAACCCGACGGCGGCGTGGTCTGCCGCGGTGCCGCCCTCGCGGGCGGCTCGTGGACCGGTGCTACTTGACCGGGACCGTGATCTTCGCGACGCCGATGACGAGGCCGCCCTTGAGGGCGTCGATGCCGAACGTCTTGTTCAGGAGGTCGGCGGCCTCCTGCTTCAGCTTGACCGTCGTGCCCTCGAGGATGGCCTTCGTGTCGTTGGAGGCGAGGCGCAGGGCCTTCAGCGTGCGGCCGTCGAGGAAGAACAGCGGAGCGGACTCGGCGGCGACCTCGCCGTCGACGGAGACCTTGCCGGTCAGGACGGAGGCGCCCGGATCGATGACGAAGTCGGTCAGCTCGACCTTCTTGCCGCCGGCGGTGAGCGAGAGGCCCGAGCCGTCGTGGTCGAGCTCGCCCTGCACGAACGGCTGGACCGGGCCGTCGGGGGTGTAGTACTTGACGCTGCCGCCGGTGATCGGGAAGCTCGCGACGCCGCTGGTGCTGATCTTCGCGTCGCCGACCGGGCCGGGCGTGACCTTCAGCGAGGTCAGGGCCTCGACGAAGCCGGAGTCCAGCGTGACGCGCGTGACGCCGCCGGTCGTGTCCGCGACCTCGGCCGCGGGCTTGTTGGCGTCGGCCGTCTGGGCCGCCGTGCTCGTGGAGCTGGCCGAGTCGGAATCGTCGTCGCTGCCGCAGGCCGTCACACCGAAGGCGAGGACGCCGGAGACGGCGAGGGCCGGGATGGTGCGGGTGAAGAGGGAGCCGCGAAAGTTCAGGTTGGTCATGTCAGCAGTAACGGCGCATACCCGGAACTGGATGCGTCGACGTTGCGCAAGCACGTCGGCGATGCGCGTGCGCCGGTCGTCGGGAAATGCCTGCATCCACCAAGCTGCGACAGTCGGGTGATCGGTGTCACGGAGCGGGGACGCGCCACGGATGCACCCGCCCCGGGACGCACGACGGGCCCCGTGCGGGGCCCGTCGGTCGCGGGCGCCGCACGCCCGGGCCGGGTCAGTCGATCTCGCCGACCGGGATCGCGGCCAGCTGGAGGTCGCTGGCGTTGCCGACGGCGGACTGCGTCGTGCACCGGATCCGCAGGGAGCCGGGACCGGCGACGGTGACGACGGCCTGGAGCGACGCGGGCATCCGCGACTCCGCGCTGGCCGTCGGGCGCATCTTCGCCTCGTCGACGACGGTGAGGCCGTTGACGAGCTCGCACGCGACGAGGTCGGTCCCGCTCTGCGTCGCGAAGGTGAGCTTCGCGGTGACCAGGTAGGACCCGGCCGGCACCGCCTTGGTCAGCACCACCGAGTCGGCCGTGTTGGCCGGGATGTTCACGTCGGGGGCGACGCCGCGATAGGCCTTCGGCAGGACGGCGGGGCCGGCCGGCCCCACCGGGCCCGTGGCGCCGTCGGCACCCTTGGGGCCCGTCGCGCCGGCTGGACCGGTCGCGCCCACGGCGCCCGCGGGTCCCGTGGCGCCCGCGGCGCCGGAGCTGCCCGCGGCGCCCTTCAGCGCGGCGACCGTCGACGCGGAGAGGTCGGAGGCGGTCAGCGACCGGTTCTTCACGTCGGCGCCGGTGAGCGTCGAGCTCTTGACGTCGGCACCCGTCACGGTGCCGTTCTTGATGTTCGCGCCGGTGATCATGCTGGCGGCGGTCGCGGTGCCGCCGACGGCGGCGAACAACGCGACGCACGAGACGACGGTGGCGGCCTGCGGGCGACGACGGCGGGGGGACTCAGTGGTCATTGGGGTGCTCCTCTTGCGGGGTGGTGGTCGGGGGCGTGCCCGCCGCGGCGGCCGAGAGGGCCGCTGCGAGCTCGACCCATCCCCGGAACGCGACGCTGCGGCCGGTCGCGCCGGTCACCCGTCCGTGGAGGGGGTCGAACGACGCGATCTCGCACTCGAGGCGGATCGGGGTGGTGTCGGGCACAGGACGCACTCTGCGCCCGCCGGCCCCCCGCGACATGAGGGATGACCCCCCTGTCTTCGTCCCCCCCCGCTGCGACCCGTCGATCCCGCCGAGACCCCGTCGATCCCCGTCCGTGTCCCCGGGCGGCCCCCGGACCGGTGTCGCTCGTCCCTGGGCCGGCCCGTCCCCCCCGCCGGCCTGGGGTCGACCCCGGGCCGGCTGCGGTCGGCTCAGAGGGCGCCAGCGAGGGCCCGGCGGGAGTGCACGCCGAGCTTCGCGTAGACGCGCGTGAGGTGGTTCTCCACCGTCTTCGGCGTCACGAAGAGCTCCTGGGCGATCTCGCGGTTGGTCGACCCGCCCGACGCGAGCTCGGCGACCCGACGCTCCGACGGGGTCAGCTCGTCGAAGCGCAGACGGCCCGCGGGGGCCCCGGCCACCGCGAGCTCGTCCGCGCACACGAGCGCGACGCCGCGCGCGCCGCACCCCAGCGCCGTCTCGAGGGCCGCCTCGAGCGCCGCCCGCCCGTCCCGTCGCCGGCCGGCGCGCAGCAGCGCGATCCCGAGGTCGGTGCGCGCCCGCGCCTCCTCGGTCCGGGAGTCCGAGCCGGCGAGGATCGACACGGCGTCGGTCAGCCCGTCGATCCGTCCCTCGGGTCCACCGGCCAGCGCCGAGGCGCGAAGCGCGACCCCCAGCGCCGCCGGCCGGCCCCACCTCCGGGCCCACGCGAGGTGCTCCTCGGCCAGACCGCGGGCCCGGTCCGCCCTGCCGTCGCGGGCGAGGACGCGGGCCTGCAGCGCGCGCCAGGCGAGGGCCCGCATCGGGCGTCCCGCCTCGTCGTCCTCCCGCAGCGGGGCGACGTCGGCGTCGACGTCCTCCGGTCGTCCCTGGGCCTCCCGCAGCCGCAACCGTGCCCACGGCATCCAGCGCATGACGGTCGGGCCGCCCGGGCCCGCCGTCAGCCCCCCGCGGACGAGCTCCCGCTCCGCGCCGTCGAGGTCTCCCTGGTCGGTCAGCGCGAGGACGACGTAGGCGGCGTTGACGGGCACCATGACCGGTGGGATCGCACCTCCGGCGGCCGCGAGCGCGTCGGCCTCCGCGTCCCGGGGACGGCCCTGGTTCAGGGCGAGGACCGCACGGGTGCCGAGCGCCCCCGCGCGCGCGAACGCGGATCCGCGCCGCCGTCCGTCCGCCAGCGCCTCCTCGATGGTGCGGGCCGCCGCGTCGTGCGCCTCGCAGGTCAGGAGCGCGTAGGTGGCCATGTACCAGTGCAGCGCCTCCGCGGAGTCCTCGTGGATCAGGCGCCCGCCGCCGAGCGCCCGCTCGGCCAGCTCCACGACCACCGGGGCGGGAGCACCCGCGGCGTGCTCGTCCTGGGCGAGCAGCGCCAGGACCGTCCGCTCGGCCCGGGTCGCTCCCGCCAGGCCGTCGTGCCGACGCAGCTCGAGGCCGTGGGGCTGCCCGGAGAGCCACGCCAGCAGCGCCAGGTCGGCCTCGAGCTGGAGGGCGTCGTCGCCGGCACCCCGGGCCGTGAGGTCCTCGGCGGCGGCCTTCACCGTCGCCCGCGCGACGCGCATGCCGCGCCCCGCGAAGGCCGCGAACGCGCGGTCCCGGTGGGCCGCGACCAGGGCCGTCGGATCGCCCGTCAGGGCGACCGCCTGCTCGAGGCGGGCGATCCCGTCGGCGAACAGCCCGCTGCGGACCTCCGCCCGCCCGAGCGCCGCGAGGACCGCGGCACGGTCCTCGCTCGCCGGCGGCTCGGCCAGCGCCCGGTCCAGCTGGACCGCGGCGGACGCCGGTTCGCCCGAGCGCAGCGCCCGGTCGGCGGTCCGCGCGAGGAGCCCGGCCACCGCCGGATCCCCGGTCGGCGTGGCCCCCAGCGCGTGGGGCACCCGTTCCTCGTCCGTCGCCCCCTCGGCCGTCAGGGCCTCGAGGGCCCGTCGGTGGGCGGCGGCGCGCTCCGGGGCCGGCGTGTCCTCGCTGATCGCCGCGCGGACCAGCGGGTGCAGGAGCCGCACCGGGATGCCCGCGTCGGCGAGGCCGGCACGGGCGAGCGACCCGGCGGCCGTCGCGGTCCGGGCGGCGTCGAGCCCGGCGACCCCCGCGACGCGCCCGAGCGGGGCCTCGCCCCCGAGGACGGCGAGCGCGCGGGCGACGTCCCGGGCGTCGGGCCCCAGGTGGCCCAGGCGCAGCAGGAGCGACCGGCGGACGGCCGACGGGCCGGTGCGCGCGACGGCGGCGATCCGGACGTCACCGGGGGCGTCGTGCGATCCCGCCAGCTCGGCGGCCAGCTCGGTCGCGAAGAACGGGTTGCCCCCGGTGGCCTCCAGGCAGGCCGCCGCGAGCTCCGGCGGTGCGTCCCGGCCGCCGAAGGCCCGGGAGAGCACGGCGCCGACGCCCGCGGCCGAGAGGAGGCCCGGGCGCAGGCCCGCGGCCCCCGCGAGGGCCTGCAGCTCGCGCAGCGGGGCCTCCGCCGGTCCCGGCTCGGGCTCGCGTGTCCCGACCAGCAGGACCACCGGCAGCTCGTCGAGGCGCCGTGCGAGGAAGACCAGGGCCCGGAGCGACGACGGGTCCGCCCAGTGCGCGTCGTCGACGACGAGGGCGAGCGGGCCGTCGTCGGCCAGGTGGGCCACGAACCACCCCAGGCCGTGGAGCAGGTCCAGGGCCGGATCGTGGAGCGGGCCGGGGTCGGCGGGCGTCGCGGCGCCGGCGAAGAGCGCCGCCGCGGGCGCCGCGGGCCCGGCGAGCAATCCGGCCCGCCGTTCCGCGTCCGTGCCGAGGACCGCGCGTTCGAAGAGCTGACGGACGACGCCGTGGTGCAGGTCGGCCTCCAGGACGCCGCCGCGGGCGGTCAGGACGCGCAGACCCAGATCGCGGGCGTCGTCCCGTGCGGTCTCGAGGAGCGTGGTCTTGCCGATGCCGGCGGGCCCCTCGACGAGGACCAGCCCGCCGGTGCCCGCGGCGGCCCGGACCAGGGCCTCCCGGAGGGCGCGGTGCTCCGCGTCCCGCTCGAGCGGGGCCACGGGCGCGCCGTCCATGCGCGAGACCCTACGTGCCCGGCGACGCGCCACGGACGCAGCCGCCCCGGGACGCACGACGGGCCCCGTGCGGGGCCCGTCG